>JAZQYH010000033.1:0-4392 GCA_045633415.1 Oscillospiraceae bacterium | reverse complement strand
GATTGTAACTGTATCAGTTGTTACTTTGTTGCCATATTCATCAGTTACTACACAGTAGAGCTGGCGCATATCGCGTGCATCAGTCATTTCAAGTGAGTATTTGTTGGATTTGAAGCTTGTTGTTTTTACAAACTTGCTTGAGCTCTTGCTCTTGTAGAACCATTCATAAACAAGTCCGTCACCTTCAGCTTCAAATGTTACTGTTGCTTTTTTGCCTGCCAAAGCAGATGCGCTTGTAGGCTGTTTTGTGATTTTTGCGTAGTTTTTATCAATAAATTCAGCTTTAACAGTATGGTTGCCTGTTACTGTGAATGTGTTGCCTTCCACTGCCACGCCGTCAACGTAGATAGCCACCAGCTTGTAGTCGGCATTTGGTGTAGCTGTTACTGTGATTTCTTCGCCATAAGCTGCACAATCGCTGCTTACATCAACTTCACCTTCGCCAATAACTTCTGTTTCAATATCAAAGAACAGGAATTCAAAACCTGCGGAAATGTGGTGTTTGCCTGTTACTGTGAATGTGAATGTGAAGCTTTCACCCATATTGCCGTCTATTGTCACTTCTTCGTCGTTTACACAGATGGCAATTATCTGGTTGTGCTGTGCCGGTGTAACTGTTACTGTAACTGTTTCGCCAATGGATGCCATTGTCTTATCAACAGCAACTGTACCTGCTTCGCCCCAGGTTTCAGTTGTGATAGCAAATTTATCAGCTTCAAACTGTGCTGTAACAGTATGTTTGCCTGTTACTTTGAATGTATTGCCTTCGATTGCTACGCCGTCTACGAGGATTGCTGTCAGTTTGTAGTTTTTGCTTGGTGTAGCTGTTACTGTTACAGTTTCACCCACTGTTGCTGTAGCTTTATCCACTGTAACTGTACCATTTTCTGGACTTGTTACTGTGATTGGATATTCAACAGCTACAAATTCTGCAGAAACTGTATGTTTGCCAGTTACTTTGAATGTATTGCCTTCGATTGCTACGCCGTCAACGAGGATTGCTGTCAGTTTGTAGTTTTTGCTTGGTGTAGCTGTTACTGTTACAGTTTCGCCTATCTTAGCTGTAGCTTTATCTACTTTAATTGTGCCGTTGGCAACTGTGCCTGTTGTGATATCAAATCTTGTAATGCTGATTGTAACTGTGTCTGTTGTTACTTTGTTGCCATATTCGTCAGTTACTACACAGTAGAGCTGGCGCATATCGCGTGCATCAGTCATTTCAAGTGAGTATTTGTTGGATTTGAAGCTTGTTGTTTTTACAAACTTGGATGAGCTCTTATTCTTGTAGAACCATTCATAAACAAGTCCATCACCGGTTGCTTCAAATGTTACTGTTGCTTTTTTGCCTGCCAAAGCAGATGCGCTTGTTGGCTGTTTTGTGATTTTTGCGTAGTTTTTAGCAATAAATTCAGCTTTAACAGTATGGTTACCTGTTACTGTGAATGTATTGCCTTCGATTGCCACACCGTCAACATAGATAGCTTTCAGCAGATAATCTGTATTTGGTGTAGCTGTTATTGTGATTTCTTCGCCATAAGCTGCACAATCGCTGCTTGCAGTGATTGTACCGTTTTCGTTTTCTTCCACATTAATATCGTAGAACAGCAGTTCAAATCCAACTATCAGTGTATGTTCTCCGCTTACTGTAAATGTAAAAGTAAAGCTGTTTGACAAATCGCTTACTTCTATCCATTCATCATCCAGATAGATATATACTATCTGATTATATGGGTCTGGTGTAACAGTAACTGTTACAGTTTCACCTATTGCAGCCTCTGTTTTGTCAAGATGAACAGTGCCGTTGTCATAGGTTTTAACTGTAATAGGGTACTTTTCACCCACAAACTCTGCTGTAACTGTATGCTCTGCATCAGCTGTTACTGTAAATGTGTTACCTTCAATAACCACACCATCAACAATAATTGCGCCCAGTTTATATCCTTCGTCTGGTGTTGCTGTTACTGTTACAACTTCGCCAGCTTTTGCTGTCAGTTTATCAACTGTTACTGTGCCTTTTGTAGCTGGAGCAATATTGATTTCTTTAACAGCGCAGATAAGTCTTGCGTCTGTAAGAGGAGCATTGTTTGAATCGATGGAAATTGCGCTCCACTCAGTTTTTGAACCTGCATAGTAAACAGCTGTAAGAGATGTCAGATAGCTGAATGCAGAATTACCGATGGCTGTAACACTGGTAGGAACTGTAATATCTGTCACAGCTTCACAACAACTGAATGCATAGTCACCGATTGTTGTTACGCCATCAGGTATTACAATTTCTGTAAGACCACGGCAGTATTCAAATGCTTCTCTTTCGATAGTTTTTACAGTAGATGGAATTGTTATAGATGTTAATGCTTCACAACCCCTGAACATAACTGTAGGGATAGTTTTTATATTTGGCAATTTAATGCTTTCAAGGGATTCGCAGTAATTGAATGTGCCTTCTCCAAGGGACACTACACTGGATGGAACATCTATATCTGTCAAAGAACGACCGTGTGAAAATGCATATTCATCAATGGATATCAATCCGTTTGGCAATGTAATGTCTGTAAGAGATTCACAACTGCCAAATGCACTGCCACCAATACTTGTTACCCCATCTGGAATTACAACTTTCTCAAGTGCTGTACAGTTATAGAACAGACCGTATTCCAGATTTTCAAGGCCACTTGAGAGTGTAGCGCTCTTGAGCGCTGTACAACCACGGAATGCTTCACGTCCGATAGATGTTACACTGTTTGGAATAACAATGCCTGTAAGTGCTACGCATGAATTAAATGCAAATGCGCCAACTGTTTCCAGAGTTGATGGGAGAACAACAGATTTCAATGAAGTACATGCATAAAATGCGCTTGAATTAATCTGTGTCAATCCTTCTGGGATAATGATTGATGTTAATGAATCACAATAATAGAATGCATTTGAATCAATTTTTGTTAAGCTATTTGGCAGACTCACATTTTCAATATACTCGTGCTCATAGAATGCATTGCGCCCGATGGATGTTACGCCTTCTTCAATAGCTACTGTTTCAATTAAATTTTTATAAGCTTTCCAAGGCTGTTCGTAGTATGAATTTGAGTTCATATCACCACTGCCGTAGATAACCAGCTTATCACCGATAGTATCTGCGTCAGAATCCTGCAGCACCCATTTTACATCTGTACCACAGCTGCCGCCTGCAATACCATCCAGCACAAACAGTGCTGTTACAATATGGTCTTTTGTCACTGTAAATGTATCGCCTTCGATAGCCACACCATCCACATAGATAGTGTCAAGTTTATGATATTTATCAGGTGTAGCTGTAACTTTTACAGTCTGGCCAGCTTCAGCCTGTGATTTGTCCACAGAGATTAAACCGTTATATCCTTCACCTGCTGTGATGTTGAATATATCTGTCTTGCCATAATGAATTGTGGCATTTGTAAGGTAGCTGTTACGTATACCGATGGAAATATTACCCCAGCTGGTCTTTGAACCGCCATAATATACATCTGTCAATGATGTACATTTATCAAAAGCATTGTTTCCAATAGAAGTTACACCTTCTGGAATTGTAATCTGTTTCAATCTTTGACAATCATAGAAGGTATCGTTAATGATGGCTGTCACACCTTCAGGAATTACAATCTCTGTCATAGAGATAACACCGCTGAATGCATAACTGCCGATAGATTTTAAACCTTCTGGCAACACAACTCTCCGCAGTGTTGTACATCCGTTGAAGGTATCATCACCGATAGTTGTTACACCATCTGGAATAACAATTTCATCAAGGTCACTGCAGCCCCAGAATGCACCGTTGCCGATGTGTTCTACGCTGTCAGGAATTGTAATGCTATCCATTGAATAACAATAGGAGAATGCATTGTCACCGATGGATGTCACACCCTGTGGCAGTACAATGTTTGTAATTGAATTACAAGTGCGGAATGCGTATGTACCAACAGATTTTACACTATCAGCTATTTCAATTTCTCCCAATGAAGTAAAATAGGAGAATGCATTGTCACCGATGGATGTTACACCATCCTCAATAACTACTGTCTGTATTTTGGCTTTGTAATCATTCCAAGGTGTCAGATTAGTGGAGATATCATAGTCATCCATTGCGCCACTGCCGGAGATAACCAGCTTATCACCTGTGCCATCTTTGTTGAAATCCTGCAGTAACCATTTTACATCTGTACCACAGCTGCCGCTTGCAATAGCATCCAGCACAAACAGGGCTGTTACAATATGGTCTTTTGTTACTGTAAATGTATTGCCCTCAATTGCCACACCATCCACATAGATAGTGTCAAGTTTATGATATTTGTCAGGTGTAGCTGTAACTGTTACAGTCTGGCCAGCTTCAGCTGTTTCTTTATCCACAGAGATTAAACC
>JAZQYH010000032.1:0-2037 GCA_045633415.1 Oscillospiraceae bacterium | reverse complement strand
ACACCTTGCCTATCTGATTGTCTGCTTTGTAAACTGCCATATGTTCACCTACTTTTTAACCAGATACAGAGTATTTACATCTGGTTCGCTTGGCAGTTCATTCACCACTTTTATAAATTTCACATCTGTGGTCAGGTTTTCTGCAGCTTGTCCCTGTTCTGCTGTGGCGCAGCCCATTTCTTCCACTGTCAATCCTTTACTGCCATTGAAATATGCATTGCCTATCTTTACAGTTTTAGACAACTTTTCCGCCTTATCTACAACACCGCTGTGATTTGTATCATACACAGCCTGCGCCATATCACCAGCGCCCATCTGCAAAACTTTATTGCTTATAGCTTCATCCACCTGTGTTCGTGTATACATACCAGCCAGCACCTCTGCCAGTTCGTCAATCAGACTGTTTAATTTGGCAGCAATATGCTCTGGCAATCTGTCAAAAATATCCTTATTATCACGTGGATTATTGTTTTTATAAGTATCTTCAGCACTTTTTACATTCAGGCTGTTTATTTCGCTTGCAGTGATTTTGTTATCTGTCAGCGCCATTTCTTACCTCCTGTTTTTGGAATAGCCATTCACTTTGTATGTCTTCACTATTTTGTGAATACCAAACCCTTCGTTAAGTTCATCGTTTACAAACATCAGCATCAAACGTTTGTATTTTCTCTCCTGTTTGTTGAAATAAATTTCTCTAGGGTTTTCATTTGATTCAAATGTGAACCTTTCAAAATTTATATTTTTAAACCAGTCGGAAATATCCATAGTGTCTTCTGCCACCAATTTTTCGCTGTTGCCATCCACACAGTAGTACACCTTACAACTGCTTGAAGCAAATGGTGCCAGCACTACCAGACAACCTTTTCTGACCACTGTTTTATATCTGTGTATCATACCGTCATCATCGTATGGTGTGGCCCACACAGCCCTGATAGCCTGTCCATTGTCGTTGTATTTTTCCATACTGTTCATATAGTCTTTGAATCTGCAGACATTTCCTTCCGCATCACCAAACCACAGCACTCCGCTCCAGCTTGAAAAACATCTGGCCGCCACATTATCCCAGTAATAACATTCATAGTTAAAACCGCTGCTTACCTTGCCACTGATTGTTTTCTTTCCGTCCAATACATAGCACACACCGTTAACAGACAAGATATACATACCCTTGTGCTCCACAGCTACTGCATTTCCCAGATTTTCTTCCTGTGTCAGCTTTGCATCCACGTTATAACTTCTGTTCTGCAGTGTTCTTTCGTATGTAATACTACTGTTTGTTATGGAAAAAATCCCACGCTCTGAAAGGAAAAGCGGGTCATCATTCAGTACCACAAAGCTGTTTTTACTTACTGCTCCGTACCCTACAATGCCAGGGCGTACTTCCCACACTACCTCGCCTTCACTGTCCAGACTACCATTGCGCAGGAATATGGTTGTATCCTGCTGAGTAGCTTCTTTCACTATAGCCAGATAACCAGCCACTTTGTGATACCCCATTACAGCTGTGTTGGCACTGCCTATAATGGCATACTTCAGGTCTGGAAAATATGTTGGATTATAAATATCACTCCAAAAATCATATGCCCTGTACTCTGGATTACCTGTCAGAAAGACTCTGTTGTTACCACCTACACCATAGTGGCTGAATACTGTACATTTCAGTATCCTATCCCGATATCCTTCGATTGTTTTACTGTAAGTAATATAGATATTATCCTGTCCCTGCACCGCTGTTTTATGCGCTGTTATAAACGTTACTGTCCCCAGCTGTAAATCCACTGTGTAATCAGTCCCTTCAGCCAGAACAGTTATATCCCCGTCTTCATTCAGCTTTTCTACCTTTACTACACTTTCAATATCTGTTTCTGTCAGCTGGTAAATCTTACTGTCATCGCCTGTAAACTTTTCACAGCGCTTACCCGTAAGGAAATTAATGTCCTCATAGCTTTCACCGCCGCCTGACGGACTGCGTGCAATTACTGTTGTCGGTATATAGGCATTATCCATAACGTTTTCTATCTTTTCCCCGTCAAACAC
>JAZQYH010000031.1:0-54837 GCA_045633415.1 Oscillospiraceae bacterium | reverse complement strand
TCAGACAGAACAGCTGATTAACGGCATGACAGACCAGTTACTGAAAGACCGAACCAGCTTTATCATCGCACACCGACTTTCCACAGTAAAAAATGCTGACGTTATCATCGTTGTGGACGAAGGTAAAATTATCGAAATGGGCACCCACAGCCAGCTGCTTCGTGCAGAAGGTCATTATTACAGAATGTACACAGGTCAGTGGGAAGAAAAACGGCAGGACGAATTTTTCAGACAACTGCACAGTGAAGCCCAGTAACAGAATACAGTTTACAAATCAGAAGGCACAGCGGTCTGCTGTGCCTTGTTGTATATTTTATGGTGCTATGGTAGTATATTGTCATAGTATAAACACAGGGGGAGTCAGTATGAAAACTGCAAAAGTAGTTGTCCTGCCTTATGACACAGCGTGGAAATCTGATTTTGAAAAAATAAAAAATGAAATTGAAAAAGTCCTCGGTGATAAGATTATCGCCATAGAACACGTGGGCAGCACATCTGTGGCAGGCCTTTCGGCAAAGCCTTGCATTGATATTGATGTGGTGATAAAAGACTATTCTGTGTTCGGTGCTGTGGCCATGGGTCTTGAGGCTATAGGCTATATACACGAAGGTGACCTTGGCATAAAAGACAGGGAAGCCTTTAAATATACAGACAAACCACACCTGAAACAGCACCATCTCTATGTATGCCCTGCCCATTCGGCTGAACTGCACCGCCATATTACATTCAGGGATTATCTGAGAAATAACCCGGACGCTGTCAAAAAATATGGGGCTGTAAAGGAAGAAGGGGCAAAACTGTACCCAGACAGCATTGATAAATACATTCAGCACAAAACCGCCTGTATTGAAGAAATGTATAAATTGTGCGGTCTGTTGTAGCAAAAATAATAAGCCTGTCCTGTAAAAAGGGCAGGCTTTCTGTTTTACATACAGGCAGGGGCTGTCTGGTTAGCCTTGCATTTCCCACACTGATATATTAAAATTATTCTATAAAGATTTACGAGGTTTGCTATGGTTAATTTAGGTAACGAATGGGATAAAGTTCTAGACGGGGAATTTGATAAGGAATATTATCTGAAACTGCGAGAATTTCTCAAAGCAGAATATTTCAATCACACTGTTTACCCAGATATGTACGATATTTTCAATGCGCTGAAATATACATCCTACTCTGATGTAAAGGTGGTTATTATCGGGCAGGACCCTTACCACGGTCCAAATCAGGCTCACGGGCTGGCTTTTTCCGTGCAGAAAGGCATTATGCCACCACCATCGCTTGTAAATATTTACAAGGAAATAGAGGCTGAATACGGCACACCAATGCCTAAAAACTATGGTTGCCTTACCAAATGGGCAAAGCAGGGTGTATTACTGCTGAACACCACACTTACTGTACGTGCCCACAATGCCAACAGCCATAAAGACGCTGGCTGGCAGATTTTCACAGACAATGTTATCCGCAAGCTTAATGAAAGAGAAACACCTTGTGTATTTATGCTGTGGGGCAGCCACGCAATAAATAAACGCAAGCTGATAGATGAAAGCCGACATTTCGTGCTTACTGCACCACACCCAAGCCCACTGTCTGCATATCGTGGTTTCTTCGGTTGTAATCACTTTAAAACAGCCAACGAATTTTTATCTGCCAAAGGTATGGCACCGATAGACTGGTCCATACAGGAGGAATAATATGTTTGCAGGTACTACAGTAATACAGTCTGCATTTACATTCCGTGATTTTTCAGAGTACGCCATTTTTGCAGTGTTGCTTGTGGCTGGTGTCATTATCGCCAGAAAAGGCAAAAATAAATTTGTAAAGGCAATGGGGATAATTCTGGCAATCACAGGCGGCGGGGCGCTCCTCTGGCTTATCGGCTGGCAGATTGTTATAAGGTTATTTCTGATTTAAGGAGAATATTATGACTATTATAGATATTTCAGGCTTTGCGCCAAACAGCATTACCGACGGTCCTGGTCTGCGCTTTACCGTGTTTTGTCAGGGCTGTGGTCACGCCTGTCCGGGGTGCCATAACCCAGAGACACATCCCTTTGGCATCGGCACAAAATACGAGGTACAGGATATTTATAAGATGATTAAAAAAGACCCTATTGTAAGGGGTGTCACATTTTCCGGTGGCGAGCCATTTGACCAGGCAGAAGGCTTTTATGAACTGGCAAAGCTTTTAAAGGCTGACGGCTATGAGCTGGCGGCATATTCGGGATATACTTTTGAACAGCTTACAAAAGACAAGGAAGACTACAGATATAAACTTGTTTCCTTGCTGGATATTCTGGTGGACGGTCCTTTTGTACTTGCAAAAAGAAGCCTGTCAGCAGGTTTCCGCGGTTCAACCAATCAGCGAGTATTGAATATACCAAAGTCCCTTGAAAAAGACGAAGCTGTGTGGGAAATATCAGCCCGCTGGCAGACAATAAACACACCTATGGAATAATAAAGAAACAGACCTGTGAAAACAGGTCTGTTTTTTGATTTTAGTTATTTTAGTTATCGTTTTTCTGGTTTTCCAGCTCTGCAAATTTTGCCGCCATGGTAGGATTGTTTCTTGTAAGGCGTTTGATTGTCAAATCCTCTGCCTTGTTGTTGGCAAGGCGCAGATTGTTTTCAGATGAAAGCAGCGCATCTTTTGTCTTTTGCAGATGGTCAATGGTTTTGTCTATTTCTTCAATAGCTTTTCTGAACTTTTCACTGGCAAGACGGAAATTGCGGGAGAACTTGTCTTTAAAGTCGTTCATATCGGCTTCAAAATTAGTGATGTCGATATTCTGGTTTCTGATTTCCTGCAGCTCCCTGCGGTATTTCAGGCTGTTTGCGGCGGCGTTGCGCAATAAAGTGATGATAGGTATAAAGAATTGTGGGCGCACCACATACATTTTAGGATATTTGTAAGATACATCCACAATGCCGTTGTTGTACAGTTCACTGTCAGCTTCCAGCATGGATACCAGTACAGCATATTCACAGCCTTTTTCAGTTCTGTCCTTATCCAGCTTTTTGAAAAAGTCTTCGTTTTTGTGCTTGGTAGCTGTGGAGTCCATTTCGTTTTTCATTTCAAACATAATGGAGATAAATTCCACACCGTCATCAGAAAATTCCCTGTAAATATAGTCACCCTTTGTGCCTGTCTTTACATCGTTGTCTTTTTCAAAGTAAGCATTTGGAAAAGCAGTTGCTCGCAGTTTGTTGAATTCGATTTCGCAGTGCTGTTCCAGACTTTCACCAACCATTTTTGTTGACTGTCTGGCCTTGAAATCCTTGTAATATGTTATTTCTTCATTCTTTCTGCGGATTTCGTCAGCGTGGCGTTCCTGCATTGATTTTTCTTTCAGTTCCCACTCACTGCCTGCAAGGGCCAGCTTGCTTTCCAGCTGCATAATCTGTGTATCCTTTGCCTGTACAGCATTCAGCACAGCAATGTCAGCGCTGGACTTTGCCATTTCCAGCTGGTTTTTCAGCTGTGCAATTTCCAATTCCTTGTCAGCCAGCAGTCTGTTCTTTTCTTCCACTGCTTTTGTTGATGCGATTTCAACAGCAGAGGCTTTTTCCTGTGCGGCATTTTGCAGTTGTATGTCAGCGCTGGACTTTGCCATTTCCAGCTGGTTTTTCAGCTGTGCAATTTCCAATTCCTTGTCAGCCAGCAGTTTGTTTTTTTCTTCCACTGCCTTGGTGGAAGCCAGCTGTACAGCGGCTTCCTTTTCTTTAAGATAAGCTGTTTCCCTGTCGGAAATTTCCTTGGTAAATTCTTTGTCACGTACCTGTTTTACTATAGCGGCATAGCCAGACTCATCCACCTGGAAAACCTCGCCGCATTTTGGACATTTCAGTTCATGCATATACTACACTCCTTTTTGTATAGGTCAGGATGGTGCCAGCACTGCTTTGGCGGCAGTGATAACATCATCTTTCAAATCTTCGTATTGTGGGGCATTTACATATTGATTCAGAAAATAAATCATATCATATAGCCACAGTCGCTGGCGAATATATGGTGTGTCGAAAAGATGGGGATAATATCTGCCCATATAGGTCATTATGCTTTCATAATCTTCTGCCTTTGTCAAATCCTCTGTTTCGCCGCTGGCAAACTTCCACGGTTTTCTCACCATTCGGTACAGAATATCCAGCTCAAAATCCACTGGCGCAACCACAGCCCTCTCAAAATCAATCAGCTTTATTTTGCCATCTTTATATATCAGGTTGTCAAAATGCAGGTCGTTGTGCACCAGAGTAAATTTATCAGACACCAGATATTTACTGAACATGGAATATACTGTTTCCAGCAGCTTTTCTTCATCAGCAGTAAACAGCCTCATTTGCTGTGCTTTTTCAAACAGTGGCAGAAACAGATTTTTATTGTATTCCACCCAGTCATAGCCTGTGGCAGGGGCAGAGTGTATTTCTTTTAAAATATCACACAGCTGGCGGATAATATCTTCCCTGTGGTTTTCGCTGAAGGTGTGCCACACATTGTAAAGGGAAACACCGTCCACTTTTTCAATGATTTCATAGAAATATGGCACTGCTTCCTTACCTGTGTCTGCGAAATAAAATGATGGGATATAAGGGTTTCCTTTATTGGCTTTATAAAACTCAATCTCTTTTAAAAAGCCAGCTTCTTTGCTTTCTTTTGCGCAGATTTTTACAATGTATTTACCATTTATAGTATAAATAACATTTGTAAAGCCTACATTTATCCTGTGTGGCAGGGCGCCATCGCCAAATAAATCCCAGTGGCGTGCCACAATAGTTTCAATAACTTTATCCATAATAAGACACCTTTTGTAAAGACAGCGGGGAATAGCCCCGCTGTTTTATCAATATTCAAGACCAAAGTCCATCTGGTAGTAGTTACCCATGCTGTCACGGTATGCATATGCCTTGCCGTTTTCGTCTTTCATTTCTTCTGGCATATATGCATCTTTGTCATAGCCCGGCACATCATTAGGGCTGATGCATACACCGTCTTTGTTTACAGCCAGTACGCTGTCGTCTTTTGGCAGGGTAATCGGCAGTTTGCCTGTTGGGCAGAAGTTACCAAATATTACATCAAGGGTAGCGTCCATAAATGTGCTGTAGCCTGCCAGCATACAGTCAGACAGTTTTTCCACACCGCCTACCTGCCATGCCAGAGTGATGTTGATGTTGGAAACAACCTTACCACCTTTTGAATGTACAGCCTGTGCAATTTTTTCAATTTCGCCCATACCACAAAGTGTTGTTTCGCTGTGGGTAGCCTCTGTTGGTCTGCCTTCCTCGTCTATATCGCAAACAATCTTGTCTTCGCAGATTTCCAGCTCAAGATAGCCTTTTGTAGCGCTGAAATAGTCACCGCTGGATGGGTTTAAAAACAGCAGTGCATAGTCTGCCTGTGTATAATCGTTTGTCAGTTCAACCTTGTCTTTCAGCAGGTTTTCCAGTTTTTCAGTCTCAGCAGGTGCCTGCTGACCATTTTTAAAGAATGTACGGGCATACACTTTTTTGCCGGCCAGCTTATCCATAGTCAGTGGCAGTGTGCCGTCGTTTTTAAGCAGAGTTACAGATTTACGGTGAACAAGGGCGGCTTCCGCCTTGTCCTTTTCATCACCTATAATTTCGCCTGCCTTCACAGCATCACGGTATGGGTTTTCAAATGCGCCTACAGCAAACAGTTCTTCCAGTGTTCTGGTTACTGCACGGTCCAGTGCCTCGTCTGTCAGCACAATATCTTCTTTTCTGAATCCTGCTGGTACAGGATGTGTGTCGTAATAGTCGTTTTTACCACGGGCATAAGCTTCAAAGGCTTCGTCTATATTGAACGCGCCGCTGATAATATCCACACCTGCATGGTTGACAGCAAAGCCTACACGTTCAGGCACGTCCAGAATTTCCACACCCCAGCACATATTGCCTGTGATACCGCTGTCAGAGTTTACATATCCTTTAAAGCCCATCTGGTTTCTTAACAGACCGTCAATAAATGGTTTGTTGAACGCAAAGCCATATGGCTCCATTTCCATTGGGTTGCCGTTACAGTCTTTCTGCAAATCGCTTTTTGCAAGGGCAGGCTTTGCATAATAAGGCATAATGGAAGACACCTTTTTATCCACAGCCCGCTGGAAAGCTGGCAGGTGATATTTCTGCAGACTGCCTTCTGTCTGGTAAACGTTCCACTGACCCATTGAGTAATGTGGGTCAAAGCCGTTTTCTCTTGCACCGCCACCAGGGAAGTGCTTTGCAGTAAGTGCAATACCTTCTGGTGTTACACCGTCTTCACTGCCCTGCACAATAGGAATCATACGGGAGAAAATTTCTGTAATCAGCCCTGGGTCTTCACCGAATGTGCCGTATGTTCTCTGCCAGCGTGGGTCAGACATAACGTCTGCCATATACATATAGCCCTTTTTCATACCTACAGCATCCCACTGCTTGCGCACAACCTGTGCAAATCTGTCTATTATTTCAATGCTGTCACCTTTGATGGCGGCGGCAATACCAAGGGTACTTGGCCATTCTGTGAAAACATCGGCGCTGTCGTTCATACCGAATACCATTTCGCCGTGCTCGTTTCTGGAGTTGGATGCAATTATAACAGGCACAAGATGGTCGCATTTTTCGGCTGATGCCTGCAGCTGATTAATCCAGTCTGTGTGCTGCTGTGGTGTAGGATTCTGTCTGAAGATAAAATGACGTACAAACCAGTTGTTCAGCGCATCAGTTGTGCCTGGTAAATCCTGACGGGCAAAAATATTTTCCCCTTTTATAACAGGTGCTTCGTCCAGCAGACCGCTTTCATCACGTTTGCTTTCGTCTTTCTGATAGATACCCATTCGCCAGTCAGCAATAAAAAGCTGACCTATTTTTTCTTTTACAGACAACTGTTTTACATAGCTTTCGGCACGCTGTTTTGGTGGCAGACGCCAGTCGTTATAATCTTTCATCACACCACTGCCGTCAATATCCTTGAAATACAGACCGTCCTGACAGATAACATTTCTGTGTACTGTGCCGATAACAGGTCCGTTTTCATTGTGATAATATTTTACAAGGTCGCTGGCTTTTTTACTCATGGCTGTTCCCCCTTTTGTTATATAAGCACACCGTCACAATGGTCGACTTCGTGCTGGATTATCTGTGCTGTAAAACCTGTAAAGGTTTTGATTTTAATCTTAAAGTCCATGGTCTGCCACTGCACCTTTACAGAATTGTATCTGATTGTATCTCGTGGACCACCCAGTAAAGACAGGCAGCTTTCCGCTGTTTTGTAAGACCCTGTCTTTTTCAGTATCACAGGGTTAAGCATAACCATATACTCGCCGTCGTTGTCTACGGCAATAATTCTTTTGGTATGGCCTATCATATTTGCCGCCATACCCACACAGCTGTCGGCGTGGGCAATCAGTGTTTCCAGCAAATCTCTGGCAATATCAAGGTCGTTTTCAGTGGCTGGCTCTGCCTTCAATGCAAGAAAAGCAGGGTCGTGAATAAGTTCTTTTACCATGGTTTCACCTACAAATATTTATTAAGTTAAGGATAACATATTTAATGTTTTTTTACCACTCCTTAATATATCTTTAATAAATTTATGATATACTGAAAAAGAAAGGTGGTGTAGCTGTGGCAAAGAAAATAGGCATTATAAGCGGACTGATTATATGTATGGCATTGTTTCCTTTTGTAAAAACAGCATATCAGCTGGCAGACTACTATAACCTTATCCCAAAAAGAAGCTATACTGCCGCAGATTTTGGCATAGACACAGCTGTTTCCGCTGTGGATTTTGACAATGACGGCACAGATGACTATATGGATATACTTCTGGGGGCTAAACAGGACGCTGAAAACAGACCGAGATATGACGGCAGTTATGTATCGGGTGGCTATCCACAGGATGACGTGGGCGTATGCACAGACGTGGTGTGGCGTGGCTTCAGAAGTGCTGGCTACAGCCTTAAACTGATGGTGGATAAAGACATAGCCAACAACCCACAGGACTACCCAAGGGTGACCAAAAGGGACGCCAATATCGATTTTCGCAGGGTGGTAAACCTCAGGGTGTTTTTTGATAAATATGCCACTGTACTGACAACTGATATAAACGATATTTCACGGTGGCAGCCGGGTGATATTGTGATTTTTGAAGACAATAAACACATAGGCATAGTAAGTGACAAACGAAACAATGAAGGGCATTGCTACATTATCCATAACGGCGGGCAGCCAAACAGAGACGAAGATTATTTTAAACGTGGTGTTGTGTTGAGACACTACCGTTTTGATGCTGGCTGTGTGCCGCGGGATATACTGGTGGAATGGGAAGGTGAAAAAGTATGAAAAAGAAAATAACAGCCATACTTGTCATGGTGGCAGTCTTGCTGGGCTTCCTTTCACAGAAACCGATTGTTTCATACAAAACAGAACTGACAGAAGAATATAAATTGGCTGTTGAAAGTCAGGCAAAGGGGCTGTACTCCAGCCGACTGCCTCTTGTCCCTGTTTTTGTATCGGTGGATTCACAGGATAAAGGGCAGGTGTTTTACACCATATACTATTTCCCATTCGGCACGGTGGGTATGTCTTACTCACGGCAGGAGGGATATAATACAGAAAAACAGCTGTCCAGAATATAAAATACCCCCAGCGGTCAAACTGTCGGGGTTTATTGTTTTATATAAATATATGGGATAAATATATGGGCGCAACTTTATCAATTCTTTCCTTTGTAATTTTCACATTTCTGGTGTATAATTGACCTATAATGTAAAACAAAACAGGTGAATATTATGTATAAAGATAAAAAGGTATATGCAGTTGTTCTGGCGGCTGGCAAAGGCACAAGAATAGGTTTTGACAAAATGCTGTACAAGCTGGATAGCTGGGAAGTGGCACATCATTCTGTAAAAGCTTTCAGCGACAATGAATTTGTGGACGAAATCATTATGACAGCAGGGGACAACTATGATGAAATCTGCCATATTGCCCAGAGATTTGACAAGGTGAAAACCGTTGTAAAAGGCGGCGCAACACGAGCATTAAGTGTACTGAACGCATTGGCTGAAATAGATGGAGACGGACTTGTGGCTGTACACGATGGTGCAAGACCTTTTGTGTCACAGGCTGTTATAAACGGGGTGATTGACGGGGCATATATGCACAGTGCCGCAGTGCCATGTGTAAAGGTTAAGGATACCATCAAGCAGTCTCAGGGTGAATTTATTGAAAACACACCAGACAGAAGCACCCTGTACATCACCCAGACACCACAGGCGTTCAGTGTGGCTTTGTACAAAGAACTTGTGGAAAAATATTTTGACGATACCATCACAGATGATGCACAGCTGTTTGAAAAGGCAGGGGTAGATGTAAAAATAACCCAAGGTGCATACGAAAACTATAAAATTACCACCATAGACGACATCAAGAAGGAGAAAAAGATGAGAATAGGTCACGGTTATGACGTACATAAGCTGGTTGAAGGCAGAAAACTGATAATGGGCGGTGTTGAAATACCTTACGAAAAAGGTCTGCTGGGCCATTCTGACGCAGATGTTGTTCTCCACGCTGTAAGCGATGCTTTGCTGGGGGCAATGGCGCTGGGTGATATAGGCAAGCACTTCCCGGACACAGACCCTAAATACAAAGGTGCAGACAGTCTTTACCTGCTTAAATGTGTGGCAGATATGATTTTTGACAAAGGTGCAGACGTGGAAAATGTTGACGTAACCATTCTTTGCCAGAGACCAAAGCTTGCACCACATATTCCACAGATGCGTGCAAACATTGCAGAGGCCCTTCACTGTGACATCAGCCGTGTTTCTGTAAAAGCTACAACAGAAGAAGGTCTGGGCTTTACAGGGGAAGGTCTGGGCATTGCAGTGCATAGCGTATGCCTTTTGAAAACTGCAGATTGATATTTTTACCGGGAAAATAATTTTCCCGGTAAATTTTATTAATTCTTTATTACAAATCTTCAATTTCCCTTTTAATATTAATACATATATGCTAAAATAATATGATAGGATAGCTATACTCTGCTGTAATACAGCGTTAATATATACAAGGTGGTGCGTTTATGAGTTTTACAGATATTGTAAGCAGATTGCTTAATATTTTGCAGTCCATCAGCATATCTGATGTTTTGGACATTGCCATAATTTCGGTTATTGTCTACTATGTTCTGAATATGTTCAAAAAGACAAGGGCCTATCAGCTTCTGACAGGCGTGGTTGTGTTTTTTGTTGCATACATACTGGCATCATATTGGGAACTTAAAACACTGAAATTCCTTATAGACAATATGTTACAGGTTGGTCTTATTGCATTGCTGGTTGTGTTCCAGCCAGAAATGCGCCGTGCCCTTGAACAGATGGGTGGTAACCTGAACTTTCTTTCAATGAACTTTTTGCGCAAGCGCACCTATGAAGAGGTGGAAATAGAACATCTGCGCAAAGCCATTGCAGCCATCTGCGACGGTGTTGAAAGAATGAGCGAAAAACAGACAGGCGCCCTGATTGTAATGGAAAAATTCACTCGTCTGGACGGTGTGAAACAGACTGGCACACCTGTAAATGCCGATATTACACCAGAACTTATCGGCACTATTTTCTACGATGGTTCACCGCTTCACGATGGTGCGGTGGTTATACACGAAGGCCGCATTACCCACGCAGGCTGTGTGTTGCCTCTTTCTGACAATCTGGAAATCAGTAAGGAGATGGGTACACGTCACCGTGCGGCACTGGGTATAAGCGAAGTAAGCGACGTTATTGCACTGGTAGTAAGTGAAGAAACAGGCACTATTTCCTATGCAAAAGATGGTGTTCTGCGCAGACATCAGGACAGACACCTGCTTTATGAAATGCTGACAAAAGAATTTGTACAGCCAATACTGGATGCCCAGGAAAGAAGTATATACAATGGCGCTTTAAGGAGGAGAAACGATGAGCAGCAATAAATTGAATCGTCTTCTGGAAGACAGCCGTTTTCTGAAGGTTATTTCTGTAATTATCGCCATTATGCTGTGGGGATATGTTGTTGTGTTTGTAAACAATGAACACACCACAATCATCCACGATGTACCTATCAATATGCAGTACAGACAGAATGCATATCAGTCACTGGGGCTGGATGTTATCGAAATGGACATTGTTACAGTTGATGTATCAGTTACAGGTCCACGTTCTGTAACAGGCGACCTTACACCAGACGACATTATTATCTACCCAGCTATTACTACAATCGATGGCGCAGGTGTTTACACATTCCTGCTTACATCAGACAAAACATCAAATGTTTCCAATTTTACTATCAATTCATACAGCAAGGACTCTGTAACAGTCCGCCTTGACAGACTGATTACAAAGGAATTCCCTGTGGAAGTAGATATTTCTTCTGTGGTGGTAGACGCTGACTGTATGGCAGACAGACCATCCACAAGCCCTTCTACAGTGGAAATCACAGGTCCTGAATACAAGCTGAACACAATTTCCCGTGTTGTTGCAGCTACAATCACTACAGAAACTCTTTCCCAGACATCTGTACTGCCAAGCGACATCAGAATATACGATGCAAACGGCAACGAGGTTGATGACAAACTGTTCACTATGAACGTGGCAGAGGTGGACATCACAATACCTATCATGAAAGAGATTACCCTGCCTGTGAAGGTGGAATATGTAAATGTTCCATCTGGCTTTGACACATCACTGCTGAAACAGACTCTTTCAGTAAACGAGCTCCGTCTGGCAGTGCCTGCGGCAAATGCATCTGCACTGACAGATATTGTGGCAGGCTATATCGACCTTGCAACACTGAAAACAGACGAAAAATATACATTCGCACTTAAATTACCAACAGGCTGCCGCAGTCTTGATGAGGTTACAGAAATCTCTGCACAGATTTCGGGTGACAACCTTGCCGAAAGAGTGATGAACGTATCAGAAATCAAAGTGCTGAACGATGCTGAAAATACCATCCAGCTTATGACAAAAGTTATCAACAACGTGACTATTGTGGGCACAAAAGACGCTGTGGACGCACTGTCCGCAGGCAGTGTTATCGCACAGATAGATGCCGCCACACTTTCCGTGGCACAGGGTCAGCAGTCTGTTGAGGTAGACTTTATCATTCCGTCCACATCTTCAGCCTATGTGAAAGGTGTGTACACAGTTACAATCAAAAAATAATTTCCCCACGGAGGAACTGGTATGATTCTTATAAACAACATAAAACTTAATATCTCTTCCTCCACACAGCAGGCTGTGGACAGGGCGGTAAGGCTGCTGGGTGTTCCACGTAGCCGGATAGCTGATATATGGGTGCATAAAGTCAGCATAGATGCCCGCAAAGGCGATGTAAAGTTTGTTTACAGCGTGGCGGTAAAGCTGGTTGACGAGAAAAAAGAAGAAAACTTTAAAAACAAAAATAAGGATATTTCTGTGAAACCTGAACCAAAGATTACCTTTGACCGTGGCACACAGCCTATGGCCGGGCGCCCTGTGGTATGCGGTTTTGGTCCTGCAGGTATCTTTGCCGCCCTTGTTCTTGCCAGAATGGGCTTTAAGCCGGTTGTTCTGGAAATGGGGCAGGAAATAGACAAAAGAATAGAAACAGTAAAAGTCTTTGAAGAAAAAGGCATACTCAACACTGCCAGCAACATTCAGTTTGGCGAAGGTGGTGCAGGTACATTTTCTGATGGCAAGCTGACCACAAGAATTTCTGACGAGCGCTGTGGCTTTGTTATGGATACATTTATCCAGCACGGCGCACCTGCAGAAATCGCCAGGATGGCAAAGCCGCACATCGGCACAGACCTGCTGGTAGGCGTTATTAAAAATATCAGAGAAGAGATACTGTCACTGGGCGGTGAAATTATGTTTGATACAGCCCTGACAGATATAATAATCAGAAACGGCAAAATCTGTGGTGTCAAAACCACAAATGGCGAAATAGCCACTGAAAACCTTATACTTGCCACAGGTCACAGCGCACGAGAACTGTTCTTTGTGCTGAAGGACCGTGGTGTTGATATGGGGGCAAAACCTTTCAGCGTAGGTGTCCGTATTGAGCACTTACAGAGCGAAATAGACAAAGGTCTTTACCACGACCTTGCAGGACATCCAGCCCTGCCAAAAGGGGAATATCAGCTGGCACACACAAAAGGTGACAGAGGTGTCTACACATTCTGTATGTGTCCGGGCGGTCAGGTGGTGGCTGCAGCCAGCGAAGAAAATACAGTGGTTGTAAATGGTATGTCCCGTCATGCCCGTGACGGCAAAAATGCCAACAGCGCACTGGTGGTTTCAGTGGAACCAAAAGACTTTGATGACGATTTTACAAAGGCCATCGGCTTCCAGAGACAATTGGAACAGACAGCCTACAGACTTGGCGGCAACAGCTACAAGGCACCTGCACAGACAGTGGACAGATTCCTTGCAGGCAAACGGGGCGCCAATATAAAACGTGTACAGCCTACATACCCTCTGGGTGTTACAGAGGCTGATTTTGACAAACTTTTCCCATCCTTTATCACAAGCAACCTGCGTAACGCATTGCCACAGCTGGACAGAAAGCTGCCGGGCTTTGCTGCAAAGGACAGCCTGCTGACAGGTGTGGAAACACGTACATCTTCCCCTGTAAGAATTTTCAGGGATGAAGAATTTCAGAGCAATATCAGGGGCTTGTACCCTACAGGAGAAGGCGCTGGCTATGCAGGCGGCATTATGTCTGCGGCGGTAGATGGTGTCCGCGTGGCACAGTACATCTGTGCAAAATACAGACCTTGACAGGCTTTTGGCAGTGGATAGCTATTCACTGCTGTTTGCCGTATCTGAAATAAATGTACAGGGGCTTTATGCCCAACCTTATGTTCGTTTAATAATATATAATATAGAGGTTTAGATGCTTTATCGAAAATGGAAAGTCAACGACTTTGCACAGGCTGATGTAAACAGTCTTTGCAAAGAACTGGGTGTGGGCACTTTGCTGTCAAAGGTGCTTTTATCCAGAGCTGTTTCCACCAGGGAACAGGCTACAACCAAATATCTGGACAGTGCGCCGCTGTCTGACCCTTTCCTGATGAAAGACATGGACAAAGCAGTGCGGCGTATATGGCAGGCAGTGGAAAACGATGAAAAAATAGTGGTCTACGGCGACTATGATGTAGACGGAGTATGTGCCACAGCCACACTTTTCACATATCTGGAAAGTGTAGGGGCAAATGTTTTCTATAAACTGCCAAACAGGGAAAACGAAGGCTACGGTCTCAACAGTGCCGTACTGGCAAAGTTTAAAGAAAAAGGTGTAAGCCTTGTTATCACTGTTGACAACGGCATTTCAGCCATAGACGAAGTGGCTTATGCCAACAGTATCGGTCTGGATGTAATCATCACCGACCACCACCTGCCAAAACAGGAAATTCCTGCGGCTCTGGCAGTTGTGGACCCTTTGCAGAAAGACGACAATTCACCGTGCAAAATACTTGCAGGTGTAGGTGTTGCGTTCAAGCTGGTGTGTGCCCTGGAGGGCGTGCCTTGTGAAGAAATGCTGGAATATTATGCAGACTTTGTCTGCACAGGCACAGTGGCAGACCTGATGCTTCTGGAAGGTGAAAACAGAACACTTGTAAGGGCTGGTCTTGAAATTCTCAACTCTGTTCCTCGCTGTGGTTTTGAAAGTCTTATCAAAATCAGCGGTTTACAGGGTAAGGAGGTTACCAGCGAAAACATTGCCTACACAATTGCCCCCAGAATCAATGCCGCTGGCAGAATGTCTGACGCCACAAATGCACTGGAGCTTTTGCTGTGTGAAGACGAGGAAGATGCTGAAAATCTGGCGGCTTTCCTTGACAGTGAAAACCGTAAACGTCAGGATACACAGAACAAAATGGCTGAAGATATAACCAACGAACTGCTGGAAAACAGTGATATGCTGAAAGACAGGGTTATCGTTGTATGGGGCGACCACTATCATCCGGGTGTTGTGGGTATAGTAGCATCCCGTCTGGTGGAAAAATATTCACGCCCTGCCATTGTGTTTACAAAGGATGGCGACGAATACAAAGGCAGTGGTCGCAGTGTACCTGCATTCAGCCTGCACAATGCACTGGATAATGTGAAAGAACACCTTATCCGCTTTGGCGGTCACGAACTTGCCGCTGGTCTGGCTGTGGAAAAGGAAAATCTGGAAAATTTCCGCAAAGCAATCAACGAATTTGCCATGGGCAACGAAAATATGTCCAAAACAGCTGATTTGGATATAGACTGTCTGGTTTCACTTGATGAAATAAATGTTGAATCTGTAAGCCAGATAGACTTTGTGGCTCCATTTGGCAACGGTAACCCTAGCCCGCTGTTTATGGTGAAAAGCGTGCAGATTACAGCGGTTTTCCCAGTGTCAGACGGCAAACACGTGCGAATCAAAATGCGACAGGGCAATCATATCAGTCAGGGTATTATGTTCAATGTAACCCCTGCAGAATTTGCCTACAAACCGGGTGATTATATCGATGCCTGCTTCTCACTGTCCATATTCCAGAGCGAAAACGGGGATATGGTATCTATGAGAATCAAAGAGGTACGCCCTGTGGGTATGCAGGACAATATGATTGATTGCTATGATATATACCGCCTGTTTGTAAACGACTTCAGGCTTTCTGAAAGCAAAAAGGAAATTCTGCGTCCGGAAAGAAACGACGTTGTACTGATATACAGAAAAATCATGGCAGACAAGGTCAACTGTGACGACCTGCGCCCGCTGTTCTGTGCTTTTAACGGTATGTCCAGCGGTAAAATACAGATTATTATTGATATTCTTTTGGATTTGGGTCTTATAGAGCCTGTCCGTACAGATATAATTAATTACTATGCCCCTGTGGCAGTAAAAGAAAAGAAGGACCTTATGAGCAGTAAAATCCTTCTTGCATTGCAATAACACTGATAGGTGGTGCTTATATGAAATACGAAGAACTGAGAGTTATGCTGAAAGAATCCGGCAAAGGCTATGACATGGAAATGATTGAAAAAGCCTATCTGCTGGCAGAAAAAAATCATGCAGGGCAGTTCAGAAAAACAGGTGAACCTTATATCGAACATCCGCTGTCCGTTGCCGCCATTCTGGCAGAGCTTGGCATGGATTCCACCTGTATTATCTCTGCCATTCTTCACGACGTGGTTGAAGATACAGCTGTTACCATTGAAGAAATCGAAAAAGAATTCAACAAAGAGGTGGCACTGCTGGTAGATGGCGTTACAAAGCTGGGTCAGATTCCGCTGTCCACACAGGAAGAACAGCAGGCTGAAAACCTGCGCAAAATGCTGCTGGCAATGAGCAAGGATATCCGTGTTATGATTATCAAGCTTTGCGACCGCCTGCACAATATGCGCACATACGAAGGCTGGAAGCCACAGAAACAGCGTGACAAAGCCTTGGAAACAATGGACATTTACTCCTCCATTGCGCATCGTCTTGGTATGAGTAAAATCAAGGACGAGCTGCAAGATATCTCCCTGCGTATCCTTGACCCTATCGGCTATGACGAGGTAAAACACGTAATCGAACGTGATATCAATGCACAGGCACTGGTAGACAGCATTGTAGGCAATGTAAAGGACAAACTCCACGAGTTTGGTCTTACAAATGCAACTGTTTTTGGCCGTGTAAAAAGTGTTTATGGTGTGTACCGTAAACTGTATATTCAGGGCAGGGATTTAAGTGATATCTATGATATCTATGCTGTGCGCATTATTCTGGACAATATGTCTGAATGTTACAATGCCCTTATGCTGATGCACGATATGTTCCGCCCTATCCCATCACGCTTCAAAGATTATATTTCATCACCTAAATCAAATATGTATCAGTCACTGCATACATCTGTTGTAGGTCGTGATGGTATTCCGTTTGAAATCCAGATAAGAACATGGGACATGCACTATACTGCCGAATACGGTATCGCTGCCCACTGGAAATACAAATCTGGTATTCAGGAACGGGACAACATGGATGAAAAGCTGGCTTGGGTACGTCAGATGCTGGAAAACCAGCAGGATACAGACGACAACACAGAACTGCTGGCATCCATCAAAAGTGACCTTGTACCTGAAGACATCTATGTATTTACACCAAAAGGCGACGTTATCAATCTGCCTGCAGGTGCCACAGTTATCGACTTTGCCTATGCAATTCACTCTGCTGTTGGCAACCGTATGGTTGGTGCCAAGGTAAACGGACGTATGGTTTCCATCGACCACAAGGTATCAACAGGTGAAATCATCGAGGTTGTTACGGGTCCTAAAGACAAAGGTCCGTCCCGTGACTGGCTGAATATAGTTACAACCAGTGAGGCCAAGGGTAAAATCCGCTCCTGGTTCAAAAAAGAAAGAAAAGAAGAAAACATCATCGAAGGTAAGACAGCGCTGGATAAAGAAATGCGCCGAAATCTTATTAACCTGTCAGATGATGAGTACGATTCATTTGTTGAAGATTTGGCAAAACGCCAGAAATTCAACACTAAGGAAGAGCTGTTTGCGGCTCTTGGCTATGGCGGTCTCCAGCTGTCAAAGGTTATCTTCAAAGCAAGAGAAGCCTGGTCAAAAATCCAGAAAGAAAGAGAAATGGCAGAACAGCCTATCGAAAAGAAGGTTGTTACTACCAATATCAAAAAGCCAAAAAGCTCCAATGGCGTTATTGTGGAAGGTCTGGACAACTGTCTGGTTAAATTCTCCAAATGCTGTTCACCACTGCCGGGGGATGAAATCGTTGGCTTTATCACACGTGGTTTTGGTGTTTCCATCCACAAGAGAAACTGTGTGAATGCACAGCCTAAAAATATCGACCCTGAAAACCGGGAACGCTGGGTACACGCCTACTGGGCAGACGACATTGCCGAAGACTTTAAAGCCAGCCTTGAAATCGTGGCTATGGACAACGGCATGGCACTGGCAGAGGTATCCACACAGCTGGGCAGTATGAGAGTGCCTATCTACGCCCTCAACGCCAAACAGACAGCTGACAGACGCCTTGCCATGAACGTTACTATCGGGGTTACAAATACTGACCATCTCAACAGTATTATTACAAAACTGCGTAAAACAAAAAATATTATTTCAGTAGAGAGAAGCTAAAGAGGTTTATTATGAGAGCTGTTATTCAGAGAGTAAAAAATGCCTGGATTACCGTAAACGATGGTCCAAAGCAGGAAATGGGCGCTGGTCTGGTGGTGCTGTTCGGCGTGCGTGAAGGCGACGTGCCGGAAGACACACTGGCAGTAGCCAATAAAATCAGTCAGTTGCGCATCTTTGAAGACAGCGATGGCAAAATGAATGTAGGCCCGCTGGAACTCGGCATGGACTGTATGGTAGTCAGCCAGTTCACACTGTTTGCAGACACCAAAAAAGGTCGCAGACCATCCTTTGTAAAGGCGGCACGACCTGAAGTGGCTATCCCTATTTATGAAAAATTCCTGGCTGAAATGGAAGGCATGGGCTTCAACAAGGTTGTTCACGGGGAATTTGGTGCAGATATGCAGATAAACTTGACAAACGACGGCCCTGTGACTATTATTATCGACACTGACGAATGGAGAAACAGCTGATGAAAGCATATCATCTTATGGGCAAAGCCCCTTATTTTACAAACTGCTTTATGCTTACAGATACAAACGGCAACGCAGTGCTGATTGACTGCAGTGCTGATGTAGCTAAAGTAAAAACTATTCTGGAAAACGACCGTGCCCAGCTGAAAGCAATCCTGCTGACACACGGACACGCTGACCATCGTGAAACACTGGCTGAAACAGTGGCGGAATTTGGCTGTCCTGTATATCTGGGTAAAGAGGATGCACAGCTGTTTAATCTGGATGGTACTGTTGACTACGAAGATGCAACAGTTATGAAATTTGGCGAAATCAAGCTGTTTGTGTTCTCTACACCTGGTCACACACCTGGTGGCTACTGCCTGTGGGCAGATGGTATGCTGTTGTGTGGCGATACACTTTTTGCAGGTACAGTAGGTCGCACAGATATGGCTGGCGGTGATTTTACAGTGCTGAAAGAAAGCCTGAAAAAAATCCTTTCAACTGTGGATGACAACCCACAGGTACTGCCTGGTCACAACCATTTCTCCACAATGGAGCAGGAAAAAGTCCAGAACCCATACCTTAAAAATCTGAGATAAAGAGAATTTTATGCAGTTATTTTTAATTAATTACGATACACATTATGAAATAGAACAGCTGTCCCGTATGTTTTTCAAAGGGCTTACAGTTGAAAAACTGTCACAAAAGCCTGAACTGCCACAGCAGGACTATATTCTTATTGAAAAAATAAATGATGACTTTGAAATCGGCATAAATTACAAAGGTGAAGTTTTTACCGATAAAGTGGTTTATACCGCTGACGGTCCAAAGGAAGAAATGCAGCTGTGCCTTGGTGCATACAAGCTGTATGAAAAAGCTACAGGCAGTGGTCTGCCATGGGGCGTGCTGACAGGGGTGCGTCCTGTACGCCTTATGCGAAACATTTTTGCCGCAGAAAAAGACCTTGCCAGAGTACAGGAAAAATTCAGAAAAGACTATCTGGTAAGCGAAGAAAAAATACAGCTTTGCACAGATGTGTTCAATCTGCAGAAGCCTGTTATAGACGGTGGAAAGGAAAAAGACTACAGTCTTTATATCTCCATTCCATTCTGTCCATCCCGTTGCAGTTACTGTTCCTTTGTGTCCACCTCCATCAAAACAGCAGGTCATCTTATGCAGGGCTATGTGGACAATCTCTGCGAAGAAATCCGTTACACAGCCAGAAAAGCGGCTGAAACAGGTCTTAACCTGAAAACCATCTATATGGGCGGCGGTACACCTACTGCCATCACAGCACAGATGCTGGAACAGGTTATGAAAACAGTACAGGAATGTTTTGACCTGTCAAAAGTGCTGGAATACACTGTAGAGGCAGGCAGACCAGACTGTACAGACCTTGAAAAACTGAAAATAATCAAAAAATATGGTGCAAACCGTGTTTCCATAAATCCACAGACATTCGGGGACAACGTGCTGAAAGCCATCGGCAGAAACCACACCCATCGGGATTTCCTGCGCTGTGTGGCAGACGCCAGAGAAGCAGGCTTTGACTCCATAAATATGGACCTTATTGCAGGTCTGCCTGAAGACACAGTGGAAGGCTTTGAAAAAAGCCTGCGTGGCTGTATAGAACTGGGTGCTGAAAACATCACTGTGCATACACTCACCCTGAAACGTGCATCAAATCTGGTTATCAAAAACGAAGAACACCACTATGATGACGTGGAAAAAATGATAAGCAAAAACGCCATTCTGGCAGAACACGGCTACAAGCCATACTATATGTATCGCCAGAAATCCACAGTAAAAAATCTTGAAAATGTAGGATTTTCACAATCTGGACACGAAAGTCTGTATAATATATATATAATGGAAGAAATACAGACCATTATATCCTGCGGTGCAGGCGGCGTAAGTAAGGTTGTAGGTTCAAACGGTGATTTGAAACGTGTGTACAACTACAAATATCCACACGAATATATCAAGGATTTCGCTGCCATAATCGCCAGAAAAGACGAGGTGTTCGATATATGCCAGCAATTTGGATTCCAAAAAGATTAGTGGATTTGAATCTTATAAATACAGCTGGTCTTTCAAGACAAAGTTTTGTCCGTCATTGTGAATTTGAATACGAAAGCCGTGTCTATGCGGCTGCAAAGGAAATCATCAGTGAAAACAAGCATATCATTATGCTTACAGGTCCCTCTGCCAGTGGCAAAACCACCACAGCCCACAAGCTGAAGGATAAGCTTGTAAATCTGGGCAAAAAGGCACGGGTTATTTCACTGGATAACTTTTTTAAAAACGCTGATGACTATCCACGTCTTGAAAACGGCGAAAAAGATTATGAAAATGTGACAGCCATCCAGCTGGACCTTTTTGAAAAATGTATAAAGGAATTAATGGATAAGGGTGTGGCAAAGTTTCCGCAGTTTGATTTCGAACAGGAAATGCGTATTGAAAATGCCATTGAAATAGAAATTGAAGATGGCTTTATAATTGTAGAGGGTATACACGCACTGAATCCGATTCTTCTGGACCTTCTGCCAGAAGAGGATACTTTCACCATCTATGCAGGTCTGCGAGAAGAATATTCTTTCAAAGGGCAGAGAATACTGCCTACAAGGGATATACGTCTTTTGCGCCGAATGATACGTGACAACAAATACCGTGGACATACACCGCAGAAAACCATATCAATGTGGCAGGCAGTGTGTGAAGGCGAGGACAAATATATCAAGATATTCAAGCCAAATGCAGACCTCTTGCTGGATACATCATTCAGCTATGAAATACTTATTATGAATTCTGCCCTGCAGGATTTCAGACAGTATGCGGACAACACAGCCGAAGGACAGCGCCTTGCGCAGATTCTCAAAGTGTTTGACAACATTGGCACGTTACCCCTTGGCAGTATGCCACACAACTCCATGCTGTGTGAATTTTTCAGTTAAAAGATTTATTTGTATAATAAAGGAGAACCATTATGAAATTATTTGAAGACCTTATGGAAGCTTCTGCAAAATTTGCAGACAAAGCATCTAAAGTGGCAAGCGAAGCATTTGAACAGACAAAGGTTGTAGCTGGCGAAGCTATGGACAAAGGCAAAAAGAAAGTCAACGAACTGGAACTGAAAAACGAACTGTCCAAAGCATACAAACAGCTGGGCGAATTGTACTTTGTAATGCGCAAAACAGGCGAAACAAATGAAGAACTGCTGACACAGTATTACAACAATGCTGTGGAAATTTCAGAAAAACTGGACCTTCTGCTGGCAGAAGAAGTGAACGAAAACCCTAACTTCACCGTTGAAACAGCTGAAGAAAAAGAAGAAACACCAGCTGAAGAGTTTGTATCTGAAGTTAAAGAAGTTGTGGAAGATGCAGTAGAAGAACTGAAAGAAATCTTTACAGAAGAAGATATGGAAGTTAAGCTGTGTCCATCCTGTCAGGCACCTGCTGACAGCGACGACGCTTTCTGCAGAGAATGTGGCGCAAAACTTGGCGAATAACCAATAAAAACAATAAACCCCCGACACATCTGTGTCGGGGGTATTTTTTATTACATCTGTTCAGGAATTGTTACATTCATGATTTTCAGGCAGTTTGCAATAGCGTGTTTTGTAGCTACACACAGTGCCAGTCTTGCTTTGGACAGTGCTTCGTCTTCACCTTTTACACGGCATGCGTTGTAGAAACGGTGGAACTGTGTTGCAAGAGTGATGGAGTATTTTGTGATTTTTGATGGGTCATATGCTTTGCCAGCAGCGATGATTTCACCTGGCATGTATGACAGTGTTCTGATAAGTTCGATTTCTGCAGGGTCTGCCAGCAGTGACAGGTCTGCATTTTCAACACCTTCGCTGGACAGGTTTTCTTTTTCCAGCTGACGCAGGATACTGCAGATACGTGCGTGTGCATACTGTACATAGTAAACAGGGTTTTCGCTGTTTTCCTGAATAGCAAGGTCAAGGTCGAAAATCAGGTGTGTGTTTGGTTCTCTTGTGTTGAAGAAGAATCTTGCAGCATCGATTGGAATTTCATCCAGCAGGTCAACCAGCTGAATTGCTTTACCTGTACGTTTACTCATTCTGATTTCTGTTTTCTTTGGTTTGCCGCTTTCGTCCAGAATAACGTTGCCGTTTTCGTCTTTAGCGTCACCAATCAGTTTAACCAGCTGCATCAGAACAACGTCCAGCTTGCTTGCATCCAGACCCAGTGCTGTCATAGCTGTTTTCATTCTTGCTACGTGGCCGTGGTGGTCAGCGCCCCATACGTTGATAGCTTTGTCAAAGGAACGTGTAACCAGCTTGTCGTAGTGGTATGCAATATCTGCCGCAAAGTATGTGGAGATACCATTTGCTCTTACCAGAACTTCGTCTTTTTCTTCGCCCAGTGCTGTACCTTTGTACCACAGAGCGCCGTCTTTTTCGTATGTGTAGCCGTTTTCTGTCAGAATAGCGATTGCTTTTTCTACATCGCCTCTGTCACGCATTTCCTGTTCAGAGAACCATACATCGTATTCAATGCGGTATTTCTGCAGGTGAGCCTTCATATCAGCAACGTTTCTTGGCAGTGCATATTCTACCAGAGCCTGTTTTCTTTCTTCGATGGATTTGCTTACATAAGCATCGCCGTGGATTTCGCAGAATTCTTTTGCTCTTGCGATGATGTCGGCACCCTGATAGTAGCTTTCGTCAAATGGGTAGCTTTCATCAAAAATCTGCATGTAACGACCTTCAAGGGACATACCGAATTTTTCAATCTGGTTGCCAGCGTCGTTGATAAGGAATTCTCTTGTTACATCATAGCCGGACCATGCCAGACATTCAGCCAGAATGTCACCCAGAGCGCCGCCACGTGCATTGCCAAGGTGCATTGGACCTGTTGGGTTTGCAGAAACAAATTCCACGTTGTATTTTTTGCCCTGACCATATTCTGTTTTACCATAGTCTGCGCCGTTTTCCAGAACAGCTTTTACTACTGTTTCAAAATATTCTTTGCCAAGGAAGAAGTTGATGAAGCCTGGGCCAGCCAGTTCTGCTCTTTCAAAGAAAGTGCCACCAAATTCCATATATTTTATAATTGCTGTGGCAATAGCTCTTGGATTGCTTTTGAAAGCTTTAGAGTTTACCATAGCTGCGTTTGTTGAAAAGTCGCCGTTACGCAGGTCCTGTGGAATTTCAACCACAAAATCTTTCATAGCTTCTGGCTGTGCCAGTTCGCCAGCTGCGATAGCTTTTTCAAAAGCAGATTTAACAATTTCGGAAATCTGTGCTTTTGCCAGATTCATACCGTCAAATTTAACCAAACTCACTTTAATTTATCTCCTTAACTTTAACATTTACTTTATTGTCACTTATCAGCAATCCGCCAGCGCTGAGGCTGTATTCAAAGGTGAGCTCCCCACCTTTTTCGTCCAGATTGTTGATAATTTCTATACCATTTATATCCAGCATAATAGGACCTGCAACTGTGGTGTAGTTGCACAGATTGATAGCACCCTTTTCAATAACCAGATTGGAGTTGTTGCCCTGACCGAATCTTGTCATGGAAACACCTGTTTCCCATGCTTTCAAGGTGGTGGTGCATCCGGCATAACCTGTAGCCTCTGTTTCTTTGTAAACAATGTAGTGTTTGCCGTTTTTTATCTGGTAAGAGCCTACAGTTGTAAGGCTTACATTGTCGGTGTCGCCATCAGTGGTCATATAGCCGTCAATCGTAATCAGATAGTTTTCTTTCATTGCTAATCCTTTATATCCTTCAGAATTGCTTTTGCGTCACTGCCTTCACCAAGGAAGATGTTTGCCACAGCATCAAAGTTTTCAGGTTCGCTTGTAACATAAAATTCCACAGTGTCACGTGGCAGTGTGCGCTCAAGATTAAGTGTTTTCAGCACCTTTTTCACTTCCAGCGCTGTTTCGCGGCCAGCGTCTATCAGTGTTACATCATCACCCATAATGTTCTGGATGATTTTGCTGATGATAGGGAAGTGTGTGCAGCCCAGAATCAGTGTATCAACGCCAAATGCCTTGATAGATGCCAGATATTCCTTGCACACGCTGTTTGTCACAAAGTTGTCTTCATCTATATAGCCGTCCTGTACCAATGTTACCAGCTGTGGGCAACCCTGAGAAACTGTTTCGATCTCTTTGTCAAACATTTTCAGTCTCTGTTCAAAGCTGCCGCTTTTGATGGTAGCAGGTGTGGCGATAATGCCGATTTTTTTGTTTTTTGTAGCTTTTACAGCTGCAGAAATTGTAGGTGAAATTACATCTATGTATGGAACTGACAGATTTTTAATCTGGTTTGCAGGTACGTTGCTGGACACAGTGCCACAGGCAACTACAATCAGCTTTACATCACGTCTCTGTAAAAAGTCCACATCATCATTGGTGTAGCCTACAAGAGTTTCCTTTGTGTTAATGCCGTATGGCATTCTGGCTGTATCACCAAGGTAAATCATATTTTCGTTTGGAACCAGTTTCAGCAGCTCCTTGGCACAGGTGAGACCACCTACGCCAGAGTCAAATACTCCTATTGGTCTATCTTTCATCTTCTGCACCTTCCAGGCCAAGTCTGATAATGCCGTCAACCAGCTGAGCATAGCTCATACCTGTGTGCTGCATCAGCTGTGGATACATGCTGATGTGTGTGAAACCAGGCAGAGTGTTGATTTCGTTCAGCAGGATTCTGCCGTCTCTTGTTACAAAGAAGTCTACACGGGACAGACCCTTGCAGTCCATCACAGTATATGCTTTTTTGGCAAGTCTCTGAATTTCTTCTCTTGTTTCAACAGAGAGGTTGGCTGGGATATATGTTTTACTTGTGCCGTTTTTGTATTTGTCGTCGTAGTCATAGAATGTTGCGCTGGCGCCAATTTCGCCAACTTCGCTGGCAATCAGGTCCGGGCAGTTGCCGAATACAGCACATTCCACTTCCTGACCTGCAATAAATTCTTCAAATATAACTTTATTGTCGTGGGCAAGCGCGCTGATAACAGCATCTTTAAGCTGCTGTCTGTTTTCAGCTCTGGAAACACCTACGGAAGAACCGCTGTTGGCAGGCTTAACGAAGATAGGCCAGCCCAGTTGTTTTTCCATTTTGTCAGCAACCTGTTCAAAGTTGTCGATTTCCCAGTCCATCATATAGTCCCATTTGCTGTGTGGGATACCGGCGCGGTCAAATGCCATATTTGCATGAACTTTGTCCATACACAGTGCACTTGCCAGAACACCGCAGCCACAGTATGGGATACCGCTTAATTCCAGCAGGCCCTGCAGTGTGCCGTCTTCGCCGTTTTTGCCGTGCATAACAGGTAAAACTACGTCAATTTTTTCAATGGAGATATTTTTGCCATCCATTTTGATAAGACCTTTTGTTGTTCTGTCCGGGCTTATCATGCAAGGAACATTGTCTGGGTGTTCATGCCACACATCAGTGATAATTTCATCAGTGGAGCCAGGGAAGAACAGCCATCTGCCTTTTTTTGTAATACCTACCTTGACAACATCGTATTTGTCAGCAGGAATATTGTCGATAACGCTTTTTGTGCTCATCAGGCTAACTTCGTGCTCATTGGACATGCCGCCGAAGATAACGCAAACTTTGGTTTTTGCCATAATGACCTCCATATCTATATAAAAATGTTTAAAATAGATTATACATTATATTATATAATTCCATTATAATATAATATCACAGCCGAGGCAAAAAATAAATAGGCAAATTATTATTTGTTGCAGATATACCTCACAGCTCTTCCAAAAATACAAAAATCATTCAAAAATCTGAAAATTTTTCTTGATTCCCAGAGTGAAAAATAGTAAAATATATAAGGTTAAGTCCAAAGTAGACTATAGCAGTATTACAAAAAAACCACACATGGTAAAATAGTCACAATTAGCAAAAATATTTTGTTTTTTTGTTGACTTTGCCAGGTTTCTATGGTAAACTAAGTATACCTCTTTTGTAGGTCTATTTTTTATGCAATAATTTTTTGCGACAAAAGAGGGAGGCTAACTTTAATGGAGGTGCCGATATGAGAGTTAGAATTACACTTGCATGTACAGAATGCAAACAGCGCAATTATGACACAAAGAAAAACAAAAAAAATACTCCAGACAGAGTAGAACTGAAAAAATACTGTCGTTTTTGCAAAAAACACACTCTTCACAGAGAAACTAAATAAGGGGTAGACGAAATGGCAGACAACAAAGAAAAAGTTGGCTTTTTCGCATCAATGAAAAAACGTTTCATCGAAATCAAAGGTGAAATGAAAAAAATTGTGTGGCCAACAAAAAGCCAGATCGTGAATAACACTCTTGTAGTAATCGTAGTATCTCTGATCGCAGCAGTGTTAATCTTCGGCCTTGACACCGTATTTGGTCTGGTGTTACAGCTGATTTACTAAAACAGTTAATTCAAAGCGAGGTGTAGATATGAGCGAGGCAAAATGGTATGTTGTTCACACATATTCAGGCTATGAAAACAAGGTAGCTTCAAGCCTTGAAGCAGTTATCGAAAACCGCAATCTGCGCGATATGATTCAGGATGTTAAAATTCCTGTAGAAACAGTTGTGGAAATCAAAGACGGCAAACGTAAAGAAACAGAAAACAAACTGTATCCATCTTATGTGTTTGTTAAAATGGTTCTCACAGATGAAACATGGTATATCGTGCGTAACACTCGCGGCGTTACAGGCTTTGTAGGTGCTTCAAGCCAGAAACCAAGCCCACTCTCCCAGAGAGAAGTTGATGCTATGGGTGTTGAAACTAAAAAACAGACAATCGACTTTGCAGTTGGCGACAATGTTGAAATTGCAGACGGTCCATTGGCTGGCTTTGTTGGCGAGGTTGTTGAAATCGACGCTGACGCAATGAAAGTGAAAGTAAACGTATCTATGTTCGGTAGAGAAACACTTTCAGAACTCGACCTGTTACAGGTTAAACCAATCTAACAACGGTAAGAGTCACAAATGTGATTTTTATAGGGCACACTCGTGCCCGTGGGAGGACGGGAAAAGGTCCTGTCCGATAGCTTACCACATTACACGGAGGTATTTATAATGGCTCAGAAAGTTACTGGATATATCAAACTCCAGATTCCAGCTGGTAAGGCAACTCCAGCACCACCTGTTGGTCCAGCTCTTGGTCAGCACGGTGTTAACATCATGTCTTTCACAAAAGAATTCAATGAAAGAACACAGAAAGATATCGGTTATATCATTCCTGTAGTAATTACAGTTTATGCAGACCGTACATTTAGCTTCATTACAAAAACACCACCAGCACCAGTTCTCATCAAAAAAGAACTCGGCCTTGAATCTGCTTCTGGCGTGCCAAACAAAACCAAAGTTGGCAAACTGACAAAAGAACAGGTTCGCAAAATTGCTGAAATCAAAATGCCTGACCTGAACGCTGCAAACATCGACACAGCTATGAGCATGATCGCTGGTACAGCACGCAGCATGGGCGTTACAGTAGAAGAATAATTTGTAGTTTTGCACTACTCACACAAGTGGGAGGAAGTTTCCGTTTAACCACAGGAGGATAATAATGAAACACGGTAAAAAATATATAGAAAGCAAAAAGCTTGTTGACAGAACAAAGCTGTACGACCTGGAAGAAGGCTGCACACTTTGCATCGACATGGCTAAAGCAAAGTTCGACGAAACAGTTGAACTGCATGTTCGTCTTGGCGTTGACTCCCGTCACGCAGACCAGCAGGTACGTGGTGCAGTAGTTCTGCCACACGGTACAGGTAAAAACGTAAAAGTTCTCGCTATCGTTAAAGGCGACAACGAAAAAGCAGCTCTGGAAGCAGGCGCAGACCTGGTAGGTGCTGAAGAAATGGTAGCAAAAATCCAGAACGAAGGTTTCATGGATTTCGACGTTCTCATCACATCACCTGACATGATGGGTCTTGTTGGCCGTCTGGGTAGAGTTCTCGGTCCTCGTGGCCTGATGCCAAACCCAAAAGCTGGCACAGTTACAACAAACATTGCTCAGGCTGTTAAAGAAGCTAAAGCAGGTAAAATCGAATACCGTCTGGACAAAGCAAACATCATCCACGTTCCAGTAGGTAAAGCTTCTTTCGGCGCAGAAAAACTGTCTGAAAACATTTCAACAGTTATGGACGCTGTAGTAAAAGCTAAACCAGCAGCAGCTAAAGGTCAGTACATCCGTTCTGTATCTATCGCTACAACAATGGGTCCTGGCGTAAAACTTAACAACGCTAAATTCGGCGGCTAATAAAATTTTTAGTTTCCGTCAAATTAACAGTTGACAAATTAAGTACAATAGTATATAATAATAAAGCTGTTTTAAGACAGCAGGTGCATTTGCATAAAGGGCACATCCCGCCTGCCGAGAACGGAGCTATAAATAGTTAGTATTTACAGGCTTGTTTTCGTGCGCGGAAGCAAGCCTTTTATGTTTTGCAAACTAAACACTTACAACCTCTTTTTTCAAAATGAAGAAAAGGTATTATGTTTTTTAAAAATAATAAGGAGAGGTGACAACAATGGCAAGCGCAAAAATCTTGGCTCAGAAACAGAGCTATGTAGCAGATCTGAAAGCTAAGCTGGACGCTTCACAGGGTGGTGTTGTTTTCAACTACGGTGGTATCACTGTTGCTGAAGATACAAAACTCCGTAAAGAACTCAGAGAAGCTGGTGTTACTTACGAAGTTGTTAAAAACACACTGCTGAAAATTGCTATCAAAGATACAGACCTGGAAGGTATGTCTGACAAACTGGAAGGCACAACAGCTCTGGCTATCGCTGGTAGTGAAGATCCACTTGCTGCAGCAAGAGTTCTGCACAAATTTGCTGAAGATTCAAAAGGCAAATTCGAAATCAAAACAGGTTACATGGATGGCGAAGTTCTGGATATCGACGGTATCAAGAAACTGGCTACTCTGCCTAACAGAGAAGGCCTTCTCTCTATGCTTCTTTCTGCACTTACTGGCAACCTCAGTGGTCTGGCACGTGCACTGGATGCAGTTAAAACAAAAATGGAAGGCGAAGGCGAAGTTGCTTAATCTGCAACCCGCACACATCTAATAATTAAAGATTATTAACGGAGGAAATTTACAATGGCAAGCGAAAAAATCGTAAAATTTGTTGAAGAAATTAAAACTCTTACAGTTCTCGAACTGGCTGAACTCGTATCAGCAATCGAAGAAGAATTCGGCGTAACAGCAGCAGCTCCAGTAGTTATGGCTGGTGGTCCAGTTGCAGCAGCAGCTGAAGAAAAAACAGAATTCGACGTAGTTCTGGTTGAAGCAGGCGCTTCCAAAATGGGCGTTATCAAACTGGTTAAAGAAATGACAGGTCTTGGTCTGAAAGAATCCAAAGAACTCGTTGACAACTGTCCAAAAACACTGAAAGAAGCAGCATCTAAAGCAGACGCAGAAGCAATGAAAGCTAAACTTGAAGAAGCTGGCGCTAAAGTTGAACTGAAATAATTCACCTTTTCGTAAACAAATGCAGGACACCGCAAGGTGTCCTGTTTTTTTGTCTTGTTTTAAAATAAAAGACATGGTAAAAAATTACCATGTCTTTTTGTTTATGCGGCTGTATCTGCCGTGCTGTTTACCAGCCTGTCCATGGTGTTCAGCATGTTTGATGCAAAAATACCATAGCCACGGTCTACCTGGTTTACAAACACATGGGTTATGGCCCCCACCAGCCTGCCGTCCTGTACTATCGGACTGCCAGAAAAACCTGCCACTATGCCACCAGTAAGGGCAAGCAGCTGGCTGTCTGTAACCCTTATCACCATATTTTTGTTAGGGTCGCTGGTGGTAAGGTTTATTTTTTCAATATCCACCTCATACTGCTGTGGCTGATTTCCACTTATGGTTGTGATTATATATGCCTTGCCAGTGTGTATCTGGCTGGGGGTGGCTACAGGCATAATATTATCGTATTCCATAAAATATGCCTTGCCATATACACCTGTTGAGCCGTTGTGCAATATTTTACCACTGGCAACAGTAGTGGTAAAATTACCCTTCAGCTGACCTGCAGAGCCATTTTTACTTTTCACTATTCCCGTTATTTTTACAGGAACAATTTCGCCTGACAGCAAGCGCAGTTCCTGATGGGTGTCCACATCCTTTATGCCGTGGCCAAGACCGGAAAAGTAGCCTGTGGTTGTGTCATAAAATGTCATTGTGCCTATGCCTGCACCTGAATCTCGCACCCACATACCTGTCCTGTAGGTAGAACTGTTCACATCTTTTACAGGGGTGATTGTGGCTGTATGCTGCTGACCATTCCTTAAATATGTCACAGATATGGCTTTGCCATTGGTTTTGGCGATAATGTTTTCAACATCATCGTTGTTTTTTGTTGATTTATTATCCATGGAAATTATAATGTCACCTGCTTTGATGCCTGCAACCTTGGCTGGATTTTTATAGCCAGAGCTGGTGAGTATGTCAGAAAATCCCACCACCATGGCACCGTCACAGAACATTTTTATCCCAAAGGGCTTGCCTGATACAGACACATATCTTTCCTCACTTGTGACAACTGCCACCTCTTTTACAGGGATGATTCCCAGCAGTCTGGCTGTGTATCGGGTAGATTCACTGTCTTTTTCTATCTGCCTTGCTGACACAGGCTGGTCTACGGGGTGCAGACTGATAAAGCCCTGTGACCGAAGCTTTACATCCTGTCCGTAGGAGATATTTATAACATCAGGGACTTTGCCAGCAGAATAATTGCATATACCATAGAATATAATCAAGGTAACAAGAGTCGATTTTACCATCTTTCTGTACACTTACATTCCTCCTATGGTGGTAGTATGCCCACATAGTAAAGAAATATAATAAAAGCCCTGCTGTTTTCAGCAAGGCTTTGTCTAGTCTCCGGTTTTATAGCCCTTTCCCCTTACAGTTTTGATAATCTGTGGGGAAGACGGGTCATCTTCAAGCTTTTCTCGTATTCTTTTTATGTATACTGTCAGGGTATTGTCGTTTATATAATGCCCGTCCATATCCCATATATTGCCAAGGAGTGCCTGTCGGGATAAAATTCTGCCTCTGTTTGACAGGAAATAAAGAAGCATGCGGTATTCAAGGGCAGAAAGAAATATTTCCCTGTTCTGCTTGGTTACAACACCCTTTACTGTGTCCACACGGATATCCTTGAATTCCAGCACAGTTCCCTCCGTGGCAGAGCGCTGTAGAAGTCTGTTTATTCTTGAAACAAATTCCTTTTCCCTGAATGGAATGGTAATAAAGTCGTCAGCACCACTGTCAAAGGCTGATACCACAGACTGTTCATCAGATACAGAAGATAAAAATACCACAGGAATATTGTAGGCGGTTTTTACAGCCTTGCACAGACCAAAGCCACTGCCGTCAGTCAGTTCAACATCACACAGACACAGGCTGATATCTTCGTATTTAAGTATGTCCAGTGCCTGTGCACAGGCAGACACTTTTCTTATATGATACCCATCTGCAATTGTGGTGCTGTACAGCTGTCCGCAGACAGTCATATCTTTGCTGACCAGCAGTATACGGGGGGTGAAGATATTGTGTTCAGACATCTGACATTCCTTTCCTGTAATCTGTAAATAACCATAAATAAATTGATTTTAAATCTATTTGTGGTAATATATATCCAAAGAGGTGAAAAAAATGGGAATTATTTTAATTATTTTTCTTGTACTGGTTGGTATACTTGTTTTCAATACCATTAAGTTCAAAGCTGAAGACAGTGGCGTGCGCACTGCAGAACCTGTAAAGGTAAACAGCGAAAGAGCAAGACAGAACCTGTCTACTCTGGTAAAATTTGAAACTGTATCCAATGCAGACTTTGACAAAACAGACAAGGCTGTTTTTGAAGCTTACCGCAGTAAGCTGAGAGAACTGTATCCAAATGTAACAGCAGCAGCTGAATATAAGGAACTGGGCAATACTGCGATGCTGTTTAAAATTACAGGTAAAAGCCGGGCAGAACCTACAGTACTTATGAGCCATTACGACGTCGTTCCTGTGGTGGAAGAACGCTGGGAACGCTCACCATTCGGCGGTGAAATTGTGGATGGTGTTCTGTGGGGACGTGGTACCATCGATACAAAAATCACTATGCTGGGCATTATGGAAGCACTGGAAGACTTGCTGGAAACAGGCTATGTTCCAGAAAACGATTTGTACCTTTCATTCAGCGGCGATGAAGAGGTGGGCGGCATCAGTGCACCTGCAGTTGTGGACTATATGGAACAGAACGGTATCAAGCCAGCGCTGGTTCTTGATGAAGGCGGTGCTGTTGTAGATGCTGTTTTCCCTGGTGTTGACAAGCCTATCGCTGTTATAGGTATCGGTGAGAAAGGCATTGCACAGGTGGAAATCACAGCTACAAGTGAGGGTGGTCATTCATCCACACCTCCTGCACATACTGCTGTTGGCAAGCTGGCAAAAACAATAGTGAACATTGAGAACAAACCATTTAAGGCAGAGGTTACACAGCCTGTTGCAGGTCTGTTTGCAAAGGTGGGTCCACATGCACCGTTTGCACTGAGAATGGTTTTTGCAAATATGTGGCTGTTCAAAGGTTTAATCAGCCGTCTGGCATCTGTTCTGGGCGGAGAAGTAAACGCTATGATGCGCACTACAGTGGCTGTAACAATGGCACAGGGCTCAAAACAGCATAATGTCCTGCCAAATGTGGCAACTGCCAATGTGAATATACGCCTGCTGAATAACGTAACAGCAGAACAGGTGTTACAGCATTTCAACAATGCATGTGAAAAGGATGTGAGCTGTAAATTTATCAGCTGTCAGGAAGCATCACCTTATGGCTCCACAGAAAGCCGGGCTTGGCGCAAAGTGGAAAAAGCAGTGGGTGACACATGGCGTGACGCTATCGTAAGTCCATATCTTATGCTGGCAGGCAGTGACAGCCGACATTTCTCCCGCATTTGCCGTGATGTCTATAAATTCAGCGCTATGGCTCTTTCTAAAGAAGAACGTGGCAGAATCCATAACGATAACGAAAGAATACGGGTGGAAAAAATTGACCAGTGTGTTGAATTCTTCCACAGACTTATGTTATTGCTGTAGAATAAAATACTTACAGAGGCGCCATCGCCTCTGTATTTTTTATGTAATCAAAATAATATTATATATAATATTAGCATATAATTATTAACAACTTGTGATGTAAATCTTAAGAACTGATTAAGATTTGATGTTGTTTTTATTAAATATTTTAACTGTATAGGTATATTTTCGCCTATATGGTTGATTACATTATACATTTTCTGCCTATATAATTCAAGTGAAAGTTAACTGATTGGGCGTGAAGAGATGAATTATTTTGAAATCGGGCAGAAAATAAGAAAATACAGAAAAGAAAAGGGACTGTCACAGGAACAGCTGGCTGAAAAGGTGAATATATCTGTAACACATATGAGCCATATAGAAACAGCCAATACAAAGCTGTCTTTACCTGTTCTGGTGGATATAGCCAATGTTTTACAGGTGCAGACAGACGAGCTGTTGTCTGACTATAAACCACAGGGGGCAACAGCCCTGCTGATGCAGATACTGGCAGACTGTACCCCTGCACAGGTGGATATGATTGTGGAGCTGGCAAAAACAGTGAAAAATAAATTTCCACAGCAGATGTAATCTTTCTTTTATTGTCTTGTAAATACAAAAATACCCACCCTTACTGATGTCAGGTAAGGGTGGGTATTTATTACTTTCGTGGTGCTTTTTTTTATATTACATAGGCTGTACTGCCAGCAGTGCTTTCTTTGTTTCTTCATCTGCGAAGCAGGCTTCGATAGCATAGTTGTTCATTTTTACAATATCTTCATCTGTAAAGCCCATTTTTCTGCACAGTTCATATTCAAACTCAAGGTTTGTATTCAAAACAGTCATATTGTCTGTGTTTACTGTTACTCTGCCACCTTTGTGGAACAGCACATACAGCGGATGGCTGGAATCGCCAAAAAGACCATAGTCACTGGAGAGAGAGCTGTCCGGGCACATTTCCAGTGTGATGCCCTTGCGGATAACTTCCTCTGTCAGTTCTTCTATCTGTGCAGCCTGATAGCCGTGACCGATACGTGTAGTATTGTATTTCAAAGCATCTGCTACAGTAAATTCGCTGTGGGTTGTAGCTGGTATACCCAGCTGTGTTGCAAGCTGGAATATATCGGCAAATTCAGGCATTCTTTCTTCATAGCCTGCCATGTCTACAGCTACTACACCTTTGCCCAGATATTTTTTAGCCAGATGTACTGTTTCAATGTTTGCATCATGGTTATCCATTGGGTCACAGTGGTTCATAGTACACAGAATCAGGCCCGCTTTAAGTGTTTTGCAGTTTGCAAGACCTTCATTAAGACCTTCAATAGCTGCCATCACTGCATCTTCCTGGCTCATGCCGTTGTTAAGATGATACTGTGGTGCAAAGCGCAGTTCAGCATAGATAAGACCGTCTGCTTCCAGCTGTTTTACCAGTTCTTTAGTGGCACGGGAAATACCTTCCGCATTCTGCATTATGCGCAGAGGTGGGTTGAATGTGGTGAAATCAGGGTCGAACTCACCGTCAGGTACAGTCATGGACTTTCTGATTTCTTCCAGAGAAAGTTTGCACTCTGGTTCAATATTGTATTTTCTGGACAGCTCGTAAACAGTTTCAGGTTTTACAGAACCATCTATATGCAGATGTAAATCGATTTTATTCAGTATTTTCATGTTATTTCTCCCTGTGTGGTTGGTTGAATATATTAAGTTAATTATACAACAGAAAATATATTTGTGTAAATAAAAAGTCACTGCCAAGGCAGTGACTTTATTTTATCAGATAAGTGAAATCAGAACAAAGATGTAGTGTGCGGCAATACCTGCAACCAGACCGCCGATTGTATGGGAAACGATAGCATCTTTGATAAACTGACGTTCTTTAAGAGCGTCCATAATAGAGATATGTGTTGAAAGGTAACCAGACCAGCATGTACCCATAGCTGTGAATACAGCGATTTCGTTCATACCAGCAGCGCCTGTTTCCAGCATCTGTGGAACAAGAGCCATAGCGGCGCCTGTTGTACCCATACTTGTAATAGGGAATGCAATGTTGGAAGCATCTTTAAAGCCGAAGAGAATGTTTGTCAGTGGTGCAATCAGTTCGCCGAATTTTGGCAGGAGAGCAACACCTTCGTATGCGGCACCTGTGTAAATGCCTTCAGCAGATGGACCAAATGTAAGAATCATAACAAATGTACAGATAACCAGAACGCCTGGGATAATGTCCAGACCCATCTGTACACCAGTTTTACCGCCTTCCAGCAGGCTGTTCAGAACTCTTTCCAGAGTAGAGCCGTGTACTGTGCGCATTTCTTCAACTGTACCTTTGTCAGCTTTGATACTGCAGTCACTGCGGAATTCTTCTTTGGAAATGCCGTAATGTTTTCTGGTAGCTCTCATCAGCAGACGTACAGAAGTTGCACTACCAACTACTGCACCCAGAACACCGATAAGTGTAGCGCCGATGATACCATCACCGCCAAGACCCATCATGTAAGTCATCAGAATCATACCCATACCAAAGCTTGTGCCAAGGTTACACAGAGCTGGAATCTGATATTTTTTGAAATATTTTGCAAAGCTTTCGTTGCTGGACAGTGTCAGGATAGCAGGGTTATCTGATACAAAGCAGGACACAATGCCAAGACTTGCTGCACCTGGCAGTGCGAACAGTGGGCGCATCAGTGGGCTGATAAGTTTGTTCAGCAGGCTGATTACACCGAATTCAGCCATAAGGCTGGAAAGTGCACCTGTGATAACGGAAATTGCCATAATGAAAAATACTGTGTTCAGCAGAAGGTCGTGTGCAGTGTTCATAATTGTGTTGAACAGATTTGCCAGCCCCATGCTGTTGCTCAGTGCCCAGAAGCCACCAATAACAACAACCAGAACAACAAAGGTTTCAATATCTATTGCTTTTTTCTGTTTCATAAAATCCTCTTTATTAAATTATTGAGTTGTAAAATAATATCATACTGATAAATAATATCATACCTATATAAGTCTTTCAATAAAAAGTTTTAAATTTAATTAAAAAAAGTAGTATTCTGGCTGTAATTTTGAAAGTTAGGAAAACATTGTAACGGCTTGAAGAACATCTGTTTTTCTGTTAAGATTATTACATTGAATCGGGAGAAAAAATTATGCAGAATAAATTAAAAGAAAAAATGTTGTCCCTTGGTGTATCAGATGTTGGCTTTTGTCAGGTGGAAGATGGTGTAGGCGGACTGAAAAATGCCATGAGTATTGTGGTAAAGCTGTCTGACGCTATCATTGATGAAATTGAGGACAGCCCTACACACACATATTTCAATCACTACAGAACAGTCAACTTTTTTATAGACCAGTGTCTGTTACAGGCAGGTTTGCTTCTGGAAAAGGAAGGCTATAAATTTATAACTGTGGCGGCTAGCCAGAGTATAAACGACGAAGGCTGGAACTACCGTGGCCGCTATTCACACAAGGCAGTAGCAAGACAGGCCGGTCTTGGCAGTATAGGCAATTCTGCCCTGTTCCTGCATAAAGATTACGGCACCAGAGTACGCCTGGGCACTATCTTCACAGACTGTCCATTTGAAAACCCTGTACAACTGCCACCAAACCCTTGCACAAACTGCAATGTATGTAAGGAAATGTGTCCATCTGGCGCTATCAGTGGCAAGTCCTGGCAACTGGGTATGGAAAGAGAAGAATTTTTCAATGCAGACAAATGCTCCAACCATATGAAAAAACGGTATAAGCATATTGGCCGTGGCGCAGTATGTGGTTTGTGCATCAAATACTGCCCTATGAATAAGTAAGAGGACAGAATATATGGAAAACAGACTGATAAGAGAAATAAATGTGCCATTAAGCCACAGCGACAGTCAGGGCTTTATGAGCATATACGGTGCATTTACACTGTTTATGGATATGGCTTCAGAACACGGCGGACATATCGGTCTTGGCATGGATACACTGGGAGAAAAAGGCCTGATATGGCTGGTGTCCAAAACAAAACTGAGAATTCACAAAAGACCAAAAATGTTCAGCAAGGTTACTGCATACAGCTGGCCTGCAGGATATCAGAAAATCAGAAGTGACCGTATGTACAAAATGGAACAGGACGGTCGGCTGATTATGGAAGCAAAAAATGAGTGGGCAATTTTCCACAGGGAGACAGGTAAACTGCGCCGAATGGAAGAAATCTTCCCGCAGGATATGGAGTTCTGGCCAGAAACAGTGTGTGAGGGTGCATACTGCAAGCTGAAAGATGATTTTGACGGCTGTGAAGCCATAGGCAGTTACACAGTACTGTCTACAGACCTTGACACCAGCCAGCATATGAACAATGTGCAGTATATCCGTGTGGTGATGGGTGCATTTTCTTCTGTACAGCTGGCAGATATGGATATTGCTGAAGTTGACATTGCATATAAAAACCAGTGTTATGAAGGTGAATTGTTAACATTGAAAAAGAAAGATGTTGAAAACGGTTTTGAAATCGGCATCATCAAGGCAGATGGCACTGCAGGCGCCATTGCAAAAATTACATTGAGATAAAACAAAAAGGAGGCACAAGCCTCCTTTTTTATTATGCACAATAGATTGTAATGGCATCACAGATAAACTGTGCTGTGCCGTCTCCGTGTTTGTCGATGTTGTTTTTAAATCTTTCGTCACCTACATACATCATACCAAGACCTGCCAGAATAGGGTTTGTACAGTTGTAGTAGTTTTCTGTAATATGGCCCTGCAGTTTTTTTACCAGTGCCTGTGCTGTGTCAGAGTCAGCTTCGTTGCCGTTTTTCATACACACAGCAAACTCTGCCATAATATCATTCATATCATCAGCAAGATTTGACCATTTATCTTTGGAATAATCTTTTGTTTTTTCAGCGTGTTCTTTGTAGGCATCTGTTTTGCCCCATTTTTCTTTTGCCTCAGCCTTGTATGTTTCAAACTGGCTGTTGTCAAATGCTTTCATTACATTTTCTCCTTTCATAGCATCATCAATAGCACTAATCAGCCTTTCCAGCCTTTGCTTTTTTAGAATCAGCATTTCTTTCTGCTGTTTAAGTGCTTTGGTTTTGTCATAGTGTGGCGATGATAAAATTTCCCCGATATCTTTTAAAGAAAAGTCAAGTTCACGGTAAAACAGGATTTCCTGCATTCGTAACAGACAGGCATCATCATAAAAACGATAACCGGTGGATTTATCCACACAGGCTGGTGCCAGCAGACCGATTTCGTCGTAATAATGGAGTGTGCGCACACTTACACCTGTAAACCGTGCAAATTCTTTAATCTGCATTTTCAACTTTATCACCTCACAATACAGAGTATAAACTATGACGGTACGTCAGAGTCAAGGCTTTTTAATATATTAACATAAATTTTTTATATACACAACAAAAGGCACAGCAGAAACTGTGCCTTTAAGATTGCTATGTAAAGATTAGTCGTGGGAATGGTCAAGGATTCTGATGTTTTCACCCAGGTCTTTAGCCCCTTAAGGTTCAAAGCCAAATTTACCCGGCATTTCGCCAAAATCCAATTTATCTGACAAATACAAAAACAACCCCGACCTATACAATCAGGTCGGGGTTAACTGTTTTTTTATTCTGTTATTTCAGCAGTTCTTCTACAGCTGCAATAGCTTTGTCCATATAATCGCCTTCAAACAGTTCGATTACACCCTGGTCACAGTTTTTAGCCAGCTGTGGGTCGATAGGCAGTTTTGCAAGAACAGGCAGACCATATTTTTCTGCTGTTTCTTCCACTTTGCCTTCGCCAAAGATGTGGATTTTTTTGCCGCAGTCTGGGCAAGCAACATAGCTCATATTTTCAACCAGACCCAGAACAGGAATGTTCATCATGTTAGCCATTTTTACAGCTTTTTCAACAATCATACCAACCAGTTCCTGTGGGGAAGCTACGATAATAATGCCGTCTACTGGTAGAGACTGGAACACTGTCAGTGGAACGTCGCCTGTTCCTGGAGGCATATCGATAAACATAAAGTCTACATCATCCCAGATAACATCTGTCCAGAACTGTTTTACAGCGTTTGCAATCATACTGCCACGCCATACAACAGGGTCTGTTTCGTCAGCAAGCATAAAGTTTACACTCATCAGTTTGATACCTGTTTTGCTCATCATTGGCAAGATACCAAAACCGTTGCCTTGTGCACGACCGTGAACACCAAATGTCTGGCCGATGGATGGACCTGTGATATCAGCATCCAGAACAGCTGTTTCATAACCCAGTCTTCTGGAAGAAACTGCCATCATACTTGTTACAAGGCTTTTACCTACGCCGCCTTTACCACTTACTATACCTATAACTTTTTTGATTTTGCTCAGTTCGTGTGGTGCTTCTTTAGCGATACCACCCTGTCTGCTGGAACAGTTAGCAGAACAATTTGAACAATCGTGAGTACAATCTGCCATTTCTATATAACTCCTTGATATACAAAATAAGTATTTTAATACTTATTTTAGTATACCACTTTTATAATTTCTGTCAACGGCAGTGACTTACTTATAACCTCCATAGCGGGCAAGACCCTGTTTCATAAAATTCAGGTATCCTTTTGCCAGCTCCAGTTCATCTTCGGGACTGTCGGCATATTTTTCCAGATTCTGCGAAATATCCTTTATACCCATTTCATATCCCTTGGCCAGCATCTTCGCCATATTTTCAGGACTGTCGTCAAACAGGGTTTTCATATCTATTGCCATTTCCGTGCCCACCTCGGCCATTGTGGAAAGTGGTTTTATCATCTCATTGCCTCTGATTTTAGCTATGGCATTTTCAAATTTTTCATATGCATGAAGGTCGTTCAGCATGGAAGCACGCAGTTTCTCATCCTTACATATTTCTATCATATGGCGTGTAGACTCCATACCCATCTGTACATTTCCGTTTAAATAATAAAGTAATCCTTTTTCCATAAAAAATACCTCCACTGCTATTGTGTACACAGCAGTGGAGAATATACATATTTAACCCAGAGCTTTCAGCGCAAAGGTGTTGTCTACAATGTCTTCAAAGTTAACTTCACCACTGAGCTCGCCTGCATTTTTCAGTATGGCGCACAGCCTGTCAAAATCTTCTTTTACCATAATGCCGTTGGCAGAATATGCACCGATGTCTTTGTATCGCTGTACCACAGATTCTATTACAGCCATATCTGTATCAGGGAAAGATGGCGCTATTGCCAGGGCTATATCATGGGCGCTGTTTGTGTTTACAAACTGCTGACCTTTGTAAATTGCATCTGTAAACCGCTGAACAAGACCAGCGTTCTTTTCAAGAAATTCACCGCCTGCAAAGTAAGTGGTGTATGGCACTGTGCCGCCTTCTTCACCAAGGGATGCCAGTATATAGCCTTTGCCCTGCAGCTCCAGATCAGTTGCACCGGGTTCAAACACTGTAACATAGTCCCCTGTGCCAGAGACAAAGGCGCCTGTCATTGCATTGAATGAGATGGATTCATCAAAGAAAACGTCTTTGCCTACTTCAAGCCCGTTCTGGTTTAAGCAGTATTCCAGTGTCATATAGGGTATACCACCCTTTCTGCCGGGCAGAATAGTGGAGCCTTTCAGGTCCTGCCAGTCAAAATTTTCCACCTTTTCCCTGCCCACAAGGAAAGAGCCGTCACAGGCTGTCAGCTGGGCAAAAACTTTTGGATAATTCTCTTTTCCCTGCGCCGCTACATATATAACTGCCTCAGGTCCTGCAAAGCCTATATCTGCACCACCTGTAAGCAAGGCTGTCATTACCTTGTCAGCACCGCCAGCGTTGATAAGTTCAATATCTATGCCTGCATCTTTAAAATAGCCGTTGTTTATGGCAGAGTACATAGGTGCATAGAAAATAGAATGTGTAACCTCGCTTACTGTCAGCTTTACCAGTTCTTTGTCTTCTGTGGGCTGTGGGGTGCAGGCTGTCAGAACAGATACAGCTACAGCACCAGCCAGAAGCAGTGCAAAAAATCGTTTAAGATTCATGTCAGTTTCCTCCTAGATATGGTTTATCATTTTCACTGCCAGTTTTTCCAATCCGCTGATGGCACCGTACAGCAGGAAAGCTATAAATCCTAGCAGTACTACACTCATCATTACAAGGTCCATTTTAAACACCTGACCTGCATACACTATCAGGTAGCCCAGCCCTGCCTTTGACACCAAAAATTCCCCTGCTATTACACCTACCAGACTCAAGCCCATATTTATTTTCAGACTTTGGAAAAATACAGGTATGTTTGCAGGCAGTACCACCTTGGTAAAGGTTTCCCATTTGTCAGCACCAAAGCTGATTACAGTGGTGACCATATTTTTTTCGGTGTTGTAAAACCCGTGGGAAAGCTCCATAACAGTTACTATAAGGCTGATGGCTATTGCCATAGTTATAATTGCCCCTATGCCTGCACCTGCCCACACTATTATCACAGGTCCCAGAGCTATTTTTGGCAGGCTGTTTGCCACTGCCAGAAAGGGAGTGGCAACCCTGTGGGCAAAGTCAGAATACCACAGACCTATAGCAAGGACAAAACCAATGGCTGCCCCAAGGCAAAAGCCTATCAGAGTCTCACCCACTGTATACAGTATATGTATCCCAAGGTCAGACTGTGCCATCTGCCAGAACATTTTTACCATTCTGGATGGGCTGGACAGTATAAAGGCATCTATCCATTCCATATATGCGGCCGTTTCCCACAGTAATAGCAGTGAGGACACTATAAAAACCTGGACTGCTATCACCTGTGAGTTTTCCTTTTTTATTCTTTCCAGATATTCACTACGGCTGAAAAGGGTGCTGTTCATTTACTCATCTCCTTCCATACAGTGTTATAGTAATCGGCATATTCTTTGGTGGTACGTACGGTCTGTGTATCCCTGTTTTTGTCAAAGGGAGTTTTTACTATAAGCGAAATATTGGCAGGGCGCTTTGACAGCACTATTATCCTGTCACTCATAGACACTGCCTCGGGTATGTCGTGGGTCACCATTATCATTGTCTGGTTTTCACTTCGCAGAATATTGTACACATCTTTGCTTACATTTACTCTTGTCTGGTAATCCAGGGCAGAGAAGGCCTCATCCAGTAAAAGCAATGCAGGGCGCACAGCCAGTGTGCGAATCAGCGCTGCCCTTTGGCGCATACCGCCGGAAAGGGAAGAGGGATAACTGTCTTTAAAATCCCACAAACCGTATTTTTTCAGCAGGTGATTTACATAGGCTTTGTTTTCTTCTGTCAGCTTGCTTTGTATCTCCAGCCCCAGCGTCACGTTTTTGTATATATTTCGCCACGGGAAAAGATTGTCTGTCTGCAGCATATACCCAATCTGTGGATTTACGCCACGTATTTCTTTACCCTCCAGCTTTATTTTACCCTCAGTGGGCATAGTCAGCCCTGCAATACAGGACAAAAGTGTGCTTTTGCCACAGCCCGAGGGCCCTACGATACTGACAAATTCACCTTTCTCCACAGTGAAAGATACATTTTCTATTGCTTTTGTTTCACTTTCCAGACTCTGATATGTCAGATTTATATTTTCAACAGATAAAAACACCTTCATCACATCACCTTGTTTAATATTTTGATTTATTATATTTACACTGTGGCTTTACTGTTACTGTATATGTGTCTGACACAAAAGAACAGTTGTTTGTGCTTTGTATCCACACAAAAAATACATTATTTTCTATACCAAAGCAGTGTGATTTGATTACAAACAGATTGACAAAAGGCGATTTTTAAATGATAATATAATCAAATAAATATGTTTATTTATAAACACTAATGGAGGAATAAACTATGAAATATGTTATTATCGGCGGTGTAGCTGGTGGTGCAGGTGCTGCAGCCAGACTCAGACGTCTCGATGAACAGGCAGAAATCATCATGTTGGAAAAAGGCGAATTTATCTCCTTTGCAAACTGTGGTCTGCCATACTATCTGTCAGGCGTAATCTCTGAAAAAGAAAAACTTCTTGTTCAGACACCACAGAGCTTTACAGGCCGTTTCAACGTAGATGTTCGCATCTTCAGCGAAGCTATCGCTATTGACAGTGCAAACAAAACAGTAAGAGTTAAAAACCATCAGGACGGCACAGAATACGACCTGTCCTATGATGAACTGGTTCTCTCACCAGGTGCTGTACCAATCATTCCTAGAATGGAAATCAGCCCAGAAATGCCAGTATTCACACTGCGTAACGTTCCAGATACATACGCAATCAAAGACTTCCTTGATGAAAAACATCCAAAAACAGCTGCAGTTATCGGCGGCGGCTTTATCGGTGTTGAAGTTGCAGAAAACCTGAAAGAAGCAGGTCTTGATGTAACAATCATCGAAGCTGGCGAACACATCATGCCAAACATCGACAAAGATATGTCCCATGGTCTCCACGGCCATGTTCGTACACACGGTGTAAAACTTGCTACAGGCAAACTGGCAAGCGAAATCACAAAAGACGGCGTTGCTCTGGCAGACGGCGGCTTTGTCCCAGCAGACATGGTAGTTCTTTCTATCGGTGTTAAACCTGCAACAGCATTCCTTGCTGGCAGCGGCATCGAACTGGGCAAACGTGGCGAAATCATCGTTGACGAATACATGCACACAAATGTTGACGGCATCTGGGCAGTAGGTGATGCTATCGCAGTTAAACACTTTGTTTCCGGCGAACAGACAATCATCCCACTGGCATCCCCTGCAAACAAACAGGCTCGTATCGTTGCTGACAACATCAAAGGCAGAAAAACAAAATACAACGGCACACAGGGTACATCCATTGCTAAAGTATTTGATATGACAGTTGCTTCCACAGGTCTTACAGAAAAAGACTGTATCCGCCTTGGTATCGACTACCACAAATCATTCTCTGCTACAAACAGCCATGCTGGCTACTACCCAGGCCCAACAATGATGACAGTTAAACTGCTGTACACTAAAGATGAAGGTAAAGTTCTGGGCGGTCAGATTGTTGGTTACAAAGGCGTTGACAAACGTATCGACATCCTTGCAGTAGCTATCCGTGCTGGTATGACAGTATTTGACCTGCACCAGTTGGAACTGGCATATGCTCCACCATTCTCATCTGCAAAAGACCCAATCAACATGGCTGGCTACGTTGGCGAAAACGTTGTTCTGGGCGAAAGCAAAATTGCTACATTTGAAGAAGTTATGGCTATGGGCGACGAAGTTATCAAACTTGACGTTCGTACAGAAGCTGAATGTGCAAAAGGTATGGTTCCAGGCTTTATCAACATTCCTCTCCACACACTGCGTGAAAGATATACAGAACTGGACAAATCCAAACCTGTATACATCCACTGCCAGTCTGGTCTGAGAGCTTATGTTGGCGAAAGAATCCTGTCCAACCTTGGCTTTAACTGCTACAACATCTTTGGCTCATGGATGTGGTACAATATGTGGCAGGCAGACCTTCAGGCAAAAGCTGCAGAAAACGAAATTACTTCCAACTGTGCAAGACCTGAATTCAATGCTTAATTGAATATTTAAAGGCACCCGAGAGGGTGCCTTTTTTATGCAGTTATATATAAACAACTTATACATTTTTATTGTTTTTGTCCATAGTTTGCCATGGGAAATAATGGTACAATTTTACTATACATTATATAGGGAGGCAGTTATGGAAAACAAAAAACAATACTGTATCCTTTGTGGTGCAGAAAACAATATGACAGACAAATTCTGTCACAAATGCGGTGAAAGCCTGAATCAGAAAGATGATGATTTACAGGTCTATGCAAAAGAAAAGATTAAAGATAAAGTAACAGGTGATTTAAAGGACAAAGCCACAGATACTTTCTTTGACTTGCTGAAAAGATTCCTTAACTCAAAAGCCTACGGCATTATACTGTCCCTTTCTGTCATTTCCTCTGTAACAATGATTATGGCAGGGCGGCAGAGCTCAGGGGTGAAAAATTTTGCAAAGGATACTCCTGGTATGTTTATGGATGGCACTGTATATGGCAGTGCACAGACGTGTGAAAAAGAGTATACACCAACAGAAAATGAAAAGACACTGTTCAGTTATTTTGTGCAGTGCGTGGCTTTTTACGATAAAGACGGCAGTGTCGAAAAGCTGATTCTGCGACCAGAGGCAGAAGAAGGCAAACTGATACATCTTTTGGTGACTACAGATGATGGGCAGGTGCTGTTTATGGATAAGATAGACAACATGGACCGTGCCATAGCAATAGGCAATATAGACATTACCGGGCAGGCTTGCTCTGTTGAAGTTGCGGAAGAATATCTGGGCCAGCCTGTTATAAAAACCAAAGTTTATGGCATAGATGAAAATGCTTTCGTAACAAGCCTGAAAGAAAGGGAAAACGGCAAAAATATCTCTTATCAGGAGTTTTACAGCGAAACACAGGTTTCTTACAGGGAAAACTATGATGGAGATGGGCGGGTTTCCGGGTACAGCGAATATGACTACTATTCCAATGATGTGCTGAAATCAAGCAATTATTATAAAGTAACAGATGGTCAACCACATCTTATGCAGAAAATGGAATATTATGAAACCGGTCTGCTGAAAGCCGAAACTGAATACAATGAAGCGGGCAACATAACCAAAGAAAGCGGATATGACCAGAATGGTCGGGGATATATTGTTTATTATCAGTCCGGCACCCAGTGGAAAATGACTGAAACCTATACCTTTATGGACCGGACAGGCACTGATGTGAAACAGAGATTTGTCTGGTATTATGAAAACAGCAACAGCATAAGAGAAGAATATATCTATGACAGGGAAAGTGACACAGCCATAAATACTGAATATGCCTACAACAATTCTTCAGATGACAGTCTTTACGGATACAGAAAAAGTGAAACTTATTTCGCAAGGAATACACAGGGCAATCTGGTCAAGACAAAAACAGTTTATTACGAAAACGGGCAGGTCAACGGCCAGATCAGCTATGATGAAAGCGGAAATATAATTCAATAAAACACAAATGAGGAAAATATTATGAAATGTACCAAATGTAACACTGAAAACCTGCGCAAAGCAAATTATTGTAAAAGTTGTGGACAAGAGTTTACACAGCGGGAAAAAGACCGGGCAAAAAGCGCTTCTGTAGTGGGCAAGCTGGAAAAGGCAGAAGAAGTGAAAGGCAAGGCAGATAAAGTAAAGGACCTTCTTTCCCTCAGCTTTATCACTGACAATGTGTGGGTTCGTCTTGCATTGATAGTGCTGCCATTTGTTTTCAGTCTTGTTATCGGCGGCGGCAGTAAAGGCGGCAACACCATGAAAATACGGGACAACGGCCAGTATGATGTCTACTACAACACCACAACTCAGGAATACTTTGTGGATATTGAATCCGGCAGTGTAAATCTTTCTCTCTATGTGCCAAAAGGTACACAGCAGATAAATGTTTATTTTAAAGAAGCTACAGGCTATGAGTATCAGGCGGGCAGCTATGGTCTGGAAGATGCCATCACTGTAAACGAAAACACCAATGGCTACTATACAATAGAAGCTGTGCTGGAAAACGAAACACAGACTATCACAATGTACACTATATAGGGAGGCAGTTATGGAAAACAAAAAACAATACTGTATCCTTTGTGGTGCAGAAAACAATATGACAGACAAATTCTGTCACAAATGCGGTGAAAGCCTGAATCAGAAAGATGATGATTTACAGGAATACGCAAAAGAAAAGATTAAAGATAAAGTAACAGGTGATTTAAAGGACAAAGCCACCAATACTTTCCTTGATTGGCTGAAAAAATTCCTTAATTCAAAAGCCTACGGCATTATACTGTCCCTTTCAGTTGTGGCTGGTGCCACAAGTGTACTGGCTGGCGGTGTAAGTGGGGTGAAAGAATTTTCCAACAATGTTCCTGGCATGTTCAAAGACGGCACAGTTTACGCTGTAAATCTTTCAGGTATGGAATGTCTGGAAACTTTTGGCGGTGTAGGTATTTACCCTGTATATGATACCAGTGGAGATATCTCACTGATTTATCTGGCAGGTAGCACACATTTCTCTATGTATACCGACCTTAAAGTAACAGGCTCTGGCGGTAAAGTGCTTATTGATGAGCGCATACAGGAAGATGAAAGAGGGGCCAGACAGTTCTGCTATGTGGTGGAAGATTTAAATGCTTCTGTGGAAATAGTGCCAAAGGCAGTTGATGGCAGTGATATGTATGACGGCAAGGCAGAAATCGTTCTGGGTACTGACTACGGCATCAGAAAATACAGTGAATACGGAAAAGAAAATCTGGAAAAAGTGGTGGAATATCACGACAATGGCAACCTGAAATATCAGTATTTCCTCAGTCTCACAATTTATGCTGACGAAGGCTATGTATACGGTGACCACGAGATTTATTATGATGAACTTGGCAGGGAAACATTGAATACATTGGTTGAAAAAGGTGTAGAGGTTAACAGAACAGAAACCACCTATAAAGCAAATGGTGGTATGACAAGAATCATCTATGTAGATGGTCTTATTGGTTCCGAGTGGGAAGAAGATGCAAACGGCAACTGCCTGAAAGAAGTTGTATATCTTGACCCAGGTGTAATAGGTTACACTGATGTATATACCTATTATGATGACGGAACACGCTGTACAGCAACCTACTATGGCAGAGGTGGCTCTCCTGAAGATGGAATCAGTATGTATGAAGAATATTACCCTGACGGAAGCAAGAAGCTGTACCAGAGCTTTACTGACGAAGGCATGCTGGAAAGCGAAACTATCTACAATCAGGATGGCACAGGCAAGTCATTTGTGTATTCATACGACTATGACCCATCAGCCCGCTATGTAAGTAGAGAATACAGTTTCTATCTTGACCAGTATGGAAACAGTGTATATACAAAAGAAATACACTATAATTCAGACGGCTCTGTAAGAACCGAATACGACTACGATGAAAATGGTAACCGTATATAATACAATTACAACAAAGGCACCCAAAAGGGTGCCTTTTGTATTTCAATACTTAATTTTCATAGAAATTACAGCGTATTTGGTGGATTTGTCACGGTTTCATCATATGGTGTTCACTTTCACACAATATAATTATAGAGGTCTGAAAGGAGATACATAATGGAAGAAAAGAAATCATTATTTACTAAAATAAAAGAAAAATTCACAAAGAAAAAAATTATAGCATTGGTTGCCATACTGGTAGTGGCCGCACTGGTTATACCACGTATCCTGCCATTTGTTATGATGAAATCACAGGGCGGTACAAATCCTTTCCAGAATGTAGGAACACGTACCACAACACTTACAAAACAGGTGCTTAATGACAGCGTTTCTGTAACAGGCACAGTAAAAAGTACACAGACAGTAAATGTTACATGTACTCTCAGTGGCTACACAGTCAGCGAAATACTGATACAGGAAGGTGACAGGGTAGAAGAAGGCGATGTTATTGCCCGTCTTGATGCTGGTGACCTTCTGGAAAAAATTCAGGAAACAAAAGATAAGCTGGCAAAAAATGCAGAGTCTGCACAGACATCCTATACAGAAGCCGAAGATGCTGCAGCGGCGGCATATAACCAGTGTATTGAACAGGAACGTGTACTGAATGACGCCATCAAAGCTGAAGATGAAGCAAAATTCAATTTCACTCTGGCACAGAATGCAGTGCAGTCCCAGCAGACAGCTTATGATACAGCACAGCAGAACGCTACAGTTGCAAACAATACAAACAACCAGCTGATAACAGCACTTAACACAGCATCTGCAAATCTTGTTTTTGCATCCAAAGCAGTTTCAGATGCACAGGCGGCAGTGTCTGCAGCACAGACAGAATACGACAACGCCCTGACAGAAGGTGCAGAAAACACAGATGCCCTTAAAACAGCGCTGGATATGGCACAGGCAGCACTTGCAACTACACAGGCAGAATATGAAACAGCTGATGCAGAACTGACAAAAGCACAGGCTGACCAGACGGTTACACAGCAGAAATATGACGAAGCAAAATCAGCAGAGGCACAGGCTCTGGCACAGCTGAATGCCGCAAAAGAACAGGCAAACTATACAGCGCTGGAATCTGCATACACATCTGCACAGAAAGCACGTACAACAGCACGCTCAACACTGGACTCCCTCCAGAAAACTTATAAGAATGCAGTTTCAACATTTGAAAAAGCAGAAGAAAATCTTGCAAATGCAAACACAAGTGATGAACTTGAAGACCTTTATGAAAAATACAACAACTGCACAATCAAAGCAAACGCTACAGGCACTATCACACAGGTAAACACACAGGTGGGCTCTGTAGCCAGCGGTACAATTGCAGTTATTCAGGATACTGAAAATCTTAAAATTTCCACATCATTCCGGGAATACGATGTACAGAACCTTGAAATCGGTATGGAATGTATTATCACAAGCGATGTCAACGATAAACAGCTGTCTGGTTATGTATCACTGATTTCACCAGTGGCATCTTCTTCTGGCGGTATGGGTTCAACAGATGTTTCCTTTGCAGGTGAAATCACTATCAATGGCACAGACCACGGTCTGCTTATCGGTATGAATGCGGCGACAGAAATTATTATCACACAGGTTTCAGAAGCCTTTGTTGTACCTTATGACGCAGTAGGCACAAATGAAAACGGTGAAAAAGTAGTTTATGTACAGAGAGGCGAGGACTTTGTTCCTGTTGTAGTGCAGACAGGTATGGAAACAGACTACTATATTGAAATCACATCCGCTAACCTTATGGAAGGCATGGTTATCCGTTCATCTGAAAATGAAGATGAAAGCAATAGTGTTGTATTCACTGAAGATGGCGAAACTGCAGAACAGGGTAGCTTTGGCGGCATAGGCATGATGGGCGGCTTCGGTGGCGGTATGCCATCAGGCGGTGGCAGACCATCAGGCAACTTCCCTTCAGGCGGCGGTATGCCAGGCGGCAGAGGTTAATCTATGGAAAAAATCATAGAATTAAAAGATATATGCAAATCCTATATTATCGGAGACAATGAAGAATTAAAGGTTCTCAAAAACATTAACCTTACAGTGCACAAAGGTGAGTTTGTAGCTATTGTAGGTGCATCGGGCAGTGGTAAAAGTACACTTATGAATATTATCGGTGCCCTTGACAGACCTACATCAGGCAGCTATGTACTGTCTGGTGAAAATATTGCAGACATGAAAGACAATGCTCTGTCTGCTATCCGCAATCAGAAAATCGGTTTTGTATTCCAGACTTTTAATCTTATCGCCAGAACAACTGCATTGAAAAATGTGGCATTGCCTATTCTGTATGCAGGACTGTCCAGCAAAACAGCCAACGAACGTGCAAAACAGCTTCTGGCACAGGTGGAAATGACTGACCGTATGTATCATAATCCAAATGAACTTTCAGGTGGTCAGAAACAGCGTGTTGCCATTGCCCGCAGTATGGCAAACGACCCGGATATCATTCTGGCTGACGAACCAACAGGTGCGCTGGACAGTATAACAGGCCGTCTGATAATGGATTTGTTCCATAAACTTCACAGAGAACAGGGCAAAACCATTGTTCTTATTACACACTCACCGGAACTGGCGCAGGAATGTCAGCGAGTAATCACCCTCAAAGACGGTGAGATTATAAAGGAAGAAAGGGGGGCAGGTATATGCTGTTGATTGAAAATGTGCTTATGGCACTTAATGCCCTTCGTGCAAACAAAATGCGCGCATTACTGACAATGCTGGGTATTATTATCGGTATCGGCAGTGTTATCGGTATTGTAAATGTTGGCGACAGTATGACAAACGGCATTAGCGACAGTATGTCATCAATGGGCATCAGCAATATTACACTTAACCTTTCTCAAAAAGACAGCGATAATACTTCCTCTGGCAATTTCTTTATGTTTGGCCGTTCAAATCCTGAAAAGGCGGACCTTATTACTGATGAAATGCTGGAAGAATACAGAACAATATATGGAGATTTTATATCATACATCTACACAACAGAGTCTGTAGGCAGTAAAACTGTGGATTACAACGGCAACAGTGCATCAGTATCTGTGACAGGTGTCAGCCTTGAATATCCTGCGGCAACAGCTATGGATATGGCATCAGGCAGATTCCTTACACAGAACGACTTTGACAAAGAGAAAAAAGTCTGTGTTGTTTCTTCCGCACTTTGCGGAGAAATAATGCCATTGCAGGACCCTGTGGGTAAAACACTGGAAATCGCAAGCGGCAGTAATCTGCACAGGTTTTATATTGTAGGTGTGTATGATGACTCTGCGACATCTGCCAACAATACATCAATGTACATCCCTCTTTCCACAGCCAGAATGATTAATGGTTCTGACGATGGATATCAGTCTGCCACAGTTGTAACTGCACGGGGTACTGATACACAGGGCTTTATAGATGAAACAGACAAATATTTCTCACAGGTATATTCCCGCAACCAATCATATACTGTAACAGCCTCAAGCATGGAAGGTATGGTAGAAACAATGACAGAAATGCTGTCTACTATTTCTCTTGCCATTGCGGCTATTGCAGGTATCTCCCTGCTGGTAGGCGGTGTAGGCGTTATGAATATTATGCTGGTATCAATTACAGAACGTACAAAAGAAATCGGTACCAGAAAAGCCCTTGGCGCAACAAATGGTTCAATCAGACTGCAGTTTATCATAGAATCTATTGTAATTTGTATGCTGGGTGGCATTATAGGTATCGGCGTAGGTATACTGATTGGTAACGTAGGTTCCAAGCTCCTGGGCTACAGCGCATCAGTATCACTGGGCACAATTATAATCGCAGTTACATTCTCTATGGTAATAGGTGTGTTCTTTGGCTATTATCCAGCCAACAAAGCTGCGAAGCTTGACCCTATTGAAGCCCTGAGATATGAATAATACAGATATACTGTTTGCTCCTTCAATTATAGAAAGAAAAAGACTGAACATTACTGTTCAGTCTTTTTCCATTTAAGGATATACACGGTATAATTTTTGATTAACTATTTTTACATTTCGCTGGCCCGGTCTACAATTTCGATTACAATATCATCCATAATATCATCTGGGTTATCCACTTCTATTATGTCGTCGATAATAGTTTTTGTATATCGGTTGTAAACTCTGGTTTTGCGCTTGATTCTTTCGCTTAATCTGTCATCAGTTTCGCCTTTTTCCAGACGCCAGCTCCAGTTGGAACTTGCAGTGGATGGTGTGTTCATTCTTGCACTGGCATCAAGGTCCAGCCAGTCCTGCATTGCAACTATCGCCAGCTTTGCAGGTGAAGCAAATGCCATTGTAATGATTTTATCGCAGATATCATCGTCGCTTTCCCATGCGCCATATTCGATACAGTATTCTTTACTGTCTTTGTCTTTTTCTTTCCACCAACCCAATGTAGTGTTGTTGTCGTGGGTACCAGGGTAAACAATACTGTTTTCGATGATGTTATGTGGCAGATATGCATTGGCGGCGTTGTGTATGCCATCAAATGCAAACTGAAGTATTTTCATACCAGGGTAGCCACAGCCAGACAGCATTGCTTTCACTTCTTCAGTGATTACACCCAGGTCTTCAGCGATAATGTTGAATTCCTGACCACCAATAAGATTGAGCTCTTTGAAAAGCTCAAGACCAGGTCCTTTTACCCATTTGCCATTAACAGCTGTTTTATCACCGGCTGGAATTGAATAGAAACTTTCAAATCCACGGAAATGGTCTATTCTTACCACGTCATACATTTTCAAAGCGGCAGACATTCTGTCTCTCCACCATTTGTAGCCTGTTTTCTTGTGGTTGCGCCATTTGTAAACAGGGTTGCCCCACAGCTGACCATCTGCAGAGAATGCATCTGGTGGAACACCTGCCACGTTTCTCAGTGTCAGGTCTTTGTCCATATCAAACAGTTCAGGATGTGCCCATACATCACTGCCGTCATCAGAAACATAAATTGGCAGGTCGCCGATAATTCTGATACCAAGGTCGTTTGCATAGGATTTTACCTTTGACCATTGCTGGAAGAATTTAAACTGTAAAAATTTCCAGAAATCTATTTCTTCGCTGTGTTCTTTTTTATATGCGCTGATGGCTCGGACTTTTCTCTTTTTCAGACCATCTTCCCAGTTGTGCCAGGAAGTTTTTGTCTGTTTGCTGATAGCCATGTACATTGCGTAATCATCCAGCCATTCTTTTTCATTTTCGCAAAATTCTTCATAGCCTTCTTCCGGCGCTTTCATAAAGTTTTCAAATGCCTTCTGCCATACAACAAATCTGCCGTTGTAAACAGCGCCAAAATCTACTTTGTTCTGCTTGTCACCCCAATAAATGCTGGACAAATCTTCTTTTTCAAGCAGACCTTCTTCCGCCAGAATATCAAGGTCTATAAAATATGGGTTGCCGGCAAAAGTAGAAAAGGACTGGTAAGGGCTGTCACCATAGCCTGTTGGACCCAAAGGAAGTACCTGCCAGTATTCCTGACCACTGTCTTTCAGAAAGTCTACAAAGTCAAATGCGCTTTTGCCTAATGTGCCTATGCCATAATTGGAATCCAGACTGGATATATGCAAAAGGATACCACTGCTTCTCATAATTACCTCACCATAAATATAATACTATCTATATTATAGTTAAGATTTTAACAATTTCAATACCATTCCTATTCTTTTGTATAAATGGATAAATGAGCCGCATCATTGTGGTTAATTTGCCCATAAGAGAATAATGGATAATCAAAAATAATAAATTACCATAGAAATATATGGAAATAGTGGTATTATATATAACACAGCCCTATTGCGAGATAATGGTAAATATATGTAAAAATATGTTGACAAATCATCCTGTGGGTTGTATAATACAAAAACGCTCATAAGAGCGAAGACATCTTGGAAAAGAGCCGACGAAAAAAAGAATAAAAAAGATGAAAAAAGTAGTTGACAAGAGAGGAAAAGGGTGGTATATTAATCGAGCGTCTGAAAAACGACGCAGAAAAGAGAATAGCGGAAAGCACCGAAAACAAAGGGTTAAGAAAAAAGATCTTGACACGGAGCGGAAAGTGTGTTATTCTAAAAGTCCCTCAGCCGTGTAAGCGGGGGAGGGAAAATGTACCTTGTAAATTAAACAATGTAAGCGAACGAAACACCAGAAAAGGGACTTCAAAAGTTGCACAAGATGTAACTATAAAAATTCTATTTGAGTAGCTAAGAGAAAGCTAATCAATAAACGATTTTAT
>JAZQYH010000030.1:0-13037 GCA_045633415.1 Oscillospiraceae bacterium | reverse complement strand
TTAATAATACATATAAACCTGACAAGGAATCATACCGTTGTACAGTTTTCTTCTTTTGTTTGCTTTTTTGCCGTAGTTTGTTTCAAATTCGCTGTCTGCTGTGATGATATATGCAGATTTTACTGGGTTTTCTTCCAGACGTCTGGACAGTGTTTTTTCCAGTTTTGTAGCTGTTTCAATGTCACCCAGACGTTCACCATAAGGTGGGTTTGTAATAACCACTGTGTTTTCTTCCGGTGAGAATTTTTTAACATCAGCTTCAAAGAATTTTACGTATTTTGCTACGCCGGCTTTTTCAGCATTTTTCTTTGCAATTTCCAGAACCAGTGGGTCAATATCAAAGCCGTAAGCACGGAAGTCTGCATCTTTGATGATGGCATCTTTTGCTTTCTGTCTTTCTTCTGCCCAGATTTCCTTGGAAATAAACGCATACTGTTCTGCCGCAAATTTTCTTTTCAGACCAGGTGCAATGTTCAGTGCTTTCTGTGCTGCTTCGATAAGCAGTGTACCACTACCACAGAATGGGTCCTGTACTACAGAGTCTTTTCTTATTCTTGCAAGGTCAACGATTGTAGCTGCCAGCGTTTCTTTGATTGGTGCATCACCACTGTTTCTGCGGTAACCACGTTTGTGCAGACCATCACCAGATGTGTCCAGCATTACTGATACAACATCTTTTCTGATGGAAAAACGCAGTTTGTACAGATTGCCTGTTTCTGGCAGGATAGTTGTTTTATACTGTTTGCGCAGTTTTTCAACCACAGCTTTTTTTACAATACTCTGGCATGCAGGTACGCTGGAAAGTGTAGATGACAGTGAAGAACCTTTTACCGGGAACTGGCAGTCAACAGGAAGCAGTGATTTCCAGTCGATTGCATGGATACCATCGAAAAGTTCGTCAAATGTTTTTGCTTTGAATTCTTTGATAAGAATCAGCACTCTTTCTGCTGTACGCAGATTTATGTTAGCAGCAGCAATTACTCTTTCATCACCTGTAAAGATAATTCTGCCGTCACTTACCTGTATATCTTCGCCGCCGATTTTTTTGATTTCATAATTCAGCACAGATTCTGTACCAAAATAACAAGGGGCAACAAGGGTATATTTCATCTTTTAGTCCTTTCGTAATGTGAATATATGAATTAAGCTTTTTTTCTGAAAACAAACAGTTTGCTGATAAGGTAGTTACCTACTGTTACAAGCACCTGTGATACAAGAGTTGCGATAAGGTCGAAAATCCCCATTTTTGTAACCATCAGCCACATTACAAACATATCAAGGAACAGTGTTGCAACACGGGATGATGTAAACTGTACAAATTCTTTACCTATATCTTTTCTCTTACTTTTGAAAACAAAAATTCTGTTGGTAACATATGCAAAAAGAACACCAGATACCCACTTGATAATATTTGCTACCTGAAGCTGAAAAGCATTGTTTGGGTCAAGAAAAGTTCTTGTGCTGGCATAGTAAAATATAAGGCTGACAATTGTTGTCAGAACACCAACAATAAGATAATTGATAATTTCTTCATGTTTTTTATAAAGCTGCCAATATTTTTTCATATCCAATCCTCATTAATTTTTAGTTAACCTATTTATTTTACAATTTACAGCACAAATAGTCAATAAAGAAAAAAGCACAGCTAACAAAAACTGTGCTTTTTATTGTAAAATTAACTTTTTATTAAAGTTCTTCGATGATTTTTGCATCAACAACGTTTTTCATAATGCTGTTGATACCATTTTTACAGTTAGCTTTTGTTGTGTAAGCTTCGCCCACTGCAATAACTTCACCATTTCTTGCTTTCAGGCGGAAACGGAACTGCTGTGCTTTGTCTTTATACAGTTCGAATTTTGGATGTTTCTGTTCTTCATAGCCTACAACTGTCTGGTCTTCAATATTTGCTACCCGACCATTATTGATAACAGACTGTACACCATTACGGCAAGCATCCAGTGTTTCATATGTTTCACTTACTGCGATTGTAGCACCGTTAGATGCTTTCAGGTGGAAGTTGAAACCTGTGTTTGTTTTTTTGATAACGAATTTACCCATAATTTATCTCCTTTAAATAATTTATAAATTACATTGAAATTGCTGCCAGATAAAGAAGCTGAAAACCCATTACAAGAAAGCTCATAGCAACAGGCATATCAGAATAGAAGAATGACTCCAGTGGGAATCTGTTTCTGTGTTTCATTGACATTGAACCGCAAACAATCAGTGCTGATGGGCTGAGAAGAAGTGAAATATAGCCTGCCTGCATTAGCATAGCTGAAATTTCTTCACTGAAAATCGCTGGATTATTGGAAACCAAGTACACCAGCCCCATAATCACAGCGGTGATAGTGCTGTATACCACAGGAATAATGAAACCTGGCTTAAGATAACTGATTTTATTTGTATTGTTAGACATTTTTGTTTCCCTTTTGTTCTATATTACCCTTATAATAACTTATTTGTAATTTTTTGTAAAGTAAAAGAACAAAAATGATATAAAATAATATCTGTTTAAAATAAAAAAGCAGCACTTTTTACAGTGCTACCCTTTTATTTGAGTAATTATTCAGTTGTTCAGTACAAGGAATATTCCACATTTTGTCTCATGGCACCGACATAATATGGCTGTTGACAGATTGGCTATGTCTGCATAAAATCATACTGAAAAATTATATACACTGAATATATAAATTCGTTTATATTCCCTGTAAACAACACAGATTCTGTGGCTAGGCAGATAATCTGTGCCAGAACATCTGAAACATAGCATAGCTTTTATTTTCAGTTAGCTGTAGCTAACTTTATTTTTATAATATCACCTTTTAACCTTCTTGTCAATATTATACGATTAAAATCTTTCCAAACAGGTTATTTGGATGTATTGAAATCTTGCTGTTGGTATGGTAGAATATAGGGAGTTATTTATTGGAGGTGTAAGTATGAAGATTCAGGAATCTGGAGAAATGTATTTGGAAGCCATACTTGTGCTGGGCAAAGATAATCCACATGTGCGTGCCATCGATATTGCCAATTACACAGGCTATTCAAAACCAAGTGTAAGCCGTGCATTGGGTATTCTGAAAAAAGGCGAATTTATAGAAGTTGATGAAAATGGTTATATAACTTTCACTGATACAGGCAGACAGCATGCATTGAGCATTAAAGAAAGACACGATGTACTTACAAAAGTATTTATCTCTCTGGGTGTAAGCGAAGAAATCGCCACAGAAGATGCATGTAAAATAGAACATGTTATCAGCGATGAAACTTTCAATGCAATTAAAAAACAGTTTGGTATGTATTAAAATATTGCCGCCGTAACAACGGCGGCTTTTTGTTTGCAAAAAAAGAGAGAGTCCACAGGACTCTCTCTTTTTTATCAGTAAATAGGATTGCTTAAATAGTGTTCTATAGCACCAAGAAGAATTTTTTTATCGTTATCAAAGCTTACATATTCCACAGCAGAGTGCATATCAACCCATCTTATCTGGCTGATTTCCCCTTCCTGCGCTATACCCTCAGAATCTGATTTTGCATGTGCTACAAAGTAAACCACATCTTTTATCACATCTTTACGTGGGGAATATGTTACAACCTGACGATATCTGTTATCAAGAATTACATCAAGACCTGTTTCTTCCAGAATTTCGCGCAGTGCTGTCTGTTCTTCTGTTTCACCTTTTTCCACATGACCTTTAGGAAATGCCCAATGACCGCCATTTACATGACGGATAAGCAAAATCTGTTTTTTATAATCTTTTTCGCGGAAAACTACTGCACCGCAAGATTTTTCTGTTCTCATTTCAGACACCGTCCTTTATTTTGAGTTATAGAATTTATCAGAAAGTCATTTTTTCCATTCGGTCAAAGGCTTCTTTAAGTTTATCTATGCCAAGAGTACATGAAATACGGATATGATATTCACCGCTTTCACCAAACGCACGACCTGGGATAACTCTTACATGGCATTCTTCAAACAGCTTTTTGGAGAACTGTGCGCTTGTAAGACCCGTTTTTTTGATAGATGGGAAAATGTAGAAACTGCCACTAACTGGCAATACATCCACCCATGGAATTTCTGAAAGACGTTTGTGTGCATATTCCACTCTTTCACGGAAAACATTTACAATTTCGTCTTCAAATTCATCAAAATGGTTCAAACCATGAAGTGCCGCACGCTGTGAGATGGATGGTGCTGTATAAACCACGTTTTCATTGATTGTCTGGATAACACGGATAATATAGTCTGGTGCGATAATGTTGCCTACACGGAAACCTGTCATAATAAAGTTTTTGGAAAAGCTGTTGATTGTGATGGTTCTTTCCATCATGCCTGGGAAAGAAGCGATAGGCATAAACTTTTCATCTGTATATGTAAATGATGTATAGATATCATCAGCCGCTACAACAAGGTCATGCTTTGTAGCAAATTCTGCCAGCTTACCCAATGTTTCATATGTATAGCATATACCTGTTGGGTTGTTTGGAGTGTTGATGATAATACATTTTGTTTTATCTGTAACTGCAGTTTCAAGGGCATCAAAATCAATCTGGAAGTTGTTTTCCATGCTTGTTTTGACAAATACAGGTACACCGCCTGCCATTTTTACCTGGTCTGGATATGGGAAGAAATATGGCTCGATGATAATTACTTCATCACCTTCGTCAAGAATTGCCTGCATTGTGATATACATGGCAACACTGCCTGCTGTTGATACAAATACTTCTTCGTCTTTTACATCCATGTTATATCTGGATTTATAAAAATCGCAGATGGCACCACGCAGTTCAGGATAACCGCGGGAGGCTGTATATTTTGTGTGACCGTTTGAAGCATCTCTGAATGCCCGGTCAATAATCAGCTGTGGTGTGTTGATGTCTGGGTCGCCGATTGAAAGATTGATAAGGTCAGCGTATTCCACAGGCACATCACCGCTGGTTGCCTGGTCTATTGCACTGTTTCTGTATTTTGATGAAAGGAATTTATAATTCATAATCCTTTCCCCCTTTGTAATTAATTTTCCAACTTTTCTCCAAGGATTGCCCATTCTTCATAAAGGGCATCAAGCCGTGTATTTGCTGCTTCCAGTTTTTGCCACAGTTCGTTCATTTTGCCCGGATCTGTGGTGATTTGTGGATTCTGCATATCGTTGTTATAGCCGTCTATTTCAGCCTGTAAACGCTCGATATCTCGTTCACACTCTCGCATTCTCAAGCGGTCTGCCGCTGCCTGACGACGCGCCTCTTTCTGGTTCTGGACCACATTATTAGGCTTGTCCGCTTTTTCTGCTTTTGGCCGTGGCTGTTTTGAATTAAAACCTTCAGACTTATGTTTAGCCATAAAGTCTTCGAAGTTTTCATAGAAAACACCTTTGCCACCTTCAATGTTCATAATAGGACATGCCAGCTGTTGCATAAGGAAACGGTCATGAGTAACAACCAGAATTGTACCTTCGTATTTTGACAAAGCTTCTGTAACAGCCCGTCGCATATAAATATCAAGATGGTTTGTAGGTTCGTCAAGGAACATGATGTTTGCACGGTCAAGACTCATTTCACAAAAACGAAGTCTCGCTCTTTCACCACCGGACAAAGTGTAACATTCCTTGAACACATCTTCACCTCTGTAGCCAAAACGTGCAAGATAACTGCGTACTTCCAGCTGTGTCCATTTTGGTCTCAGTGCCCAGATAGTATCAATTACTGTAGACTGCCCCACTGAAATATGCTGGTCGAATGTTGCAGGGATTGCCCCCTGTCCCAGCTTGATTTTACCGCTTTTAGGGCGGATTTTACCTGTGATAGTATTGATAAGTGTTGTTTTGCCGCTACCGTTTGCACCAGCTATAATAAGTCGCTGACCACGGCGTACAACAACATTCAGCTGTTCTATAAGTGTTCTGTTACCTGTTGCAACTGTAAGGTCTTCGATGGTGAGTATTTCATCATAAGGTTTTACATCAAAATCAAAAGTAAACTTCAAAGGCACACGAAGTGGCTTTGGTTTCTCTGTCATTTCCATTTTTTCCAGTTGCTTGCGGCGGCTCTGAGCCATTTTGGTCGTAGATGCGCGCACAAGGTTGCGGTCCACATAGTCCTGCAGTTTTGCCGCTTTTTCCATATCTGCTTCATACTGGCGCTGCTGAACCTTTAATTTTTCCTGTTTCTGAACATCAAAGGCAGAATAGTTGCCTTTGTATTCTGTGAGAAGTGTATCTTCCACTTCCCATATTTTCTTGACCACTTTATCAAGGAAAAATCTGTCGTGGCTGACTGCGATGATGGCACCTTTATAGTTGATAAGATAATCTTCCAGCCATACAAGTGTATCAAAGTCAAGATGGTTTGTAGGTTCGTCCAGAATAAGTATATCAGGATTTTCCAGCAAAAGTTTGGCAAGGTTCAGACGGGTTCTTTCTCCACCTGATAAAACTTTTACTATCTTTGTATACTCTTCTTCCTTAAAGCCCATACCACCCAGCATTTTCTTGATAAGAAAATCTGTGTTGTAGCCATCTTTCGAATATATTAAATTCTGTAAATTGTGGTGGCGTTCAATAAGCGCCCGGTCATCTGGTGTAGATGCCAACTGTTTTTCAATCTGCGCACATTCATTTATAGCATCATAAACAGGCTGAAATACTGTCTGCATTTCTGAATAGATAGTGTTTTCAAGATTGAGACCATCTATCTGTCGCAGATAACCCACTGTAGCGTTGTCATCAAAAATGATTTCGCCTTCATCATTTTCCAATACACCCATAAGCATATTCAGCAGAGTGGTTTTACCTGCACCGTTTTCACCTATGATACCTATTCTGTCGCCTTCGTTTACAACTGCATTGATTTTTTGCAGTATAACATCTATACCCCAGCTTTTACCCACATTTTCCAGTGTTATAAGCATGGTTCCTCCTTGCAGATAAATTCCAGTTTTGCCCTTGTGATGCTTACCACATCATTTAATCCTACCTGCACCTGTTTGCCGATTTTACCACCAGAGAAAATGATTGAATCAAAATTTTCCCGTGATTTATCAATAAATGTAGGAAACAGTTTTTTCATACCGATAGGACTGCAACCGCCTTTGATATAGCCTGTGGTAGCCAGCAAATCTTTCTGCTGTAACATTTCCACATATTTCTGGCCACTGGCCTTTGCAGCTTTTTTCAAATCCAGCTCCTGTGCTACAGGTATAACAAATACATGCACACCCTTATTGCCTGTTGTTACAAGTGTTTTAAACACCTGCTGGACAGGTTTGTTTATATAACCCGCTACTGTAACACCATCACAAAATTCATCTGATGGGTATGTGTAGCTCTGGTGCCGTATTTTTTTCTGGTCAAGGAATTTTTCTACTATTGTTTTTTGAATTTTCATATTAGTTGTTAAAAATTGATATTATTTTACCATTGATAACATCAACTAAACCTTTATCTGTAATTTTTACATCCATAGATACTGGCAGACATGTTGTTGCCAGACTCATTACTGGATTGTAATGAACATAGCCAATCTGACGCATTGTAGATTCCACATCTTCAATGGATTTTGCCACTTCGTATGGGTCACGTTCGCTCATAAGGCCGCATACTTCCAGTTGTGCCTGTGCAATAACTTTGCCTTTATGTACAACTGCCAGACCGCCACAGTTATCAATAACTGTATTTGCAGCCAGTGCCATATCTTCATTGCTGCCTCCCAGCACCAGTAGGTTGTGGTGGTCATGGGCATAGCTTGTCGCAACTGCACCGTCGACAATACATGCACCTGTAGCTATTGTGCCGAAAACATTTCCGTTTTTGCCGTGGCGTTCCAGTACAACAATCTTGCCTGTTGTTTTATCAAGCTGAAGCTTGCCGTCTTTTGCCATAAGTGTTTTTGTCACTTTTGGTGTGCGTGTATAGTCAGGAAGCACTTCCAGACCATTTACGCTGATTTCACCATTTTCCACTGGTGTTGCAATATCAAAAACTTCTGGTGCAACATGTTCCAGCTTCATTGTCTGGTAGAAACTTTCTGGGAATGCTTTTTCTGATTCAAAAGTATTGCCCACAGATTTATCAAATACCAGTACACCATTTTTATATGTCTGTACAGGTTTGATTTCTTCCAAGGTGTCCAAAATAGCAAAGTCTGCCAGAAGACCAGGCATAATCTGACCACGGTCATAAAGTCTCATACGGTGTGCAGGTGTTGCAGATGCACAGTAAACAGCCTTTTCAAAATCAAGACCGCATTTAACCATTTCCATTACAACTGCATTGAGATGGCCGTGTTTTATAAGGTTGGATGGTGTTGTGTCGTCTGTAACAAGTGCTACATTCTCATACAGTTCATTGTCTTTGATTGCTTTTGCAATTTCAGGTTTTGCCATTTTGTCCTGTACCTGAAACAGCATACCATTGAAAACACGCTGCATAAATGCATCAACATCGTGTTCTGTATGGTCTGAACCTATACCAGTGTATACATACTGGTTCAGGTCACTGCCAACAATTCGTGGACAATGGCCTTCCAGTGGCATATCAGGGCGATTTTCTTTAAGATATTTTACAAACTGATTCTGTTTATCATCTGGGTCTGTAAGTATTTTATATGTATTCATAACTTCACCAAGACACACTACTTCCTTGTGCTTGATAAGTTCTATAAGCTGTGGCATATCAACCACGTCACCTGTGGTTTCAAAATCTGCACTGGTGGATGGCACACTGCTTGGCACTGCATAGAAAATATCCATAACTGCACCTTTGGCCGCTTCAATCATAGCCAGAACGCCATCCATACCTGTTACGTTTGCAATTTCGTGTGGTTCGCTGACAACAGTTGTGATACCGTTTTCAACCATCAGTTTTGCAAAAGGACGTGGTGCCAGCATACTGCTTTCCACGTGCATATGGCTGTCTATAAGACCTGGAATTACCCATTTGCCATTTAAATCAACAGCACTGTCATATTCAATATCACTGCGGATATCACCTATGCCAAGGTGAAGAATTTTATCACCTTTTACAGAAAAGTATCCTTTGAAAAACTTTTTGAAAGGTGTGTTATAAATATATCCATTATAAAAAATTGTATCTGCTTTCATTGCCATAAACTATCCCTCTACTTTGGAAACAATCCAGTTTTTTACGTCTTGATAAACTTCCTGACGGTTAAGTTCATTTAACATTTCATGGCGTCCACCATCATAAATTTTTACTGCCACATCAGTGCAACCTGCTTTTTTATACATGTCAAAAACCTGCATTATGCCCATACCATATCCCCCCACTGGGTCCATAGAACCGGAGAAGATATAAATTGGCAAATCTTTTGGAGTATTTTCAAAGGTTTTGTCCGCATTACAAAGGCTTATGATTTCCATCAGGTTTTCGTAGCCGTTAAGTGTAAAGTTATACTGGCAGTACTTGTCTGCTACATACTGTTTTACTATTTCTTTGTCTCTTGTAATCCAGTCACTTGGTGTATCTGGGTTTTCAATTTTTTCCAGATAACTGCCGAAAGCCATATTTTTTATAAAGTCTGAACGGTATTTATCACCTTTCAGTTTTTTCATAGCTTTTATAATGGTAATTGCGGCGCCTGCAGCTTTATTAGGACCGCCTGTGCCTGAAATAAGCACACCATCAATAACATCACCATGCACTTGTGCAAAAACTCTTGCAAAGAATGAACCCATGCTGTGTCCCAACATATAGAGTTTCAGCTCTGGATATTCTGATTTTGCTATCTGTGCTGTGTGCAGAAGGTCACGCAGAACATGGATATAGCCATGTTCCGGTGCAAAATAGCCCAGCTGTTCATCACTGTCTACACTGTGTTTATGGCCAAGGTGGTCGTGCATATACACAACCAAACCCTCATCTGCCATATATTCCATAAAATCCATATAGCGGTCGTAATGCTCCACCATACCGTGTGATATTTGCAACACAGCTTTGTATGGGCCGTTTTCACCGTATATTTTTATGCCTCTGATTGTATTTTTGCCGTTGGAAGAAAGGAAAGAAAACTCATTTTTTAATATTTTCATAATTTTCACCTAAAATAATTATCTTCAACTGGGTAAAGTCAAGGGCTGTGTAGGTTGGGTTAATATTTGTTGTATTTTCCACATTGTCAAAGTTAACCCAGCAGGTATCGAGTCCTGCGTTGATACCGCCTTTTATATCTGAGTGCAGGTTGTCGCCTACCACCAAAACTTTTTTGTTGTTTTCAATACCTAAAGTTTTCAGTGCATTGAAAAAGATTCTTTTATCTGGTTTATTATAGCCAACTTTTTCACTGGTGAACACACCATCTGCAAAATCAATTACTCGGCTGAGTTTAAGACGATTCTGCTGAACTGAATCAATACCATTTGTAACTATAGCAATAGTGGCATAGTCTTCAATATCTTCAAGAAATTCAATAGCTCCATCCATAAGAATTGCACTGTTTTTCAGATAGTTTACATAGTCACGGTTCATCTGTTCCGCTGTGACACCTGAAAGCCCAAAACGGCTTACAACTTTCTGGAAACGATTTTTTTCTATATCCTTTTTCTTGATTTTTCCTTTTTCAAAATCACGCCAAAGCTTTTCGTTTTCTGAATGATAAAACTCCATATTTTCTTCTGTTACAGGAATATTATATTTATTATATACTTTTGTAAGAGAAATTTTTTCGCTCTGGGCAAAAGAAACCAGAGTATCATCAAAATCCAAAAGCACGCAATTATAAGACATGGGGCACCTCGCATAGTTATCCTATTTTAATATATTAATTATATAACAAATATAAGAATAAATAAAGGCTTTTATTATACAAAATAATGCATAAATCGACAAATATGGGACGTAATTTACATTTTTGTGTATTTATATAAAAATTATTTACTATTGTGAAAAACTGACAATGAGATTATAATATATACAAATCAGTTTGACTCTGACATATTAACCATTAAACAAAGTCCCGGTATGTGTATTAATCGGGACTTGTTTATTTTTATGTTTTGATATATTATAGATTGTGGTGATACTTATGAAAACATATACTTTGTGTGGCAGTATGCGTTTTGAAAAAGAAATGCAACAGACGGCATTCAAACTGGAAACTGAATACGGATTCAATATATTGCAATGTGTGTATAACCCGGACAATACAGCCATTTCCCCTGTTCAAAAACGATTGCTTATAGATTCTCATTACAAGAAAATAGAGCTTTCTGATGGAGTTTATATAATGGATATTGACGGATACATCGGTGAAGCTGTAAAAAGCGAAATAGAATACGCAAAAAAAAATAACAAAGAAATTATTTACCACAGTAAATTCAAAGGTTAAGGAAAATACTATGTCACAATTTTTATGCCCAATCTGTAAACAACCTCTTTACATAAAAGAAAAAAGCTATGTATGCAAAAACAGACACAGCTTTGATATATCAGCAAAAGGTTATGTGAATCTGTTGCCAGCAAACAAAAAACGCTCTGCCAATCCTGGCGATGACAAAGGCATGGTAATGGCAAGAAACAACTTTTTGTCATTAGGTTATTACGGACATTTAAAAGATACTCTTGGTCAGTTATGCGACAAATATTCAGAAAACAACGTAAACATTCTGGACTGTGGATGTGGCGAAGGCTACTATACGCAAGGTATTTACGAAGCTCTGGAACAACAGGGCAAAATGGCAAATATTCAAGGCATTGACATTTCAAAAGATGCCGTGACTCTGGCCGCCAAAAGAATCCCAGATGGTGAGTTCGCAGTTGCCTCATCTTTCCATCTGCCTGTTGCAGACAAAACAGTGGATATTCTTATAAACTGTTTCTCCCCACTTGCTGTAAAAGAATTTCATCGAGTTATGAAGAAAAACGGTTTGTTCATGTATGTTGTTCCAGCCCCAAGACATCTGTGGCAGTTGAAAGAAGCACTGTATGAAACACCATATGAGAACCCTCTTAAAGAAGAACAGTATGACGGTTTTGAATTGATCGAAACAGTTAAAACGGAAAAAGAAATATATATCGAAAGCAATGAAGATATCAACAATCTTTTCAAAATGACACCTTACGTTTACCGCAGTCCCAAAAATGCACAGGAAGTTTTGCTGAAAGCGGAGAGACTTACAGTAAATGCACATTTCATAATCTACATATACAAAAAGAAATAGAAAATTAAAACCGACCTGATTTCAGGTCGGTTCTATATTTTATTAAGAGAATTTATTGATTTTATAATACTTCTTCAACAGCTTCTGCCTCAAGTATAGGTTCTTCTGCTTTTAACATTTCTGCCTTTACTTCCGCTTTTGCTTCAGCTTCTGCTGCTTTTGCCGCTTCTTTTTCTGCTTTCGCAGCTTCTCTTGCAGCAGCTCTTTCTGCTTTTGCCGCCTCTTTTTCAGCCGCAATTTCAGCATTCAGTTTTTCAATATCCGCTTTCGCCTGTGCAATAGCATCCTGATGTGCTTTTGCTGACTGCAGTACAGGGAGAATATTTGGTTCAACTGTACCGCCATTGATATAGAATTCATAATAGAACTCACCGATTCTTCTGATATCCATTGTAAAACCATTTTCACCAGCTGTTATAGCAGCGTTGTAATTGGACATCTCGATTGCATCAGCAGTTTTGTCCTCAATAACTTTTGCCATTTTATTAAGCTTATCCAGAAATGCCATAATATAATCCTCCTGTTTTTTAATATTATTCTATTACTAATATATACTATGATTATATAACTAATCAATATATTTTTGCAAATTTACATAAAAAAACAACCTGTAACAGTGTAAAGTTATTAATATTCTCTATAATTATCGAACATTGTAAAGTATAGTCGCACGCCGGTCGGTCTTGGTGCGCCCTCCCTCCTGCTCCTTACTTTACTCTTCCTCCGGCTCCCTGTTTCTGCCACTGGCAGCGGTCGCCTCCGTCACAGATTAAAGTCCGCCAAGGGCGACTTGCATACATAAATCGTTGGTTTGATACCAGCATAAGAAAGCAAAAAGAAAAGGACACCTCTTGGTGTCCTT
>JAZQYH010000029.1:0-15813 GCA_045633415.1 Oscillospiraceae bacterium | reverse complement strand
AGAGAACTGCGTCTGTCTGCAGGTGCAGGCTTTGTAGTGGCAGTAATGGGCGAAATCATGACAATGCCTGGTCTGCCAAAAGTACCAGCCGCACTTAACATCGATGTTGATGACGACGGCAAAATCACTGGTCTGTTCTAAGATATAAATAGCGAAAGCCACTCCTATGGGGTGGCTTTTTTATTACCATATTGTAATTCTAATTTTAAAATTTATTTACAAATTTCCATACATTATGTGTTAATATATGCTTAAAGGGGTGATGGGTATGAAAAGAATATTGGGCATTCTGCTGGCTGTAGTTATGGTTGGTTGCAGTAAGGTGGCGGTGGAAAACACCACTGTGGATGACACAAAAAACCTTACCACCGTGTGTCACTATCTGTCTGGTGATATAAAAGGTGCTCATGGTGGCTGGTACGAAGTTGTACGCCACAGTGACGGCACGGCAGATATTGTGTACACTGATATGGCACAGGGTATAAGAACTGAATTCGGTGATTATTCCACCATAAATGTCCCTTATGGCAGTCTGTCTGCTGTTTTTACCGCAGACGGATTTGTGTACCATTATTTCTATGGCTTCCCGGAGAGCATGAAGAAAGAAGAAAACAACAGTGTTCTCTATCTGTATGACACAGATGGCACTCTGTTGCAGAGTCAGGTTTTTGAAAAAGACCAAAAATTTACCATTGGCTCTGCTGTGGTTTCTGATGGTGAAAAGCTGTATTTTTCCGGCTGTAACAATGAAAAATACAACATCTACACTGTAGACCAGAGCACCCTTGAAATAAACACTTTATACCAGAGTAATGACCAGTTTACACTTAAAGGCGGGTATAAAAACCAGCTGGTACTTTTTGTGACCAAAGACGGAAAAAGAACTATAGAGCTGTTGGACTATGCCACATTACAACGAAAAGCACTGTTTGAAACAAGATTTTCGTGGGATATGATGACCAGTGGCGCCATGTACAACTATCAGGACAATACAGGCACACTGAAAACCTATAACCTTGAAACTGGCAGACAGTCAGACATACAGCTATTCGATAAAGACGACTGTGTAAATAACTGGCAGATACCATACAGCGCCACAGAAGACAGATACCTTGCAATATATACCAGCCAATACGATGGCAACTGGGAAAAGGCATATATCTACGATTTACAAACAGAAAAGCTGACAGAAATACAGCGCTTTTACGGGAAAGCTATCCCGACACAAATCAGCGGTCAGATATACTATATGGTGCCTGTCAGCGAAAACAGAATATTTCTGAATAATGCTTTGACTGAAAGAATTGATTACAATTACATAATTATCTCTCTCGAAAATCTGATTGGTGGAAAGGATGAAAAAATTCACATAGAAAATCAGATAGAATACAGATAAAGATATATTGCCCACTGTTATAATTTGGTGTATAATAGTGGGCAATTGCCATTTATGGTATATTTTGTAAATTCCGGAGGAAATTATTGTGGTAACCGCTTTATCCAAAATTTTTATAAAAGACAGCGAAAATGTAACTAACCCTGTTGTTCGCAGTGCCTATGGTACACTGTGCAGTGTTCTGGGTATCATTCTCAATGTATTACTTTTTGCAGGCAAATTTTTTGCAGGTACAATCAGCAACTCTGTTTCCATTACTGCGGACGCTTTCAACAACCTGTCTGACGCTGGTTCTTCTGTAATCACACTGATTGGCTTTAAACTTGCCAGCCAGAAGCCAGACCCTGAACATCCATTTGGTCACGGCAGAATGGAGTATCTGTCTGGTCTTGCAGTGTCTGTAGCTATTCTTTTGATGGGTTATGAGCTCGCCACATCTTCCATAGATAAAATTCTGCATCCACAGGCAGTGGAATTCAGTATTATTTCCGCAGTGATTCTGGTGGTTTCCATCGCTACAAAGCGGTATATGGGTATGTATAACAACTCTATCGGTGCAAAAATCGACTCTGCCGCTATGAAAGCAACAGGCGCAGACTGTATGTCTGACTGTATCTCCACAGCTGTGGTTCTGCTGGCAGCAGTTGTAGGACATTTCACAGGTTTTGTAATTGACGGCTGGTGTGGTCTGCTGGTATCTGTGCTGATTCTCCGTGCAGGTATCGAAGCCGCAAAAGACACTATTGCCCCACTTCTGGGTCAGAAACCAGATGAAGAACTGGTAGAATCCATCTACTCTCTGGTAATGGCACACCCTGAAGTAAAGGGTGTACACGACCTTGTAGTACACGACTACGGCCCAGGCAGACTGATGATTACCCTCCATGCTGAAGTAAGCAGTTCCGGTGATATTCTGGAAATCCATGACGCCATCGACAATATTGAAGTGGAACTGAACCAGTGCCTTAATTGTGAAGCTACAATCCATATGGACCCTGTGGCTGAAAACGATGAAAAACTGGAAGCATTGAAAACAGAGATTATCTTGCGTTTAAGAGATTTGTTCGGTGATGATTTTTCAATCCACGATTTCCGCATGGTTGAAGGTCCATCCCATATCAATGTAATTTTTGATATCGTTGTGCCTTTCGGCTATAAATACACAGACAGCAAAATCATAGATATGGTTAAAGAAAATGTTTCTTCAATGGAAAACTTTGACTACCGTGCAGTAGTAAAAGTAGACCATTCATACGTGTAAGACATACATATAACAGTTATTGATAATGAAAAAGCCTCCCTTGTAAAAGGGAGGCTTTCTTGTTATCGGCATCTCTTCGCCAAATTCAAATTTACCTGACAGCTATTATTCCCTGCCAGCTGTTTTTCACATCACTCTGGAGCCGTTGATATTTACTTCAAATGACATTTTAAAGTAATCTGCGGCGCGGCGGCACAGCAGCATACGGTCAAGGAATATTTCAAAGTATTCTGAAATATGGCTGATTTTTTCATCTATTGTTAGATACAGCACGAATTTCTTTTCTTCTGTGTCTATGGACAGTTTGGATTTTTCCACGGCGTAGTTTACCCTGTCGTGAATATCTATATCCAGGTCCGCCTTTGACCTTACGCGACTGCGGCGCCCATCACTTTTATCTGCGATAATCAGGGCCGCCGCCAGTTCGTTTACAGGATAGGCTGTGTGCTCGTCGTGGTTGCCGATGGCACAGATGATTTTTGCTATTTCTTCTGCATCCATGCCCATTTTGTCCAGCAGTCTGAAAGCCATTACAGCACCAGACTGTGCATGGTCAATCCTGTTTACCACGTTGCCGATGTCGTGCATATATGCGGCAATCCGCCCCAGTTCCACCGTGCGCTCGTCATAGCCCATTTTGGAAAGAATCTGGCTGGATACATCAGCTGTGCGCACCACATGTGCAAAGCTGTGTTCTGTAAATTTAAGGCTGTTCATTGTCCGGTCAGCCATGCGGATATATGTTTTTATCTCTTCGTTGTTTTTAACTTCGTTATATGTAACCATAATTTTACCCCGTAAAATATATTGTTTTTTCTGTCTGTATTATTATTGTACCATACTGTATTTGCAACACAATAATGTTCACAATAATATTGCAAAAATTTTACAGAAATATCACATATTTTTTTTACAAAAAACAGGTATTTATATTGTCTCTTATAACTAATTTTTACGTTTTGATATAGTATTATATTAGAACTAATTGACAATGGCATTTAAATATTATAGGATATTATCAGCGAAAATATCGATAAAAAATATCTTATTCATGGAGTGCGATATATGAATAAACAAATTTCCAAACGGACACTGAACCGTCTGCCAATTTACCTATCCCTTCTGCAGGAAAAAGCCAATGAAGGTGTGGAATATATTTCTGCCACAACTATCGCTAACCTGCTGGATTTAAACCATGTACAGGTAAGAAAAGACCTTTCCTGTGCATCAACTGCCGGTCGCCCAAAAGTAGGCTATGAAACAACAGTACTAATAAAAGACCTGCAGGAATTCCTTGATTATAACAACGCAAAAAAAGCAGTTATCGTAGGCGCTGGTGACCTAGGCAAAGCATTGCTGGGTTATAACGGATTCACAAACTATGGTCTGGATGTAATTGCCGCATTTGACTCAAACGAAAGTATCTGTGGCACAACTGTAAAAGGCAAGCCAATCTATCATACAAGCAAAATGGAAGATATGGTATCTGAAATGGAAATTCACATAGGCATTATCACCACACCTGCACAGTATGCACAGGAAACCTGTGACAAACTGATAAGAAGCGGTGTTAAAGCAATATGGAATTTTGCACCTACATCTTTAAACGCACCAAAGGGTATTATTGTTCAGAATGAAAACATGGCAACAAGTCTTGCAGTATTGTCCAACAAACTGAACGAACAGCTGAAAAAAGAAGGCAAATAACCTGCTGTAAGGAGAAATACCATGCAAAAATTTGATACACGAGTTCAACATCTTAAATACAAAGTTCTCAGAGAAATGGCAAGAAATGCATTCAATGACACATTGCTGGAAAATTTTTCTGAAATTCCAAAAATAATCATGCCTAACAAAGAACCAACAATGCGTTGTTGCGTTTACAAAGAACGTGCTATTATCACAGAACGTATGAAAATAGCTATGGGCGGTGACAAATACAACCCTAACGTTATCGAGGTTATCGGCATAGCATGTGATGAATGTCCTGTTGCTGGTTATCAGGTATCTGACGACTGCCGTGGCTGTATTTCCAAACGATGCAGTGATGTATGTCCTGTAGGGGCTATCTCATTTATCAGCGACCACAGAGCAGTTATCGACAAAGAAAAATGTATCAACTGTGGTAAATGTGCACAGGCTTGTCCGTTCAGCGCTATCAGAAACTATACACGTCCTTGTCAGGCCGCATGTAAAGTGAACGCCATCTCTATCAACGAAGATTTGTCTGCAAAAATTTATGATGAAAAATGTATCGCTTGTGGCGCATGTACATACCGCTGTCCATTTGGTGCCATCGTTGACAAGAGCTATATCCTGAATGTTGTTGAACTGATTAAAGAAGCAAAACGCAACGGCAATAAACTCTACGCAATGGTAGCTCCAGCTATTGCCAGCCAGTTCAGCTATGCAAAACTGGGCCAGATTATCTCCGGTATCAAAAAACTGGGCTTTACAGATGTTAAGGAAGTGGCATTAGGCGCTGACATGGTTGCACTGAAAGAAGCCGCAGAGCTGGCTGAAAAAGGCAAACTTACAAGCAGCTGTTGCCCTGCATTTGTAAGCTACATAGAAAAATATCATCCAAATGCTGTACAGTATATTTCACACAACTATTCACCAATGGCTGAATTAGGTAAATATATCAAAGAACTGGACCCAACAGCAAAAACAGTTTTCATCGGTCCTTGCACAGCTAAAAAGGCTGAAATGCAAAAAGAAGATGTAAGACCTTATGTAGACAGCGTGCTGACATTTGAAGAACTACAGGCACTGTTGGACAGCCGTGATATTGATGTGCTGTCACTTGAAGAAGACGAGCTGAACGATGCATCATTCTACGGCAGAATTTTTGCACATTCCGGTGGGCTTACAGGTGCTGCAGCCCGTGCACTGGAAGAACAGGGTATCGATTTTGAAGTAAAAGCTGTTACATGCAGTGGTGTGGATGAATGTAAAATCGCACTTCTGAAACTGGCAAAAGGCGTGCTGAAAGAAAACTTTGTGGAAGGTATGATTTGTGACGGTGGCTGTATCAACGGTGCTGGCTGTCTGACACATACAGGTACAAAAGCCGCACTGAAAGTAGACGCCCATGCAAAAGAATCAACAGTTCCAAGCATTAAATCAGCAGTAGATGAAGCTAAAATTTAACTTAACAATATTAAAGGCACTCTTTTGAGTGCCTTTTTTGTTGTGTGTATCAAGATATATATGTTATACTGTTGATATTAACTCAGGAGGCATAATTTATGAAAATATATATGGCACGCCACGGTCAGACACAACTGAATGCAGAAGACAGAGTATGCGGCAGAACAGATGTTCCACTTACTCAGCTGGGCTTGCAACAGGCTGAAAAGCTGGCAGACAACGCACAGGGTAAAAATATAGATATAATTGTGGTATCACCTATGATAAGGGCAAGACAGACTGCACAGGCAGTGGCAGACAGATATAATCTGCAGATGGTGGTGGATGAAAGACTGATAGAACAGAGTGCTGGGGACTTTGAAGGTATGCCAAGGACCAATCCTGACTATATGGCAAACAAAAGAAAGTTCTGTTATAAATACCCAAATGGTGAATCCATGTTCCAGCTGGCACAGAGGGTGTACAACCGGCTGGATGATATAAGAAAAAATTATGCTGGTAAAAATGTGCTGGTGGTGTGCCATGCAGGTGTATGCAGGGTGGCAAGAACATATTTTGAAGATGTGGAAAACGAAGATTTTTCTGCATATACTGCCGACAATGCATCACTGACAGAATATGAAATAGACCCATTGGTTTAATAATCAAAAAAAGAATTATATAAAAATTAAAAATAAAAACGCCTGAAAACAGGCGTTTTATTTTTGCTTATCTTTACTTTTTACCAAGGGAAATGTTTTTCTCATTTGCATAGAAAACTGCGTTTGCAGCTGCAGAGCGGAAACCACCGTCTTCCAGAGTAGCTACGCCTACAATTGTACTGCCACCCGGGGAACAAACAGCGTCTTTCAGTGCCGCAGGGTGTCTGCCTGTTTCCAGCACCATAGCCGCCGCACCTTTTACAGCCTGTGCGGCATAGCGTATAGCCTTGTCTCTTGGCACACCACAGCGCACAGCGCCATCTGCCAGAGCGTCGATAAACATATATGCAAAGGCTGGTGTACAGCCAGAAACTGCTGAAGCCACATCCAGAATATGTTCTGTAACTCTTTCCACAAGACCGCACTGGCTGAAGATATTTTCAAATTCAGCACACATTTCCTGTGTTGCATGGCTGTTTTCAGCATAGATATTAAGACCTTCGCCAATTTCGCTAGGGGTATTTGGCAACATACGGAAAACAGGTAAATCAAGACCGTTTTCCAGTGGGATTTCTGCCAGTGAAGCCAGGGTGATACCTGCGGCAATGGAAACGATTTTCTGCTGTATTCCCTTTTCTGCCGCTTTTTTCATAGGTGGGATAAGGGAAGTCTGTACATCACGCAGTTGCTGTGGTTTTACACCAAGCACCACATATTCAGCATCCAGACAGGCATTTTCTGCTGTGTCTGCCACGATACAGCCTGTGCTTTCCCTTAAAAATTTTGTTCTTTCTGTATTAAGGTCAAAAATTACCACCTGCTGTGGGTCTACCGCTTTGCACACGCCCAGCACCAGTGCGCCGCCCATGTTACCAGCACCGATAAAAGCTATTTTTTTCATACATATATCTCCGTAAACTTTATTTGTATCTATTTTAACATTAAAAAATACCACAAACAATAGTTTGTTTTACTGCCAGACACTAAAAAAGCCAGAATACTCTGGCTTTCTCTTATCTTCTTTTATATTTTGTTTTAGTTGGTGATTTTTTACCCTTTTGTTTTTCATACTTTTTAGGGTCTGCTTTTCTCTGTTTTGGCTGAGATTTTACAGTTGGCTGTACAATCTCTGTATCTGCCATGGCAAAGTCTACATTGCCGTTGAGAATATCTGTGCCGATAACCTTTACAGAAACAGTGTCACCTATTCTGTAATTTTCACCTGTGATTGCACAGGACAGGCTGTAGCCTTCCTGCAGGATAGGGTTATACATATCCAGAAGAGAAATATGCACAAGACCTTCCACTGTATTGTCCAGTGCCACATAGATACCATAGCTCATTACACCTGAAACTGTACCTGTAAACACTTCTCCAATATGGTCTGCCATTATTTCTGCTTTATAGATGTCAGTTGCATCTCGTTCAACAGACATAGCCACCAACTCTGTATTGGAAGCCTGCTGCGCCCGGTTTGGAGCAAATTTGCCAAAGCGCTTTGTCATTTTTTCCATATTTGCACCAGCCACATATTCAGAAAGAATACGGTGGATTGCGAGGTCGGCATAGCGGCGGATAGGGCTGGTAAAGTGTGCATAGTCGTCCAGCACGATACCAAAGTGACCCAGCGGCTGGTCAGAATATTTTGCCTTTGACTGACTGCGCAGTACCTGTTTGTGTACCACATTCTGCAGATTTGTGCCACGGGTCTTATCCAGCAATTCGCTCATAGCCTGCTGGAGAGTCTTGCTTTTATCCTGTGAAAGAGACAGACCTATTCTTCCAATGTTTTCTTTAAGAGTAATCAGTTTTTCTGCATCTGGGGCTGTGTGTGTGCGGTATACAAATGGCAGGTTGTGTTTTTTACCAAAGGCGGCGGCACAATTGTTGGCGCACAGCATAAACTCTTCGATAATCATTTCAGATTCACCACGGGTGCGCTTTTTAATACCCACTGCCTTACCTTTTTCGTCAAACACAATGTATGCTTCGTCGCTTTCAATATCCATACTGCCACGGGCTACCCTTATGGCGCGCAGAAGGCTGAACAGTTCTTTCATAACGGAAATCTGTGGCCATACTGCAGAATATTTTTCTCTCATATCATCAGAGATATTGCCAGAGAGAATATCATTGATTTCACTGTATACACCTTTTACCCTGCTGTGGATAATGGTTTTTTCAAATTTATAGTTAGTGATATTGCCCTCATTATCCAGCCACATAAGGCAGGAAAATGCCAGCCTGTCACTGTTTTCATTCAAGGAACAAACATCGTTGGAATATTCTTTTGGCAGCATTGGTATAACACTGTCGCCAAAATAGATGGATGTGCCACGGTCATAGGCTGTTTTGTCCACTTCACTGCTGCCGCGCACATAAAAGCTTACGTCAGCGATATGAACACCCAGCTTGTAGCCTTTTTCTGTTTTTTCAACAGAAATGGCATCGTCTATATCCTTTGTGGAGGCAGAGTCGATGGTAAATATTGGCAGGTGGCGCAGGTCTGTACGTTTTGCATATTCAGCATCAAGGTCTGTGCCTACAATAACTTTTCTGGCTTCGCTGATAACTGCCTGTGGAAACTCTGTCTGCACATTTTTTTCTGCAAGGAGAACCTGTACAGCTTTCTGTGAGGAAGAAACAGTGCCGATTACCTGTGTAATCTTGCAACTGAGACGGCTGTGGCTGGTGCCACGGTTGGTCACATCTATAAGCACTATATCGTCCATTACAACAGGGGCTTTGTTTTCGGCTTTCATCACAACATACTGGCATTCTTTCAGCTGCACAGAAATCTGTCTGCCCACATTTGTAACAATGCCTACAAGATTTTTCTTTTCTTTTGTGATTTCTTTGATTTCCCCTTCAATATCTCTGGAGGAAGAGCGGATTCTTTTAATCAGGACTTCATCGCCCGGCACTGCGCCCATCATATATTTGCCGGAAACAAAAACATCTTTTTCCAGCTGTGCAACACGGACAAAGCCAAAGTTTTCTGTAAGTTTTACCACAACACCTTCCATAAGTGATGGGTCCTGTGCTTTCTTTTCCTTTGACTGTATCAGATGGATATAGCCGTTTCTTTCGGCTATTTTGCCCTGCTGGTAAAGTTCTTCCATTGCCTGAAAGAATTTTTTGCTGGCTTTATATCTGGACTGAAGTTTTTTATATTTTACAGGACCAGCCTGTAAATCTTTGATTATTTTTTCTTTTATTGACATCTATTTATCTTTCTTTTTTATAATATATTGATTATAATCTGCTGAAATATACTACAGAAATGACAAAAAGCCGTTACATAATGCAACGGCTTCGGCTTATTTACTATAATTATTTAGCAAGAACGTTGATAACGTTAACTGCAACAGCCAGTGCAAAAAATGCAGCACCTGCAATTTTTGTAACCTGTGCAATTTTAGCATCTGTGGAACGGGAGCTCATATCTGCGAACATATCGCCGCCGCTGAGTGCACCCATGCCGTTATTACCCTGCTGTACAAGTACAAGCATAACGATTACAACGCTGCAAGCAATAAGCATTACGCCACTGATAATTTCTAAAATACCCATAGTATCTAACCTTTCATACTTTATGACTTAATAACTATATCACAAAAGGAAATTTTTTGCAATATGAATTTATTGTGTATTACTGATAAAAAAGTGCAAATAATATTGCCAAGGACAAGAGAAAACCTTCTCTTATCCATAACCGTAAGAGAAGAGTTCATGCCGACGGGCTAAAACAACCCTCTTACTATATAAAAGCAAAGAAGGAATACGGCTTAAATTGCTGCTTTAAAAAGTATTCTGACTTTGCTTTTTTATTTTCTGCGTATCAATCAAATGTCAGCTGCTGTGCTACATCGTTGTCTTTAAGGAAACTGCCTGCCGCAGGAATGTTTTTAGTGCGGAATTTGGATGAGTTTTCCAGCTGGGCGGCTTCCAGTGTGATACAGGTTTTTACAGTCTGGTTTTTCTTCAGTGTCTGCACCTGTACACCAATGGAGTTTTTTGTGGTTTTTTCACCAATCTGGGATGTATTTACCACAAGGGCACGGTTTACATTTGAAATCAGCACAATGTCTGTGTTTTCTGTGAAGTAGAGGATATCTACCAGTGTCTGTTTGTCTGTAAATGCATTAATCAGTTTCTTACGGTTTGTTTTTGTTTCGTAAGCTGACATAGGCACTTTTGCCACTTTGCCGTTTTCAAAACAGAACACAAGGAAGCCTGTGTAGTCTTTTGCCACAATTGTTTTCACTATTGTTTCGCCTTCGTCCATACCCAGTTTAGCAGGTACATATTCGCCCAGTACACTTGCCTTTGTATCGTCAAAGGCAGCGGCACGTGTTTTGTAAACAGAGGCTTTATCTGTGAAGAACAGCAGATGTGCATCGTTTGTAGTTTCTTTATGAAGCACAATCTTATCGTCGTCTTTCAGTTTATGTTCACCGGACATACGCAGAGACTGTGGGGTAATCTTTTTCAGATAGCCCTGCTGTGTAGCAAAGATATTTACAGGATATGCTGGAATTTCTTCTGCTTTTTCCTCTTCTTCAACTACTGGTTTGCCGTAAAGAATATCGGTTTTTCTTGGTTTTCCGTATTTCTTGATAACATTTTCCAGTTCTTTGATGATGATTTTTTTGATTTTGCTTTCGCTTTTCAGGATTGATTCCAGTTCTGCGATTTCTGCAATCAGCTGTTCTTTTTCTTCAATTCTTTTCAGAATGTAGTTTCTGTTCAGCTGGCGCAGACGGATTTCAGCCACGTATTCAGCCTGTATTTCATCAATACCAAAGCCTATCATCAGGTTTGGTACAACTTCTTTTTCTTCTTCTGTTTCACGTACAATTTCGATTGCTCTGTCAATGTCCAGCAGAATGTATTCCAGGCCTTTTACAAGATGCAGTCTGTCCTTTTTGCCTTTCAAATCGTGGTAAGTACGGCGTTTTACACATTCTTTTCTGAATGCTATCCATTCGTTGATGATTTCTTTTACGCCAAGCACCATAGGCACACCGCCTATAAGCACATTGAAGTTTGCAGAGAATGTATCTTCCAATGTTGTGGATTTGAACAGCTTTGCCATCAGCTTTTCAGGGTCCTGACCACGTTTCAGGTCAAAGGTAAGTTTCAGACCATTCAGGTCTGTTTCATCACGCATATCGCCTATTTCTTTTACCTTGCCCCGTTTTACAAGGTCTGCCACCTTGTCCATAATGGCTTCTACTGTTGTGGTTGGCGGAATCTGTGTAACTTCTATCAGATTGTCGCCTTTGATATACTCCCATTTACTCTGTACTTTGATACTGCCACGGCCTGTATTATATACAGCGTCAATATCACTGGCATCGTACAGCACCACACCACCACCTGCAAAGTCTGGTGCAAGCAGTGTGTCTTTGATATTGTGGTTTTCGTCTTTCAGCAGAGCGATGGTAGTTTCGCACACTTCGGAAAGGTTGAAAGAGCATATGGATGATGCCATACCAACAGCAATACCAAGTGTGTTGTTTGTAAGAATGTTAGGGAAAGTGGTTGGCAGCAGTGTAGGCTCTTTTCTGGTGGAGTCATAGTTGTCCACAAAATCTACAGTGTCGCTGTCAATATCTCTGAACAGTTCTTCACAGACACTGTCCAGCTTTGCTTCTGTATAACGGGAAGCAGCCGCAGCCATATCACGGCTGTAAGCCTTGCCAAAGTTACCTTTACTGTCCACAAAAGGAACAAGCAGGCTTTCGTTGCCTCGTGCAAGTCGTACCATTGTTTCGTAAATAGCCGCATCACCATGAGGGTTAAGGCGCATTGTCTGACCAACAATGTTGGCAGATTTTGTCTTTGCACCTTTCAAAAGGCCCATATCGTACATTGTGTACAAGAGTTTACGGTGTGATGGTTTGAAACCATCAATTTCCGGCAGTGCACGGGAAACAATAACGCTCATGGCATAAGGCATATAGTTCTGTTCCAGTGTGTCAGTAATCAGTGTTTCCTGTACCACACCGGCAGACAGTATTTCCACGCTGTCATCAAGTACACGTCTTTTGGCAGCTGGTTCTTTTGTCTTTTTCTTTGCCATTGTTTACTCCTTTTATGATAAGTCAAGTTGGTCTAAATAGTCTGCGCCGTAATCTGCAATAAACTGTTTTCTGCCAGCCAGATTATCCCCCAGCAGAAGCTCGAAAACTTCCCGGGTGTGTTCCACATCAGCTTTGCATACTTTGATAAGACGGCGTGTGTCAGGGTTCATTGTGGTCATCCGCATCATTTCAGGTTCGTTTTCACCAAGACCTTTGGAACGCTGGATAGTAAATTTTTCACCCTGAATTCTTGCCAGTACATCTGCTTTTTCTGCTTCTGTATAGGCAAAATATGTTTTGTTTTTTGTGTTGATTTCGTACAGTGGAGATTCTGCAATGTACACATAGCCTTCATCAATAAGGGCAGGTGTGAGACGGTAAAGCATTGTGAGAATCAGTGTACGAATCTGGAAACCGTCAACGTCAGCATCAGTACAGATGATAACTTTATTCCAGCGCAGGTTGTCTATATTGAATGTGGAAATACCACCGTGTTTATATTTGGCAGGGCTTTCAACACCACAACCCAGTACCTTGATAAGGTCAGTGATAATTTCGCTTTTGAAAATTCTGTCGTAATCACTTTTAAGACAGTTGAGAATTTTACCCCTTACTGGCATAAGTGCCTGAAATTCTGCATCACGGCTCTGTTTGCAGGCGCCAAGTGCAGAGTCGCCTTCTACTATGTATATTTCACGTTTGGAAATATCTTTTGTACGGCAGTCATTGAATTTCTGCACTCTGTTTGCAATATCAATCTGCGCAGACAGAGTCTTTTTAAGACCCTGGCGTGTTTTGTCTGCCTGTTCGCGGCTCTGTTTGTTTACCAGTACCTGCTGTGCAATTTTGTTTGCTTCTTCAGGGTTTTCGATAAAGTAAACTTCCAGACTGCTTTTCAGAAATTCTGTTGTAGCCTGTGTGATAAATTTATTTGTGATAGCTTTTTTGGTCTGGTTTTCATAGCTTGTCAGTGTAGAGAAACAGCTGGAAACAAAAACAAGACAGTCTTCGATATCTTCAAACTTGATTTTTGTTTCGTTTTTCTTGTACAGACCTTTTGATTTGAGGAAAGCGTCAAACTGGCTTACAAATGCAGAGCGCAGTGCTTTATCTGGTGAGCCGCCGTGTTCAAGGAAAGACGAGTTGTGGTAATACTCGATTTTGTTCACCTTGTTGGAGAATGTATATGCCACATTCATTTTAACCTTGTATTCAGGCATATCGTCACGGTCACGGCCTTTTGCCTCTGATGTAGAGAACACAACTTTGCCTATGTTAGCTTCACCCACAATTTCCGCTACATAATCTTCTATGCCTTTTTCATAGTAAAATTCCTGTGTTTCAAAGGATTTGCCTACTTCATTTTTAAACACAAAGGTAATACCAGGGTTTACAACAGCCTGTTTTTTAATAACATCTGTAAAATATTCCACCGGAACAGCAATATCACTGAAAACCTGATTGTCTGGTTTCCATTTGATTCTGGAGCCTGTTTTTTTCTTTGTGGTAGGTGTCTTTTTAAGACCGCCCACATTTTCACCACGTTCAAAATCAAGATGATATTCAAAGCCGTCTCGCACGATGTCCGCTGTCATATATTCACTGGCGTACTGTGTGGCACACAGACCAAGACCATTAAGACCAAGTGAGAACTGATAGTTGTCACCCTCATTATTGTTGTACTTACCGCCAGCATACATTTCGCAGAAAACCAGTTCCCAGTTATAGCGCTGTTCACGTGCGTTATAGTCTACAGGGATACCACGGGCTTCGTCTTCTACCTCAATACTGCCATCTGCAAAACGGGTAAGGGTGATTTTTTTACCATAGCCTTCCCTTGCTTCGTCGATACTGTTGGTAAGAATTTCAAAAATTGAGTGCTGACAGCCTTCGATACCATCAGAACCAAAAATAACCGCAGGGCGTTTTCTTACCCTGTCAGCACCTTTGAGACTGCTGATACTTTCGTTGTCATAGCGCTGTGTTTTCTTTGCCATTAAAATCTCTCCAAATAAAAATTTATGTTAAAAGGTTTAATTACTTATTATTTATAACATTCCTGAATAATTATCTTATTATAAAAATAGGGTGATTGTCAAGGTGGTATGCTGTCAGATGCACAGACACAGTAACAAAATTCTTACCCCCCAGCCTTGATTGAATACCATTTCAAAACGTGGTATAATAAATCAAAATATCTGTTATACGAGGTGGTAAAGTGGTTGAATGTACATACACTACCCCTATGGGTACAATTCATTACTGGGTGAATATAATTGACGAAAACAAACCTACTCTGGTATTCCTGCCGGGGCTGACAGCTGACCACAGTCTGTTTGACAAACAGGTGGAATATTTTGAAAACAGATATAACCTGGTTGTGTGGGATGCACCTGGACACGGCGCATCCTGGCCATTTGTGTTTGACTTTGATATTATGGATAAGGCAAGATGGCTGAAAGAAATTCTGGATAAAGAAAATATAACCAGACCCGTGATTGTGGGGCAGTCCATGGGCGGATATGTAGGCCAGTGTTTTGCCCAGCTATATGAGGATAAATTAAAAGGTTTTGTATCCATTGACTCTGCACCACTGCAAAGAAAATATATTTCAGCTATGGAAATATGGCTGTTAAAGAGAATGGAGTGGGTGTACTATTATTACCCATGGAAGTCACTGCTGAAATCAGGCAGTAAAGGTGTTGCCACCACAGAGTATGGCCAGAAACTGATGTATGACATTATGATGACTTATGACAGGGACAAAAAGCGATATGCCAAGGTGTCTGGACATGGTATGGAAATGCTTGCCCACGGATACGAAAATGACCTACCCTATGAAATAAAATGTCCTGCCATGCTGATTTGCGGGAAAAAGGACATGGCCGGATCTTCCAAAAGATATAATAAACTATGGCATAAGAACAGCGGTATTCCACTGCACTGGATAGAAAATGCCGGACATAACGCCAACACCGACCAGCCAGAAATTGTAAACAGGCTGATTGAAGAGTTAGTGAAGGATATACAGTAAATCGTTAGATAAATTTGAATTTGACAGGATGGTTTCTCAAGCAATGGAGATAGAATATGAAAATAAAAAAGTTTCAATTGGATGCGGATTTGCAAAGCTTAGAAGAATATTTAAGAAATCAATATCTGGAAAATAAGAATATGACTTCATGGCTGCCAGAAAGACTCCATGATTTGATTTATAGAATGGGGGCGCAAGAAACTGATGGCGGCAGGAAAAAGTCTGTAGATTATATTTTC
>JAZQYH010000028.1:0-3584 GCA_045633415.1 Oscillospiraceae bacterium | reverse complement strand
ACTTTTTACTTCAACTGTGATATCTTTACCATGTAAAACAAGGTTGCCCTTGCCATAGCCTGTCATACTGTAAACCATAATGAGAAACCTCCGATTAATACTTAATTTTACACTATTTTTAAGTGATATGTCAATTGGATGGTTGTAAATTCGTAGGGTTTGTTGGTGAGAAATTGCTGGGTTATGTAATGGGATTTTTATTTTTCTTTACAGGCAGATAAACACAAAACCCCTGCTTTATGTAAGCAGGGGTTTGCTGGAAATATGAAAAAAACATTGCCAAGGCAAGAATTTACTATTGTATTTCCCAGATGTTAAAACATCTGATTATTTAGCTGCGTTCTGACCAGCAATCTGACCAAATACGATTACGTCAGCAACAGCGTTGCCGCCAAGACGGTTGGAACCGTGAATACCACCAGTTACTTCGCCTGCTGCGTACAGACCTGGGATTACATTGCCTTCTGTGTCAAGAACTTCACAGTTTTCTGTGATTTCGATACCGCCCATTGTGTGGTGAACCATAGCTGTGGATTTGATACCATAGTATGGAGCTGTGTCAATTTTTTCACCGAATACCTGACGGCCCAGAGCGTCTACACCTGTTTCAACAGCTTTGTTATATTCAGCAACTGTTTTAGCCAGCTGTTCGCCATCAATGCCCATCTGTGTACCCAGTTCTTCCAGTGTGTCAGCTTTCCACATTTTGCCTGAAGCAATCTGGTCTTCAAATGGTGTGCCAGATGTAGATTTACCACCCAGACGGTCATATTCGTGCTGGTCTGTAATCCAGGACAGAATAGCTTCTGGAGCTTCCAGACAAGCAGAAGCGATTTCGTCACGACGGCCGTCTTCTCTTACTACACGGTTACCGTTGTAGTCAACGTAGATGATGTTGTTGATAGATGCAGAGAAACCACCAAATGGGTATGTCAGCATCTGAATCCATTCCATACCAACAAGGTTAGCACCTACAGCTTCAGCCATGATGATACCGTCACCTGTAGCAGATTTAACGTTTGTTGTCATGATGGATGGACCAAGGTCAGCCCAATGTTTGTTGTATTTCTGACGCATTTCAACGTTAGCACCGAAACCACCTGTAGCGATGATAACACCTTTGTTAGCTTTTGCAACAAATTCAGCGCCGTCAGCAGTTACACCTTTAACGCCTGCAACTTTACCATCTTCCATGATAAGTTCTTCAGCTGTGTGTTCAAATACAACTTCTGCGCCCAGTTCTTTTGCTTTTTCGTACTGTGGCAGAACGAAGGAAGCACCTTTACCACCCCAAACTGTGATGTCTGGTGTATGGCTTCTGTCCCATGTAGCGCCGATAGCAGCTGTCAGGTCAGCATTCCATACTGCACCAAGGTCTTCCATGTAACCGATAACTTTTTCAGCACCTTTTGTAAATACATCAATCAGTGCTGGGTTACCAACGTAGTCACCGCCAACATAAGTCTGCAGAGCGTGGAGAGATGCAGAGTCGTAGAGGTAGTTTGCGCCAGATGCTTTGTAAGCGTCCAGGTCAGCTTTTACATCTGCCTGCCAACCTGCCATCAGGTCGTTTTTAGGTTCGAGAACCAGCAGTTCTTCGATTTTATCAAGTTCAGAAGCGCTCATTGTGTCGTTTTTCTGTCTTGTTTCGTCAGCTGCGTTCAGAGCAGAACCTGCAGCGATTGTGTTACCGCCAACAGATGCTGTTTTGTCCAGAACCAGTACTTTTGCACCAGCTTTTACAGCTTCCAGAGCAGCTGTCATACCAGCACCGCCAGCACCGATGATAACAACATCAGCTTCATATTCTTTAGCTGCTGTGTCTTTGTTCAGGTCTGGAGCTTTTGTGATGTCAGCTTCTGTTGCGCCTGCTGCCAGCAGAGCTGCTTTTACTGCTTCCAGAACAGCGTTGGAAGAGTATGTACAGCCAGCTACTGCATCCAGTGCAACTGTCTGATATGTAACGATATCTTCTACAAGATTGTTGAAAGCTGGGTCAGAAATACCTGTGCTTTCAGAATGTTCAACTGCTTCAATGGAAACGATTTTGTTTTCATCAACTGTAACAGACATTGTTACGTCGCCGTTGAAACCTTTTGCTGTACCTTCGTATGTGCCTGCTTTGAAAACACCGCTTGTTTCGCTACCTGTTGAGGAACAAGCTGTGAATACCATACACATAGCAAGTACAAGTGCAAGAATTCTTTTCATTGTGTTTACTCCTTATTTGATTGTGTGTTTTATATAAAACCATATTGGTTTATATACCTTGAAACAAAAATCGCCCTGATGGTATGTATTATGGAGAAATTAATGGTAATAAATTCGTTACTCATATATGTTCGGCTTTAAAAAACACATCTTTATCGATACTAAAAGGGCGATTTCTCATAGTATTATATAACTATATATTATAAATTACCAATACTTTTAACATTAAAACAGATATGCTTGAAATCTATATCTATATAATTTATAATACAACAGAGGTGAAAATATGGATGTAAGATTATTGAAATATTTTGTAACAGTAGCAAATGAAGGTAGCCTGACCAAAGCGGCAAAGATACTGCATATTACACAGCCAACACTGTCTCACCAGCTGAAGATACTGGAAGACGAGCTGAAATGCGAACTGTTTACAAGGACCAGCCATGGTGTGAAACTGACATTGACCGGTACTCTTTTGAAAAACAGGGCTGAAGATATACTGGAAATGCTGGAAAAAACCGAAAACGAGTTTAAAAATATAGCAGAAAATATGCCTGCTGATATTTATATTGGCTGTTCCGAAAGCGAAAAGTTAATAGAATTTATGGGGCTGTTAAAAGAATTCAAAGAAGACAACCCATATGTTAAATACCATATATACGGCAACTCCAACGAAGAAATTACAAGACAGCTGAACAACGGGCTGACAGACTTTGCCTTTATCATAGGTGACTTTGACTATGCCAGTTTTTCATCTGTAAAACTGCCTTATGAAAATCAGGTGGGTATTCTGATATTGAAAGATGACCCGCTGGCGCAGATGGAAACTGTTAATCTGGAATTGCTGTTAAGCCTGCCGATAATAAAGCGTGAGCCAGGTACTGTGCATTCTGTAAAAAATCTGGAGTGGATGGATAACAACCATTTAAATTCGGTTGCTACATACACTTCCATGTCCACCGCTGTACATATGCTGCGTGCTGGCATCGGTTATGTGTTGTGTTTTAAAGACAATGTGGATTTGGACTTGTTGTCTGATGTGTGCTTCCGCCCGCTGTATCCATATCTGCACAATGATACACATATCATATGGAAAGAGCATAAAGAGTTTAATCATCTGACAAAACAGCTACTGGATAAAATTATCAAACACTACGGCTGTAACAACAGCTGAACAACTGAACAACAAAAAAGCAGAGAGTAAAACTCTCTGCTTCAATATTTTATTATCTTCTTCTCTTTTTACCTGTTGGGCGTTTGGCATTGCGGATGGCTTTTACTTTTACTGTAGTAAAGCTTACCACCATAATGCCGATACCTTCGATAACCATAAGGCCACGCAAAACATTGTCTGGCAGGGTTGTGCCTGAAAT
>JAZQYH010000027.1:0-11768 GCA_045633415.1 Oscillospiraceae bacterium | reverse complement strand
ACAAAAACATTTAACCTTGCAGGTCTCGTAGGTGCTTACTCAGTTATCCACAACGACGAATGTCGTGCAAAATGTAGAGAACTGGCTGCTCAGACACACTACAACCAGCCAAACGTTCTGTCTGTTCATGCTCTCGTTGGTGCTTACAACGAAGGTGCTGAATACGTTGATGAACTGCTGAAAGTTATCAAATCCAACCAGCAGCATGCATACGATGTAATGCAGACATGGGGCGGTCTCGTTAAAACACAGAAACCACAGGGTACATACGTAATGTTCCTTGACTGGACAGAATTCTGTGAAAAACGCGGCAAAACAATGGATGAAGTTCTGCACAAATGTGTATCCGTTGGCGTTATCTGCCAGGACGGTCGTCCATTCCATGGTCCATGCCATGCTCGTTTCAACTTCGCTTGCCCACACAGCTCCGTTGTTGAAGCATTCGACAGACTTACAAAATACGTTATCAACGCTGAATGGTAATTTATTACTAATTAAGTCATATCAAGAGATGCACGAAAGTGCATCTCTTTTTTATTTTACATATGTCCTTTAATATGGTACTATTAGTAATAACAATAACACCTTTTGTGGAGGGAATATGGAACTGAAACTCGCTTTAAAAGTTGATGACCTTGACAATGTAGCCACAATTTTTGCCAACGGTATAACAGATGGTATGCAGGTAGAAATACGTGACAAAAAAGGCATCAGTGAAATTATTACAGTCCATGGTGACGTGCCATACGGACATAAAATCGCAGTGATGGATATAGAAAAAGGCCAGCCTATTATGAAATATGGCGAATCCATTGGTCGTGCCAGCTGTGATATTAAAAAAGGTGACTACGTACATGTGCACAATCTGGAAGCAATGCGCGGTCGCGGTGATTTGTAGGAGGTAGAATATGTCATATACATTTATGGGTTATCCACGCCCAGACGGAAAATACGGCGTAAGAAACCTGGTTGCAGTTATCCCAAGTGTAGTTTGTGCAAACGATGTAGCACAGGCAATCTGCCGTCAGGTTCAGGGTACTATAGGATATTTTCATCATCAGGGGTGCTGCCAGCTACCTCTTGACCTTAAAAGAGTTACAGATGTACTGTCACATCTTGGTCAGAGTCCTAATGTTGGCGCCGCACTGATTGTTTCTCTTGGCTGTGAAGGTACTGACCACCAGCGTATATACGAAGAAATCAAAGCTACAGGCAAACCTGTAGAAATCATTCATATTCAGGAACTGGGTGGTACTTCCCGCTCTATTCAGGCTGGTATCGATGCCGCACAGAGACTTGTACAGGAAATCAGTGGTATTCAGAGAGTACCTGCTGATATTTCCAATCTGGTTATGTCCATCAAATGCGGTGGTTCTGACACAACCAGCGGCATGGCATCCAACTGTGTAATCGGTTATGTTGCTGACAAGCTGGTAGATTTGGGCGCTACCGTTGTATTCGGTGAAACAACTGAATTTTTAGGCGGTGAACATATTCTGGCACGCCGTGCAGTAGGCGGTGAAGATGGTCCTGTTGGTCAGAAAATTTACCAGATAGTTGACGAAATGGAAAAACGTGCAATGTCTGTAGGCGAAGATATGCGTGGCGGTCAGCCAACACCGGGCAACATTGCAGGAGGTCTGTCCAGTATAGAAGAAAAGAGTCTGGGTGCTATTGTAAAAAGTGGTCACAGACCAATTCAGGGTGTGCTGGAATACTGCGACAAAGTTACAGACCAGAAAGGTCTGTGGATTAAAGATGCACCGGGCAGAGAACCAGAAATTCTCACAGGTATGGCGGCAACAGGCGCACAGGTTATGATGTTCTCCACAGGTCGTGGTGCACCACAAGGCTTCCCTTCAATGCCTGTAATCAAAATCTGTGGCAACCCTAACACATACGAAAGAATGAAATGGGATATGGACCTGAATGCAGGCAGAATCCTGACTGGTGAAAAGAGCATCGACGAAGTAGGCGAAGAAGCATTCCAGATGCTGCTGGATACACTCAACGGCAGAATGACAAAGAACGAAGCTTTAAGTTACTTTGGTTCCGTGGACATTTTCTGTCTTGGTCCAGTTATCTGATATATAACCATAAAAAGAAAAGGAACGGCAATGCCGTTCCTTTTGTTATTTACAGATATTTTTTCATTTTTTCACAGAGAAAAGCATATATAGGCTTCATCTTCTCTTCTGTCACAACTGTGTCTATATCTTCAATATTAACCCATCCCACCGCACTGTTTTCGTCCTCTTTTACTTTCAGCGGCTGGCTGTCGTCAGCTTCAAACAGATATTCCACATCCAGATGAAGATGTGATGCAATATGTTTACCTTTTTTGATATGGCGCTCAACTGTCAGCACATTTATAGAGAAAATGCCATCACACAGCAGATTCATATCTGTAACCCCTGTTTCTTCCGCGATTTCTCGGCGGGATACAGCCAGCAGGTCGCTTTCGCCATCGGCATGTCCACCAGACCACGCCCATGATTTATATATGTTGTGGTAAACCATCAGAACTTTTGTACGCTGTTTGTTTACCACCCACGCAGTTGTGGCAAAATGGGCTGTTTTGTTGGCTCTGGTAAGGCAGTCAGGATTATTCTGCATAAACTCCAGCATCCGCTGTTTATCTGCTTCTTCCTGCCGGTTGTACGGGATATATTCTTTTAACTGGTTATACAGTTTCTCCATATGTTACCTCGTTATATTTTACTTCTGAAAGCGAAATTATTAATGTCAAACCTTGAATTCTGCTCCATATAATAGTTATACAATTCTTTGGCGCAGATATATTTTTCATCATAGTCTTTGGCGGCAAAACACGCCAGCAGTCTGTCGGAAAATTCTTTTTCCGGCAGTTTTTTCAAATTATATCTTTCTCTGTACACATCATCTGAAAGGATTCTTTCCATTTTATGCACAGGTAAAAGCGGAATCTGATTATTGGCAAAATGTGCACGGGACAGATTATTCAAAAATATGTTGTATGTAAATTCTATGTCTGCCTTTTTTGTATACTTGCTGGTCAGCTCATAGAAAGAATGCCATACATTATAGCAGTTCATATTCCATGAATACTCAGAAACAGGTTTTATTTCTTTATCAAGGTCAGCTTTTGCACTTTCCACCAGACCTTTGACAATATCATCTGTATCATAAAGTATTTTACTGCTTGCAAATATAAGTGTTGTTGCAATGTTGTTATAGTCAAAACCTGTGTCAAATTCCTGCAGAACCTGTCTTACAGGATTGATAAAATACTCCACCATCACACCATCTATCAGCCTGTTGCCTCTTTCTCGCCAGTCTGTGGAATCTTTTGTAACAATAAAAACATCCACATCACTATTTACATCATTATTGCCTGTGGCATAGCTACCCGTGAGTATAGCACCTATAAAGAAATCTTCTTTGGTATAATCCGCAAGGAATTTCTCCACAGCAATCTGCCATTGTTCCATAATTTCCTCCTATGTATGGGCTATCAGCGGGAATAACAGCTGTCTGCCGCTGAAAATATTTTCACCATCTTTGTGTACAAATAATGTTGTATCTTTATCGTCAAAAAGTGTAACCTGCCAGCTGTCTCTGTTTACAGGTGTAAAACCAAGGCTTACCTCTGTTTTGCCTTGACAGAAAGTTGTAAGTATACTGTCCAGATTTTTATCTGCCCCGCAGAAAACATCCAACACTGTCAGCTTATCGCCATCTTTTTCAGCCACCAATACAGCATCGTACTGTGGCAGATAGTATACACAGGATGAGTATGGACCTGAAAGGTAGAACATTTCCAGTGCAAAACCGTTCAATACAGCCATTGCAGAAAAAGGATTGCCTTTAGCATAGTATTTTTTTACCATATCAACAGACCGAGAGTCGCTCATGTCCAGCTGTTGTACCTGTCCGCCTGCGCCATTGACTGTTTTGGTAAAGGTATATTCACTGGCTTTTTCAAAACCGAATTTAGGGTAAAAATCCAGCACCTTTGCATTGGCAAACAGGAATAATGCATCGCACTTGCCTTGTAAATCCGCCATAATCCGGCTAAAAATACGTTTCTGCAGGCCTTGTCCCCTGTATGCTTTATCAGTCATTACCGTGCCAATCTGCACGTATTTCCTGATTTTACCTTCAAATTCCACATCCATAAAATTGATGGAAATATTGCTTACAGCCTTGTCCCCATCAAAAAGAGTGTACGGCATATGACTGCCATCAAAATGGCTGCTATTGTACCAATCTTCAAACGACAGTCCAAATGTATCTGTGGCAAGCTGATTGTAGCCCTGTCGTTTTGTGTTGTCTGTCATAGGATTTTTTACAAGTGTGTATGTCATACTTCCTCCCATTTCAGAGTGTATTCACCACTGGCTTTTTTAAATCTCGTTGTTACAGTGTACACGCCATCACCCACATTTAAAAGTGTGGTCACGTTTATTTTATCAAATTTTCTTACAACATTTTTCCCCTGTGCCAGCTCTACGGAAATAATGCCGTCAGAGATATTTTCATCATAAATAAATCTGTACTGTTTGCCCTTTTCAAGAGGAATGACACGTTTGGTAAAACCTGTACAGGCTGTAACCGCCGCACCCCAATAATTGTTGCCACGTTTTCCCACAAACGCCACTGACATTTTGGAAGTAAAAACCAGAAAACCACGCGTCCACAAAATATATGTCATTATTCCAAGGAATAAAATAGTCAGCATCAGTTTCATTTAAATACCTCTTTCATATAGATTATATAGAAAGTATAGCATATTAAAAAATAGATGTATATATAAAGAGAGTTTAGCGGTCAGATATTTACCTGTATTTTTAAGCACAAAAAACACATATCCATCCGGATATGTGCTTATGGTGACCCGTAGGGGAATCGCCGTCTGCGGCGGCACTGGCGTGCCTTGCATACATATCTGGCCTTCACTGCCGTTCAGGCTCTTTCGCCCGAAAACAGTCCACTGGACTGTTTTCTTTACGTCGAAACCCTCTCGGGTTCGATTCCTTAAAACAATAAAAAAAGCAGCAAGTCATCCGACTTACTGCTTTTGGTGACCCGTAGGGGAATCGACCCCCTGATCCCGCCGTGAAAGGGCGGTGTCTTAACCGCTTGACCAACGGGCCATTTATATAAACGGCTCTGCCGTTATTTGAAAATCTCTGGACTGGCTATTGCCAATCCTACTAATCTATATCATCAGCTGTTGCTGTTATTTTAGATAATTTTCGGCACTATATCCATAGTGCCGAAAACTGGTGACCCGTAGGGGAATCGAACCCCTGATACCGCCGTGAAAGGGCGGTGTCTTAACCGCTTGACCAACGGGCCACATATGGTAGCGGCAGTGAGATTTGAACTTACGACCTACCGGGTATGAACCGGTTGCTCTAGCCACTGAGCTATACCGCCATATGTGCTGCATTTCTAATGCTTGATTAGTATACAACATAAAATTGTATTTGTCAACACTTTTTTCAAAAAAAATTTAAAAATTTTTAAAAAATTTTTTGAAGGTGTAAAAAGGGCATTTTATTGCCCTTTTTCAGTACTTTTAGCCTTTATTTACAGCGATAAGACCTTTGATTTTAATTCCCTGGTCCATAAACATTTTTTCGTGTTCTGTTACAATGTTTTCTGGCAGTGATTTTTCAGCCATATCGTATGTAATAAACTCAATTTCAAATCCTGCCTCTGCAAAATAATCCAGGCTTTCTGTGAACAGTTCGTCATCATCTGTCTTAAAGAAAATCTTACCATCTTTTTTTAGGAATGTTTTGTAATTATTAAGCTGGCGTGTATGTGTCAGACGGCGTTTTTTATGTCTGTCCTTTGGCCATGGGTTGCAGAAGTTGATATAAATTTCTTCAATTGTGTCTTTTGGGCTGACTACAAGTGGAATCCTTTCGATATCAAATGCTGTGATTTTTACATTTGGGCAGTGTGTAGTACCATAAACAGCCTCTATGTTTCTTTTTGCAATAGCAAGAACTTCGCTTTTGATGTCAAAAGCAATAAAGTTCTTTTCTGGATGCATAAATGCTTTCTGTGCTATAAATCCACCTTTGCCACAGCCAAGTTCCATTACCAGTGGCTGTTCTTTGTCAAAAGCTGACTGCCATTTTTCATAAAAGTCGTGTGGATTTTTGATGTATACCTCGCTGGCGTCCAGCTCTGGACGTGCCCAGGGTTTTCTACGCATTCTCATAGTGAAATCACCTTTCTTTTTCTATGGAAATATCTTACAGGGGCAAAGGGTATAATGTCAAGCATTTATATCAGCCAATCTTTCTTGCCAGAGATATAACCAGACAAGCACCGATAATTTCTACCAGAAGGCCTGCCAGACCGTATGCAGTAAAGCCCAGCAAACCAAAAATGAAATGCCCCAGAGATGAACCAGCCATACCGATAACCATGTTCATGAAAAAGCCGTGTCTTGAATTCATTATTCTGCTTGCGACGGCACCGATAATGGCACCTGTGATAACAGTACCTATCATATTCTTCTCCTCATAAAATATCTTTTAATGATAAAATATCACCAAATTGTGAAAATTATAAGTAAAAAACAAAAACCGCTCTTTTCAGAGCGGTCATTATTTACTTCAAATCAAAAATTATTTTGCAGCGTTAGCTTTTCTCATCATTCTGGAAACTTTTCTAGCTGCTGTATTTTTGTGCAGAACGCCTTTAGAGCGTGCTTTGTCGATTGTAGAAACTGCTTCTACAACTGCCATCTGTGCGTCAGCGGAACCATCAGCTAAAGCAATGTCTGCTTTTTTGATAACTGTTTTAAGGTTGCTTTTCACAGCTTTGTTGCGAAGATTTTCCTTTTTGGACTGAAGAACTCTGTCTTTCTGAGATTTAATGTTTGGCATGATCCCACCTCCTTTAATTACTGTGACAGTATTAATTATAATACCATTTTTATTTACAAATTGCAAGTACTTTTTTTGTACTTTTTTAACAATTTTTAAATCTGCCAAAACCTCTGTTTTACAACTGTCATATTATATCATAGTTTTTCATATATTTAAAGGTAAGATATTGATTTTGGTGGTGATTTTTTGCAAAAAATTGCTAAATTTTTGGAATTTTGGCTGATTTTTATGCCCGCAATTATACTTTTGGTTTTTTCAGAAAGCTGGCTGGGTATAATTATAGGAGCATTCAATCCTGTAAAGGCCATTGATTTTATAAAAAAGAATACCATTTTGCAGACAGAAATTATTTCAGCGGCCAGCCCTTTTGAAAATTTTACTATTCCACAGCTGTCAAAAAACAAGGATGCCACCACAAAAAGCCCGGCATATCACCCTATGTACAATATACAGGAAGAATTTTTCTCCAGCAGTACAAGTAACATCATTTTGCAAAAAGATGCCTGCTATGTAAAAAATCTTACTCATCACACTACCAATGAGGTAAAACAGCTTATGCTGGCACCGGTAAATTTTTCTGTAGAAAAAAATTCTGACCAGCCGCAGATATTGATATATCACACCCATGCCACAGAAAGCTATACACCAACCGATGACATGACATACAACCCAGCTTACTCCTGGCGCAGTACAGATACTTCCCAGAATATGGTTGCCGTAGGAAAAGTGATAACAGATACCCTTAACAGCATGGGTTACAACACTATACAGGACACCACCCTTCACGACCATCCTTCTTATAACGGAAGCTACGATTTAAGTAAAGCCACAGTGGAAAAATATCTTAAGATGTATCCCTCTATCAAAGTTGTTCTGGACATACATCGTGATGCCGTGGAAAGAGACGGTGCCGTTATTAACCCTGTAGTGTCGTATAACGGCGATAAGTACGCCCAGATAATGATAATAAGCGGGTGTGACAGCGGATATATGAATATGCCAAACTACCGAGAAAACCTGAAATTTGCCACTAATCTGCAAAATACATTGGAAAAAGAACTGCCCGGACTGACAAGACCAGTGCTGTTTGACTACCGCAATTACAACCAACAATTATCCACAGGCAGTCTGCTGGTTGAATTCGGCACACACGGCTCTACATTACAGCAAGCAAAAAATTCCCGGAAAATTTTCGCACAGGCTCTGGCAAAAACCTTGGATAATATATAATTTAATGTTCATAATATATGTATAATATATATATTAACTCTATATAGAATACCTATCTGGAATTATCTTCTCTTTTGCACAAAAAATATTTTTTAATTTTATTCAAAATAACTATTCAATACCTATTGACATTTTACTCTTAATGGTATATTATATCATTAAAGAACGAAGGGAGGATTACAATGAACCAGAGAAACACATTTCAGCGCACGGTTACCTTAGATGCTGTGCAGACATTGGCAAATCATCCCACTGCAGACGATGTATACAACCTTGTTCACGAAAAATATCCACAGATAAGCCGTACTACAGTTTATCGAAATTTGAACAAGCTGTGTGATTCACATGATTTGTTGAAGGTTAAGATATTTGGTTCAGCTGACAGGTTCGACCACAACCTGCATTCGCATTATCACTTTATTTGCGAAGAATGTGGAGATGTAAGTGACCTGGATATGCCATATATCGAAGACATCAACAAAATGTTTGCAAACATTGGTGGCAGAAAAGTAAATGACCACCAGATATTATTTGACGGTCTTTGCAAAGATTGTCTGGAAAAAAGTAAATAAGCCACAAAGGCACACATAAACGGAGGATTATATTATGAACTTAAAAGGCACAAAAACAGAAGCTAACCTGATGGAAGCATTCGCAGGCGAAAGCCAGGCAAGAAACAAATACACATACTATGCATCACAGGCTAAAAAAGAAGGCTACAACCAGATTGCTGACCTGTTTATCGAAACAGCTAACAACGAAAAAGAACACGCAAAACTGTGGTTCAAACTTCTGCACGGTGATGCAATCCCATCAACAGTTGAAAACCTGAAAGATGCAGCTGCTGGCGAAAACTACGAACATACAGATATGTACAAAAGAATGGCTGAAGAAGCTAAAGAAGAAGGCTTTACAAGAATTGCATACCTGTTTGAAGCAGTAGGCAAAATCGAAAAAGACCACGAAGAAAGATACCTGAAACTGCTTGCTAACGTTGAAGGCGGCAAAGTATTCGAAAAAGATGAACCAGTTGCATGGTACTGCGCAAACTGCGGCCACGTACACTATGGTCTTAAAGCTCCTGGCATGTGCCCAGTATGTGCACACCCACAGGCACACTTTGAAGTTAAAAAATCCAACTTCTAATTTATACTCGCAACAAAAAAAGAGATGCTGACAGCATCTCTTTTTATTTTATTCTTTTATTCCCTCACCATATTCAGCAAGTTCTGGCTGATACAACGGATGATTTTCCAAAGGCTGTACCCCTGTGGCATATATTTTTACAGTTTCACTGTCGTAAATTTTATCAAATACTGTTGCCATTACAGCATCACTGCCTTCCAGCTGTGTTGTATATACCAGATGTGTAATGCCTGTTTTTTCGCAGAGATATTTCAGCTCTTCGACAGGTGTAGCACTATTAAACAGCTTTTCGTTTATAACTTGTCGCTGGTCAATTACATAGTATGGAACACCCATGTTTGTAAGCGCATAGGCATAGCCTTCCATATAGCTCTGACGTCCACTGAAAGCGGAATAAATATTGGATATGCCGTCAGTTTTACTATTGGAATGATGAATCCTGTTTGTAGCAAAAAGGGCATTTTCCGGGCTGTTTTGCGCCATATATTCCATTGCCAGCTGGTCATCTGCATTTACAACTGTATCATAAGGATATTTTTCTATAAGGCCCAGATTTCTTGCAAGGAAACGTGCACCAGAGCCTATATAGTTTACATACATAAACACTGTAGTGGTAACAGCAATGCCAGCCGCCAGCAGAGCAACTTTTGGCAATATTTTCCCTGTCAGCAATTCCAGATTTTCTATAGCCATCAGATGCAGGAAAAACAGTGCGAGGAAGAGGAAATAAACCTGACTCATTGCATAGTGGTCAAAGAGATAATATGCCATAAGACCGCCGGCCACCATACTGTTGGACCACAGGCGTTTGCCGGATAGTCTGAAGATATTTTTCACATCTTTCCCAAGACCCGCAATGTACATTACAACCTGTACAGGTGCCACCATAATTATATCCAGTACAAGCACAACAGCCACAATAAGCCACCACACTGGTCTGCCTGTCTGATACTTCAGGCCCTCTACATATACACCAAATGTTGTCTTGTAAGAAGCCACCCACATATTCAGCCCCATACTTGTGTTTGCACCAGATGCAAAAAACAGCAGGTAAACCACAAAGAACACACCAGACATAGCAACAGCCGCCAGTATACCACAGAATTTCAGCTTTTTCTGCAGGAAAAGCCATACCAAAGTGATTGCACCACCTATTGCCACAATAGCGGCTACAGGACCTTTTGCAAAGCACAACATAAAGAATGCCACCAGCCATAAGCCTATATCAATAATGCCTGCGCTAAACTCTTTCTCTATAAGCTGTACAAACATTGCACCGAATATACACAGGAATATAGTTGCAGTTGTCTGGGCGTTTATATTTGTAATAATGTGCTTGGCATTATCATTATAGAAAGAACTATAGCCTGAAAGGAAGCATGTCCACAGACTACCACAACCAAACACAAACATGGAATATGTAAACATCATAGCCTTGGTTTTTTCGCCAAACCAGACTTTACCAAAAGAGAACAGACAGTACACAGCAACTGCCAGAACCCAAGGTTGCATATAAAAAGCAACTACATTGTAGGCAGATATGCCTGTCAGCCAGCTGAGCGCACCGGCAAAAAGTTCTGTAAGATAATGGTAATGCAATTGCACACCGGAATAGCGTATATCTTCCGGAATAAAGCGCAGTGTAAATGAATTTGCGTTGCCGATATTCCACAGCATATCTGCAGACAAAAGTGTATCCCCTATGCTTGCAGGCTGTGCCGCCTTAACAACTGTAGTAAATGTATATAAAAGCAGTAAACCAAAGTATAAAAGTATCAACAGCCAGTAGAAAGGGGGAATTTTGGTTGATACACCTTTGATATTTTCTTTGCGTATCAACAGCAATAAGCCCAGCAAAGCAAAAACCAAAGGCAATACAACCAGTAGCATTTTCATATGCAGGCGCATGGCAACACAATACACTGCACAGAAAAAGCCTGTTCCCAGTAATATCTCCAAAGCGAAATCAATGCCCTTAAAGCGTTTTCCTGCACCTAGCAGTATGCTCCAGCATTTGCCTGGCAAGTAAACATATGCCACCATAACAAATGCCATCAGCAATATTTCAGCTATGGTGCCGCCGCCATGTATTGTAAGAGCTATATATAAAGCCAACACCATAAAACACAGGGCTTTTTTTAAACCGTCTGCACCTATGTACAGATTTTGAATAAATGTCTTCAATTTTTACCTCTGATAAATATATAATAGTTTAATTATATCATAGGGCATCACAAAAATAAACTGTCTGAAAATAACCATTTTAAATTTTTAAAAATTTTTTCAAAAAATTGTTGACATTTATAAAATACTGTGGTATTATATTTAAGCAGTCGCAAGAAAGCGGCAAGCTAAGAAATTAGCTGGTGTAGCTCAGCCGGTAGAGCAGCTGATTTGTAATCAGCAGGTCGGGGGTTCGAATCCGTCCACCAGCTCCAAATTGTGGGAGTGTTCCCGAGTGGCCAAAGGGGGCAGACTGTAAATCTGTTGTCAGTGACT
>JAZQYH010000026.1:0-2969 GCA_045633415.1 Oscillospiraceae bacterium | reverse complement strand
ATATTTTATAGCTATATTTCAAATGTTGAAACACACTTATAAAATACTGATAAAATCAGCCCTGCCCGCAAGTAGGGCTGATATCAGTTGTGTTAAGTTTAGTTAATTTTAGAAACTATGGCAACGGAATCATTCATATCCAGACCGATTGTGTCATTTACATCAGCTCTCAGGAATTTTTCCATTGATACCTGTGAAAAGTCATTATATTTGGTTTTGTAAATGTCGTATGCCAACTGTGCATCGTTGATATCGATAACACCAGTCATATTTACGTCACCATTGTAGTCAATTGCTACTTTGGCAGCAGTAATATGAGTGATTTCTTCTTTAATATTTTCATTTGTAAGAGCATCAGCAATTACAAGGTATGCATAGCCTTCATATTTGTCAGACCAGTACATTGGTTCACCATCATATGCCAGTACATCGCCATCTTTTGTAGCACCTTTTGCTATTACCAGCCAAATATTGTAGTTATCGATTTTTACATATTTATCAACAGTAACTTCTACTGCAAGAGCTTTAGTTACATTGATTACAAGATTGCCTGTAACATCATTAATAACATATGTATTATTTTCGCCTGCAACTATTTTATCGTCTGAAAGTGCAGTGTCACCCATAGTTACACTCAATGTGTAGTTGTAACCGATTGCTTTGTTCAGTGTGAATGTGTAATCATCATTTGCAGCTACTGTAGCGTTACCAGAGATATCACTTGTGTCGCCTGTGAATGTTACAGTAAAGGTATCCTGTTGTTTGTCAGCATAAATTGTGATATCACCAGTAATTACTTCACCAGGGATTGTGTATTCTGTGCCGTTGTCATTTGCAATTAAAGTGATTGTATTTTCACCAATTTTTGCTTCAACTGTATACCCAAAATATTCTTCTCTTTCCAGATGGAATACATAGTTGGTTTTGTATGTAGGTACTTGGGTTGCTGGTAACTGTACATTTTCTTTTGCGTTACCTTCACCAGATACAGTTACATTAAATGTTTTTGCTGTTCTTGTTGCACTGATTACCAGTGGGCCTGTTACACGAGTGATTGTAAATGTACCATTTTCGTTATCAGTTACATTTACTGACTGTCCACCCATTGTGGCTGTGAATGTGTAATTGTAGTTATTGTCTTTTGCTGTGAATGTATAGCTGTTGCCATATGGCACTGTACCTTCAACATTAAAGAATCCACTCTGATCTGTAATAGAGAAACCGCCGTGTGTGATAGTTGCAGTTTTTACACCATACTGTGCTTCAGGAGCATCGGCACCAATTGCATTTGCAGATTCGTCTACATATGCTTTTTCAAGTGTCACTGTGCCACCTTCTGGGGCCACATTGTTGAATTGTAAGGATATATTTGTACCAACAGATTTATCAGCACCATGACCTTGGATACGTACTGTATTATTACCTTTTGTAACTGCATAGCCGTCAATTGCGTCTGTTACAAGGTCTACACCACTGTAGTTAAGTGTTATATCTACTGCATTATATGTAGTCATACCTTTTGCAGTTATATTAACATTAATTGTTGCTATATCATTATCTGTAATTGTCTGTGATGATGGGTCTAAAGATACAGCATAGTAAGTTACTTCTGCCATTTCTGCAGTTACAGTATGATTGCCTGTTACTGTGAAAGTATCACCTACAATTGGTTGTCCGTCAACAATAATGTTTTTTAATGTATAACCGCTACTTGGAGTTGCGGTTATTTTTAACACATCACCTGTATATGTTTCTGCTGCACCAGGGTTAGTTGTGTTTTCGATGCCTAATGTGTCACAATTGCTAGGTAAAACACCATTGATAGTGCTTAAATAGTACCACTCGCTTGGTTTATCCATTAAAGCATTTTTTATTGCAGTTGCCTGTTCTTCTGTACCTTTGAAATATACAGCAGTTACTTTATTGCCTTCAAATACATCATGTTTTTGTGGCATATTGTCAGGGTAAAGGTAAATCTTATCTGCATAGCATCTTGAAAATGCCAGTGAATTAATTTTAGTTACAGTTGAAGGAACATAAATTTCTAAAATTCTGTTTGAATCATTAAACCAGTTAAACGCACACTTACCAATGGAAGTAACACCTTCGTGAATGGTGATTTTGGTGCACTGTTTTCTATAGTTATAGAAAGGATAATCAGAAGCATATGTTTTGCTTACCATATCACCGTTGCCACTGATTACAAGTTCTCCATCGCTATAAAATGTCCAAGTCAGATTATCACCTAGTGAACCTGTTTCCGTTACAGTTCGTTCAGCCGCAAAAGCTGTCGTTGGTATTAATGAAAATACCATTATTACGCTTAATAAAAGCGATATTATACGTTTCATTTTTCGTCTCCTTTTTGTTTGTTTAATATTTATTGTCAAATATTGTATGACTATTTGAAATTATAACATATATATTTAGATTGTACAATCTGAATAAACAAATATAATTCGACTAAAACGATTTTTGTACAGAGTATCATATTAACCAAAGAGGTGATTACTATGTATGAAGATTTTGTAAAAGAGAGAATAACTCAATTAAGATTGCAAAAAGGTGTGTCTGAATACCAAATGAGTTATGATTTAGGTCATAGTAGAGGCTATGTATATAATATTTCTTCTGGAAAAGCATTACCACCTTTAAAAGAGTTTTTTGCTATATGTGATTATTTTGAGATAACACCAGCACAATTTTTTGATACAGAAACATCTCACCCAGAATTAATTCAAAAAGCTATTGATGGCATGAGCAAACTTGACGAAAGAGATATACTTATGCTATTGGGAATAATAAATAGAATGTTGAAATGATAGGTGTTGTTATGTCGCGCAGTGAAAATCAAAAAGTAAAAATACTTTATATTGCTCAATACTTCCAACAGCAATCAGACCCAGACCATTACATAACCGCTGCTGATATTATTGCTTATCTTGAGGATTTAGGGATAGAAGCAGAGC
>JAZQYH010000025.1:0-24409 GCA_045633415.1 Oscillospiraceae bacterium | reverse complement strand
ACTTTCTAAAGACTATGGTATCAAAGATACAAAAGCATGGGCTGGTCAGACAATTGAATGGCCACTGGATGATTCCGCAGCTCATATGTACCGTGACAATACAAAATGTATCCTTTGCCGTCGCTGTGTAGCAGCTTGTGGCGCAACACAGGGTATCGGCGTTATCGGCGCTAACGAACGTGGTTTTGAAACACATATCGGTTCCGCATTCGAAATGCCACTGGATGCTACATCTTGTGTATCCTGCGGTCAGTGTATCGTAGTATGTCCAACAGGCGCTATCGCTGAAAAAGACGATACAGATAAAGTTTGGGCAGCTCTTGCAGACCCAACAAAACACGTTGTTGTACAGACAGCTCCATCTATCCGTGCAACACTTGGCGAATGCTTCAATATGCCAATCGGCACAAACGTACAGGGCAAAATGGTTGCTGCTGCTCGTCGCCTTGGCTTTGACAAAGTATTCGACACAGACTTTGCAGCTGACCTGACAATCATGGAAGAAGCTACAGAATTCCTCCACAGATTCACAACAGAAGGCAGCGCAATGCCACTTATCACATCCTGCTCACCAGGTTGGGTAAAATACTGTGAAACATACTTCCCAGAATTTATTCCAAACATCTCCAGCTGTAAATCACCACAGCAGATGTTCGGTGCAGTTGCAAAAACATACTATGCACAGAAAATGGGTCTTGATCCAAAAGACATCGTTGTTGTTGCAGTTATGCCATGTGTAGCTAAAAAATTCGAAATCGGCCGTGAAGACCAGTCTGCTGCAGGCGTTCCAGACGTTGACGTAGCAATCACAACAAGAGAATTTGCTCGCATGATTGAAAAAGCTGGTATCAAATTTGACCGTCTGCCAGACGAAGAATTTGACAGAGTAATGGGCGAAGCATCTGGTGCTGCTCACATCTTCGGTGCATCCGGTGGTGTTATGGAAGCTGCTCTGCGTACAGCTGCTGAAGTTCTCACAGGCAAAGAACTGGAAAAACCAGAATTTATGGAAGTTCGTGGCACAGACAAAGGCATCAAAGAAGCTGTTTACACACTGGCTGGTAAAACAATCAGAGTTGCAGCAGTATCTGGCCTTGCAAATGCTAAAGAAATCCTTACAAAAATCAAAAACGGCGAAGCTCAGTATGACTTCATCGAAGTTATGGCTTGCCCAGGCGGCTGTATCAACGGTGGCGGTCAGCCAACACAGCCAGCTAGCGTAAGAAACTTTGTTGACCTGAAATCTCTGCGTGCATCCGCTCTGTACTCACAGGACGAAAAAATGACACTGAGAAAATCTCATATGAACGAAGAAGTTAAAGCTCTCTACGCTGAATTCCTTGGCGAACCAGGCAGCCACAAAGCTCATGAAATCCTTCATACAAGCTATGTAGCACGCCCAATTAAATTCTAATAATAATTCATATTATTAACTCCATACGATAAGAGGACTGTCTTTGACAGCCCCCTTTTCTCTTAAAAAAAAATAAAACCGACACAGTGCTGATACTGTGCCGGTTTTTTTATTGCAATATGTAAATTATCTTGCTTTAAGAAGTTTTGTCAGCAGAGCAACAAATTTTTCTCTGTTTGCGCTGAATGCGAAGTTACAGTTAGGTTCTCTGTCATAGTAGCGCTTGTCCACGTCTACAATAGACATACCGTCAGAGTTGCCGCCACCAAAGTCTACGTCAACATACATAGGTTTTACATTTTCGCAAACTTCTGGGTCCAGCATATAAAGAACAGCCAGTGCATCGTGCACAGGTGCCATATCGTCGCCCATTGGCTGGAATGTGGAGTAACCACGGATACGCTGTTTAATCATATCAGCAGCTGCAATACATGCTTTTGTGCCGCCAGCTTCGATAATGTCAGCCTCTGTGCCGGAAACGCATGCTTTATGTGTGGCATCCAGCGGAATAACTGTGATTTTTGCACCACAGTCCATAACGATTTTTGCAGCTTCAGGGTCACACCACCAGTTGAATTCAGCGGCAGCTGTCTTGTTGCCGTGGGCATAAGCCGCACCCATGATTACAATTTCTTCAATGTTTTCTACGATTTCTGGTTTAGCTCTGAAAGCGAGGGCGAGGTTTGTCAGCGGACCTACAGGAACGATAGTGATTTTTTCTTTTGTTTCTGTGAGAGTTTTGATGTAGTAAGAAACAGCGTCCATAGCTTCAGCTTTTTTGTTTACGCTTGGTGGCAGTTCCAGCCAGTCACCGTGGATTTCCATTTCTCTGAATTCTTTGCCGCCATATGGAACCTCTGGTCTTCTCCATGCTGGCAGTGTGGAAACCAATGGCAGATGAGCACCTTTATAAACAGGGATTTCTTCTCTGCCCAGATATTCAAGCAGGCGCAGAGTGTTTTCTGTTGTGTACATAATACCACGGTTGCCATTTACAGTACAAACAGAAAGAACTTCCAGTTCTTCTGCTGCAAGAGCACACATTATAGCTATAGCATCATCAGTACCTGTATCTACGTCAAGAATGATTTTTCTCATATTTTATACTCCTTTTTATCTGTTATATTAACGGTTGCACTTTTAATTTTATATTAAAATATTTTAATAATACCGTCAATTGATATATTTTACAAAAAAAGTGGAAAGATATTTATATAATTAATATTTACCACTTGATTTATTTGCTGAAATAGGATAAATTTATAAGGTATGTGTTTTTTATGACTTATTTTTATGCATTTAAATCAAGAAGGAAAGATATATGAAAAATTTGAAAAAAGAAAACTTCCTCAGATTCCTGATACCATCTCTTATAGGCGTTATCCTCTTTGTAACACCTATAAATCAGAACGGAAATCTGACAATTCCTATAGCTGTACTTGCAAATGCTTTGCTGGATTTTATGGGTGATGGCAGTACTGCTGTTATCTGCCTGCTGATTTCAATCAGTGCAGTTGTAACACTGATTCACAAATTTGTAGGTATTAAATTCATCAAAGAAAATCCAAAGCTGGATAATCTGTTTACACTGACACCTTTCTGGTTCGGCGTAAGAATGACAGGCTTTGTGTTTGCAATAATGATGTTCTTTGGCATTGGCCCAGAAATCATTATCGGTGATATTACAGGCGGTGTTGTACTCTATGACCTGATGCCAATTCTGGTTTGCGTGTTCCTGCTGGCTGGCTTGCTTCTCAGCCTGCTTCTGAACTATGGCCTGCTGGACTTTTTCGGTGCATTGCTTATCAAAATCATGCGCCCTGTATTCAACCTGCCAGGCAGAAGTGCCCTTGACTGTGTTGCCAGCTGGCTGGGTGACGGCTCCATCGGTGTACTGCTGACAAGCAAACAGTACGAAGATGGTTTCTACTCAAAAAGAGAAGCAACAGTTATTGCAACTACATTCTCTGCCGTAAGTATCACATTCAGTCTGGTTGTTATCAGCGAAGTTGGCCTGGAACATATGTTCCTGCCATTCTACGGTGTTGTTTCACTGGCTGGTGTTGTTGCGGCTATTATCGTGCCAAAACTGCCACCACTGTCCAGAGTACCAGATACATATTACACAGAAAAATCCCACAGGGAAGATATTCCACAAGGCAAATCCTCTTTCAGCTACGGTCTGGAACTGGCTCTTGAAAAAGCAGGAAAAGCACCAAGCATAAAAGAATTTTTCAAAGAAGGCTTTGAAAATGTAATGGAAATGTGGTTCGGCACATTGCCTGTAATTCTGGCAATGGGCACAATTGCACTTATTATTGCTGAATACACACCAGTATTTAAAATTCTGGGTGTTCCATTTATTCCTGTATTCAATCTGCTGGGCATTCCTGAAGCGGCAGCAGCCAGCCAGACAGTTATTGTTGGCTTTGCAGATATGTTCCTGCCAAGCGTTATTGCCGCAGGCTTTGAAAGTGAAATGACAAAATTTGTTGTTGCAGCAACAAGTGTAACACAGCTGATTTACATGTCTGAAATCGGCAGTATCATCATGGGCAGTAAAATCCCTGTTTCACTGAAAGACCTGTTTATCATCTTTGTCGAAAGAACAATCGTTACTCTGCCAGTAATTGCATTGTTTGCACATATGTTGTTTTAACAGGTGTATATGAAAAAATTTATAAAAGTACTTTTGATTTTATTCAGTGTTCTTTTTGGTGTGTTTCTTTTCATCATATCACCAAGAGTAGCGTCAAAACCTGACACATCCTTCCTTTCAGGTCCATTTGCACACAGAGGCTATTTTGACAATGAAAACAATATTCCAGAAAACAGTCTGGCGGCATTTCAACGTGCAGTTGACGCCGGCATAGGCATTGAACTGGATGTAGCATTGTCCAGTGATGGTGTGGCAATGGTTTTCCACGATAAAACACTGGAAAGAATGTGTGGTGTGGAAGGTGATGTGTGGGATTATACCAGCGAAGAACTAGCACAGATGAAACTGCTGGGAACTGACTATACAATCCCTACTCTTGCACAGGCAATGGAACTGATAGACGGTAAAGTGCCTGTTATTGTAGAACACAAAATGGACCATGTGGACACAGCCATCTGCGCAAGCAGTTATGAAATACTGAAAGATTATGAAGGTCAGTGGTGTATGAAATCCTTTGACCCACGTGCACTTATGTGGTACAAATCCAATGCACCAGAGGTTGTTCGTGGTCAGCTGTCTGCTGAGTTCTGGCACGATGAAAAATATGCAGGACAGCCACTGTACACAGCACTTTCATTTATGGTGGGCAATGTTGCCGCAAGACCAGACTTTATTTCCTATAACTACAACCACAAAGACAACATATCCCTTAAACTTTGTCGCCTTATGGGTGCAAAAGCCGCCTGCTGGACTGTTCAGACACAGCGGGAATATGATATGCTGAAAAACAAATTTGATATGGTTATTTTTGATGGTTTTGAACTGAAAATATAATAAAAGCGACACGGCATAAACCGTGTCGCTTTTTATTTTCTACATATTCTTCCACTGTAAGTTATTTGTTGGTTTCGTTGTGCAGTTGCTGTTTTTTCAATACTTCGTTCAGTCTGGCGGTATTCCTTTTGGTAACAGATAACATCATAGCAAATAAAACTGGTATAATGTTGATTTTTTGCCTGTCCGGTAGTTACTGGTGTCTCATCGGTTAAACAAAACAGGCGATACCAGTTATAAAACTGATATCGCCCCAATTATCATAAAGCTCTTATTTTTTAAATACTGCAATTTCATCAACTGATTTTCTAGGTCTTGCGGCTGGCTGGTCTGCAGGGTAGCCTACAGACAGTACGCATACAATTTCCAGACTGTCATCAATTTCAAAATATTTTCTGATAGCAGCTTCATCATAAAGACCCATAATCAATGTGCCCAGACCTATATCCAGTGCTTTCAGACAGATGTTCTGCACGGCAAGACCGTTGTCAAAGTGGAGATAGCCATCGCCAAGATGTGTTACAGCGTTGCCTTCCCTGTCAAAGCCGGATGTGCCTTTTTTAACACAGGAAACTATAAGTACAGGCGCATTGAGAACGTTGTTTTTATTGAATTCTGGCAGCATATCAGCCACTGCATCACGTGATGTGTGCATTGCTACAAAATAGCGTGATGGCTGAAGATTTTTCCATGATGGTGCATTACTTGCCGCCCACAGAATTTCTCTTACCTGTTCTTCGCTTACAGCTTTCTCTTCATATTTGCGGATACTTCTTCTTTCAAAAATACCGTTGTTCAGTTCCATAATATTCTCCTTTATCTGATGAAATTGGTTCTTACTGGTTTTTCTTTTTCTGGCAGACCATACTTTTCTTTGCCCAGAGCAATACTTTTTACCAGAAATGCCATATTGCTTGCCAGAGTTCTCATCTGCTGCAGACCTTCGCCGTCCTGTGTGGCTTCACCCGGTGCGGCACCATGGGCGCCATTCCAGTACTGACCACTGGCGACAGGCATACCTGAAATTGTAAAGTATTTGTTCAGCTGGTCAAAAGTTGAGGTTATACCGCCACGGCGTGCCACAGCTATTGCGGCGCCTACCTTCATTCGCAGGTCTGTGGAGTTAGAGTAAAACAGCCTGTCTAAAAATGAAACCAGACTGCCGTTTGCAGAGCCATAATAAACAGGACTGCCAACCACCAGACCATCAGCCTGTGCCAGCTTTTTGCTGGTTTCTGCCACAAAATCGTTGAATACACAGTGACCGAGTTCCCTGCATTTGCCACAGGCAATGCATCCACGGATATTCTTGTTGCCTATATGAATGATTTCGGTTTCAATACCTTCTTTTTCGAAAATCTGCACCATTTCATTCAGGGCAATGGCTGTGTTGCCATCTTTTTTAGGACTGCCATTGATAAGTAAAACCTTCATACCACACCTCATATATCGTATTGCCTATATTGTAGCATTTTTATCCTGTCGGGGCAATAATATAAGTCTGCATGGACTCAATATGCAATAAAATTTGTGCAAAAGGGTGCTTTTCTGAAGATATTTTCTACATTGTATTACAGATATCAAATTGAGAAATTCTGTTTTATGTGTTATACTAAAATAAAAAATTTGACATCGGAGGAAAGTATTATGGAATTTATGGACGTTATGCGCAGCAGAATCAGCATCAGAAAATACAAAGACATACCTGTTGAACAGGAAAAAATTGATACGCTGATTGACCTTATGCGTATTGCACCAAGTGCTGCAAACAGACAGGAATGGAAGTTTGTTGCTATTACTGACGAAGAACAGCTGAAAAAGATGAGAGTTGCCTGCGAAAGCCGTGGACCTGCTATGACAGCACCACTGATTTTCTGTATCTGTGCAACTGAATATCAGCAGATGAATGACTCTGGCTATAATCGTGGTACAATCGATGCATCTATCGCATCCACATATCTGCACCTTGCCACATTTGGCATGGGTCTTGGCAGCTGCTGGGTAGGTTCTTTTGACCCTGATATGGCTACTGAAATTGTGGGCTGTCCAGAAGGCACAAGAGTAATCACAGTTGTAACTGTAGGTTACCCAGACGAAGCACCAAACCCTCGCCCAAGAAAATCCTTTGAAGAAGTAGCTGTTTACAATAAATTCTGATAATTTTTCAAACCACATTATTGTAAAATAAAAAAGCACGGCAACTTTGCCGTGCTTTTACTTTTCTAATAAATATTATTTCTGTTCTGTGATTATAATGTCAGTTTTGTCTTCGTATTCTGCTTTGAAATAACCCAGCAGGTTTTCCAATGTTTCCAGCAGCAGTGCATTTTCCTGCACGGCCATATCACCGATAGCTTTATCAATCATATTTTTATGGAAGGCATCGTGTACTTTCAGTACATCAGCTGATTTTTCTGTCAGGCGAACACGGTTGATACGTTTGTCCTTGTCATCTTTATAGCGAACAACATAACCTTTTCTTTCCAGATTGGAAATATTGCTGGTCAGCGTGCTTTTACTTACCATACATACACGGGCAATATGTGTCATGTTATTATCTTCAGCTTTATCAATAACCTGAATAGTGTGCACTTCGTTCATTGTCAGAGGTACACCACATTCTTTAAGATTTTTTTCTTCGATATGTAAAATATAGTTAAAAAGACTTACCAACAGTTCGTTGAGTGTATGCTTTGCTCTTTCCATTTTATCTCTCCTTTTGGACGATATATTTGTATTATATCGAAAGATTGCCATAATTGCAAACAAATTATACCAAAATAATATATAAATCTATGCAAATATTTTTATTTTTGGTATACTGGTGTACATAAAGCTGAAAAGAGGGCATATTATGAGAATATTGGTTATCAATGGCAGCCCAAAGGGCAAATATTCCATTACTTGGCAGACAGTAAATTATCTGGAAAAACTGAATCCACAGCATGAATTTATTACTGTACATGCTGGTCAGCAGATAAGAAAGCTGGAAAAAGATTTTTCTGAAATTGTAAGTGAAGCCGAAAAAGCAGATATGTTGCTTTTCTCTTATCCTGTTTACACATTTATTGCGCCTTATCAGCTGCACAGATTCATCGAACTGCTGAAAGAAAGCGGAATAAACTTTGCAGGCAAATTTGCTACACAGATAACTACCTCCAAGCATTTTTATGATATTACCGCCCACAGATATATTCAGGACAACTGTCAGGATATGGGTATGAAGTACATACGTGGTCTTTCAGCAGATATGGACGACCTGACCAAAAAACAGGGCCAGCAGGAGGCTGTCGCTTTCTGGAACCATATCCAGTGGAGTGTGGAGAATGGCTACTGTGAGCCATCACCTGTGCCTGTTTCCAGTCACTGGGCTGTAATGGCTACAGCGGCAGAAAATACCGCCAAAAAGGCTGAAAATATTGTGGTTGTAACTGATATGAAAGATACAGACACCAGCCTTAAAGCTATGGTAGAGCGCTTTTCGGCAGTTGTACCATATGATGTTAAAATTGTGAATCTTAATGATTATCCTTTCAGCGGCGGCTGTCTAGGCTGTTTTAACTGTGCTGTGGATGGCAAATGTATTTACAAAGATGGCTTTGATGAGTTTTTAAGAAACGAGGTACAGGGTGGACAGGCTATTATATATGCTTTCTCTGTAAAAGACCATTCAATGGGTTCAAGATTCAAGCTGTACGATGACAGACAGTTTTGCAACGGCCACCGCACAGTTACAATGGGTATGCCTATGGGGTATCTTATCAGTGGCCCGTATAAACAGGAATTTAACCTGCAGATGATTATCGAAGGACGCGCACAGGTAGGTGGCAACATTCTGGCTGGCATTGCAACAGACGAAACAAACCCGGATGGTGAAATTGATATGCTGGTGGCAAACCTTGTTTACTCACTGGAAAACAAAAATACACAGCCTGCAAACTTCTATGGTGTAGGGGGTATGAAAATTTTCCGTGACCTTATCTGGCAGATGCAGGGCATGATGAAAGCAGACCACAAATTCTATAAACAGCACGGTCAATACGATTTCCCACAGAAGAAGATGGGCACAATGCTGGCTATGTATCTGGTGGGTGCTATGATTTCCAGCCCTAAAATAAAATCCAAAATGGGCAACAAAATGAACGAAGGTATGCTGATGCCATATAAAAAAGTTCTGGACGACCTTGATAAAAAGCTGGGCAAATAAATACAGAAAAAATAAAACCACTACCTGTTACAGGTAGTGGTTATTGTTTTTTGTTATTACAGCACCAGACAACCGATTGGGTATGCGATGCCACATGCCAGCAGAACGCCAGCAATCATAAGAACAAAGCCATATTTTGCCATCTGGCTTGTGCTTGTCCAGCCAGAGCCGATTGCAAATACGATTGTAGCCATAGCAGGTGGTGTAGCAAATGCGTAGGATGCCATCATACCGATGATGGATGCCACTGCAGCTACGTTGATGCCAGGCACGGCCATACATACAGGCAGTGCAATAGCACATACAACTGTTACAGTTACCATATTGGAAGACAGGTTTGTCTGGATAGCTGCCCAGAATGCAAACAGGAATACCAGCGCCATTACACCCATACCAGCTGTAATTGGTGTGATTTTTTCGCCAATCCAGGCTGTCAGGCCAACGTCTGCATTTGTCATAACACTGCCCAGAGCCAGTGTAGCGGAAACCATGATAAGGCTTGCCCATGGAATACCCTTGCTTGTTGCTTCTTTAAAGTCCAGCAGTGGTTTGCCGTCTACTGTTACAATAGCCATAGCTACTGCACCCAGCAGTGGAGGCATTGCTGTACCGAAGCCGTTGATGTAGTTGTAAACTTCTGGCAGCCATGGTCTTACAACGCCCGGTACAACCCACAGAGCAATTACTGTAAAGAAGATAATCAGGGCATATTTTTCTTTTCTGCCCATTGCTGGCAGTTCGCTTTTCAGATGGGAAATATCCAGTGATTTGATACCAGACAGGTCGGGTTTAAGAATAAAGCGGAAAATAAGCATCATGATAACTGCCGCTACAATACCTGCAGGCACACCCATAGCCATATACTGTGCATAGGTGATTGTGTTGCCTGTAGCTGTTGTGTAGTAACCCATAGCCATCAGTGGGAAAACGTGAGCGATTGGTGTCATACCGGCGCCGATGGATGAGCAGAATACCATACCCATCATCATCATATCAGCGGCTTTGTCACCTTTTTCAAAACCAAGAACTGCATAGATTTCTTCTGTGATGGCAATCAGAATTACCACCAGAACTGTAGGTGACATAAATGAGCCTAAAAACAGTGTACATGCAAAGTACAGTGTGATGAAGGACCAAGGGCTTTTCTGTGCAGCCTTTGTAGTAAGGAATGCGATTGCACAGCGACGGATAAATGGTGTCTGGTTAAGTGTATGTGTACACATAAATGTAAACATAAGGAATGCGAATGTTGCATTACCCATACCAGATGACAGAATACTGTTCATTGATATACCAGGTACAAAAGCCAGCGCGGCAAGACACAGCATACTTGGCCAGTCGATGGAAATTGTCATCCACATAATCAGTACGCCGATAAAGATACCTGTTACCTGCATTGCGGCTGTAGACAGACCAGCAGGGGCAGGCAGATATTTGAAAAACAGAATGAAAAGCATTGAAACAGCGATAATCAATGCTCTGCTTTTAGCTGTTACTTTCATTTTTTCTCCTTGTAAGATTGTGCTGCCTTTGGCAGCGGTAATATTAAAGTTCAATAAGTTCTTTTGTTGTTCGTGTCAGATTTTCAGTGCCCATATTGGAGATATACAGCAGGTCTTCGATTCTGATCCCGAATTTGCCAGGGATGTATATGCCTGGTTCCAGTGTTATAACGTTGCCGGCTGTCAGGGTGTCTTTGGAATCAGCTGAAAGGTATGGTCCTTCAATCAGACCAATGCCGATGCCGTGACCAAGAGAATGTCGGAAATAATTTCTGTAGCCGTTTTCTTCGATGTACTGGCGGATTTCATTGTCTGCATCTTTGCCTGAAATACCTTTGCGGATGTATCTCTGACCGATGATGCTGGCATTCTGCACCACACGGTATGCCTGTCTGAATTCATCAGAAGCTTTGCCGATAACAATGGTTCTTGCCATATCAGAGCGATAGCCGTTGTACACAGCACCGAACTCAAGCATCAGGTTTTCACCTTTTTCTATGCGCTTGTCTGTGGCTTTGCCGTGTACCAGGCTGGAGTTTGTGCCTGAAACACAGCAGATATGGAATTTATCAAGGTCAGAACCATTTTCCAGCATAAGCTGAACAAGTTTTGCCTGCACCTGCTTTTCTGTCATACCTGGTTTGATGTAAGACAGCAGTTCTTCAAAACTTTTTTCGTTGATTCTCTGGGCTGTTTTGATGTTTTCCACTTCTTCCAGGTCTTTTGTCATGCGCAGTTTATCCAGCTGTGTTTTAAGTGGAAGAACTTTTGCATACAAAGCATTTTCCAGTTCAAGATAATCTTCGTGGCTGATTGCATTTGATTCCAGCAATGCAACCTTGATTTTATCCGCCTGAATAATTTCGTTTATAAACATAGCATATTCAGAGCGCTGACCTACTGTGCGCACAGTGAAACCCTGTACAGACAGCTGTCTTGTAGCAAATTCTTCATAACGCTGGTCTATAAGAAAGTATCTGTTGCCAGCCCTTGTTATAACAACAATGCCTTCGCTGGTGGAAACACCTGTAAGATAGCGGCGACTGTCTTCGCTTTTTACTATGCATGCATCAGCTTTGATAAGCTCCAGCACCTTGCGCAGACGGTCTGCCCTTGCTTTAAGTGAAAACATCTGAAAATCCTCTTTTCATTTAATGTATTTTTACTTGCTAGCCAGTGACCATGCCTGTATAATAAATGTAAACAGCAGGTCTGTAAGGCTGATAATTAGTAATTCACAATAAATTATTATATAATATTTTGGCAATTTACACAATACTGTTTTTTTGATGTTTATAGACTTTTCAAGGAGAATGATATGAAAATGTACACTCTTATAACCGAGAGAATGTATATGCGTCTGGCTCATCCAAAGCTGGCGAAAGAAGTGGCAGACTTTAATCTGCGCAATAAAGAGGATATGTTGGATGTGGAACCAGCCCGTCCAAGTATGTATTATACAAAACAGGGCATAAAGAAATATCTGAAATGGGATTACAAAGATGCTATGAGTGGCACAGACTTCAGATATTACCTTACACTTAAAGGGGAAGACAAGGTAATCGGCACAGTGTGTATCGGTCAGGTGCTGTTTGGCAGTGTGAAAAGCTGTGTATTGTCCTATAAAATAGACAAGGATTATCGTGGTCAGGGCTATTGCACAGAAGCTGTGGCTGAAATAATTGATTTTGCATTTAATACACTGCGCCTGCACAGAATAGAAGCACAGGTTATGCCAAGAAATGAAAAAAGTCTGGCAGTGATGAAAAAATTTAACTTCGAAATGGAAGGTCTGTCCAAAAAATGCTTTGAAATAAACAACAAATGGGAAGACCATTATCGCTTTGCCCTTTTGAATGATGAAATTTCTGCGAAACAGAACTATGCCTGATTTTCACAATTTCATAAAATTTGCGTGATATATTCAAAGTGTGAAAAGATATAATTTGCATTACAACACGAAAGGTGATGAATTATGGAATATATAAAAATACTTAAAGAAAGATTTTCCCTGTCCAGTGCCGCCACATTGGCTATCGGCTTATTGCTGGTAATTTATCCTGATTTCACAGGTAAAGCCATCTGCTATCTTATCGGTGCCGCCCTTATAAGCAAGGGAGCATTGGGAATACTTGCCAGATATCGTAACAAAAGCCTGCCACAGCCTGTAGTTTTTGAGCTTATGGGCGGTATAACAACCTGCTTTATGGGCTTGTTTGTTATCCGGCGAAGTGCTATGCTTATATCCATCATTCCTTTTGTGGTGGGTATGTTCCTGCTTGTCAGCAGTGTTACCAGCCTGCAGAAAGCATTTGAAATGAAGCGTCTCAACTATGCAAAGTGGAACCACGGTCTTATTTTCACACTGATTAAGCTGGGCCTGGCACTTGTAATTGTGATGAATCCATTTGGCACAGCTATGACACTGACACGTTTTATCGGTGCCTGTCTGGTTTACGATGGTGCAACAGGTCTGGTTACTGTGTTTGAAAGTGTAAAGGCAAAAACAGACTATGAAAAAGCACAGGAAAACCTGCGCAATATGAACTTGTCCAAAGATGAATCCCCACAGGAAAACATTCCAGTGGTGGAAGCAGAATTTGTAGAAGTGGTACAGCAGGTTACAGAAGAAAAAGAATAAATAAAATATCCCTCTGGTGCCATATCCAGAGGGATTTGTTTTGCCTGTATAAATGAATTTATAAAAACAAAAGCCATCGGTTGCCCGATGGCTTTAAATATTTTATTATTCAACGGAAATGAAGTAGTAGTATACTGGCTGGTTGCCTTCCAGAACAGAAACTTCTGCATTTTTAGGTGCACGTTTCTGAACTTCTTCTGCTACTTTTTCTGCTTCTTCAGCTGTTACGCCTTCACCATAGATAATTGTGATAAAGGATGTATCACGTTTCATCATCTGTTTTGCCAGTTTGATTGTTGCTTTTTCTACATCTTTTTCTACGAATGACAGTTTGCCGTTGTCCATAGCCAGAATGTCGCCACGTTTGATTTTGTGACCTTCAAAGTCAGAGTTTCTTGCAGCAAATGTGATGGAACCTGTATCTACACTCTGTGCAGCCATGTCCATTGTTACTGCGTTGTCTTCTGTACTTGCTTCTGGGTCAAAGTTCAGCATAGCTGTGATACCCTGTGGGATTGTTCTTGTTGGCAGAACAACTACTTTTCTGTCAGCCAGACGAACAGCCTGTTCAGCAGCCATGATGATATTTTTGTTGTTTGGCAGTACGAATACTGTCTGTGCTGGTACAGAGTGAACAGCTTTCAGAATGTCTTCTGTAGATGGGTTCATTGTCTGACCGCCTGTTACAACAGCGTCTACACCCAGGTCTTTGAACATGTTTTCAAGACCCTGACCTGCTGCTACAGCAACAAAACCGAATTTAGCGCTTTTGTCTACAGCTTTGTATTTGAAAACTTCGTCGGAGTTAGCATCTTTAGCCTGTTTTTCCAGACCTTTTGCTTCTTCAGCAAGGTCACTTACTTTTTCAGCCATGTTGGAAATTCTAACTCTTGTCAGATAACCGTGTTTCAGACCTTCTGTAACTGCTTTACCAGGTGCTGCTGTGTGTACATAACATTTGATTGTTTCTTCGTTGTCTACAACTACTACGCTGTCGCCGATTGTTTCCAGATATGCACGGATTTTTTCTTCGTTAGCTTTTTCACCTTTGTTTACGATGAATTCTACACGGTAAGCATTTACAACTTCTTTGTCGATGTCTTTGGAGTAGATACCTTTTGATTCGAATTCTGTTGTTTCTTCTTTAACAGCTTCTTCAGTAATCATGCCTTCGCCTTTGAATACTTTCAGCATGCCTTCAAAGATAAATACTACACCCTGACCGCCAGCGTCTACAACGCCTGCTTTTTTCAGTACAGGCAGCAGTTCTGGTGTGTTAGCCAGAGAAACTTTAGCTTCTTCAACTACTGCGCTCCACAGTTCAACAATGTCTGTTGTGTCCATTGTTTCTGCTTTTTCACATGCTTCACGAGCAACTGTCAGGATAGTACCTTCTGTTGGTTTCATAACTGCTTTGTATGCAGAGTCTACACCTTTTCTCAATGCTGCTTTCAGGTCGCTTGCGTCTGCTTCTGTTTTACCTTTCAGTGCTTTGGAGAAACCACGGAACAGCAGGGAAGAAATAACGCCAGAGTTACCACGTGCACCACGCAGCATAGCGTTTGCAGCTGTTGAAGCTACTTTTTCTACTGTACAATCGTCGCCCATTGCTTCCAGTTCTTTTTTAGCAGAGCCGATTGTCATAGACATATTTGTACCTGTATCACCGTCTGGTACAGGGAAAACGTTAAGTTCGTCAACTGTTGTTTTGTTGTTGATAATTGCGTTAGCGCCAGAGATAATGGCATCTCGCAGGATTTTACCAGTAATCATTGTTGTCACCTCAAAATTATTCTGTAATGATGTCGTCTACTGAAACATTGATGGATTTAACTTTTAAGTTTGTTGCGTGTTCTACAGCGTAAGAAACTCTTTCTTTAATGTTTTCCACAATTGTAGCGATGTTAACACCGTAAATAACCTTGATGTGAAGGTCGATAACCAGCTGGCCGTCATCTTCGCTTACCACAACGCCTTTTTCAGGAATGTCAGAACCAAAAATTGCGGCTCTCACACCATCTTTTGCGCCAGCAACGCTCATGCCTGCAACACCATAACAGCTTGTAATAGCGTTGCCCACAAGACCTGCAAAGAAATCATTTGTCAGAAGGATTTTACCCTGTGGATTGTAAATTTTAATCATAACAAAAAGCTCCTTTTCTGCAAAACTTATATTGCTTATAGAAATTGTTATTTATTTTGCATAGTTAAGTGCTATTACGGGCATACATACCCATAATAATCTTCAATATTATACCGCAAAAATTATATTCTGTATATACTTTTGAAAATATTTTATTAAATAGAACAATTATTTCTTAACTTTTGCTTGAAAAATAAGTAAAACTGCTTAAAAAATTATATCAAATAGTTTTAAAAACCATATGCGATTGGCAATTATATATCAAGTGTGTGAAATCTTTGTGTAAGAAATGCTATTTACATTAACTGCTATACAAAATAAAAGACAGGCAGATGCCTGTCTTTATAGCTGTATCTGATTATTTGCCTAAATAGTGGTTAAACACACCCATTGATGAATCACTTGGCACACTGCGGTCAAGACCATTGATATGCACGTGTGTCAGTGCGGCACCTTCTGGTGCACAGCTGCGTTTGAACTGACCTGTGATAAATCTTCTGCACAGCATTTCTGCCTTTTCTTTCAGATATGTGGCGCCAAATTCCCCTTCAAACACACAGCTTGCTCTCTGTGCCATTTCAATAGGAGAAAGTTTAGCCACTATAAAGCAGTAGATAAAGAAGTCTATCAATTTATATGGCGCCAGAATTTCTTCTGTTTTCTGCAGGATTTCGCCGCCATGTGGTACCAGCTCAGGGCTTACAGGAATGTTGAGAATATCTGTAATAGGACCAGCGGCACTCTTCATATTATCCAGTTGGATGATATGTGGCAGGATTGTACGGATAACAGTTTTTGACACACTGCTGTTTACATTGTAGCTTGCCAGGTGGTCACCGCCATAAGTTGAAAAGCCAAGAGCTTCTTCGCTCAGATCCCCGGTGCCAATCATAATACCGCCAATGGCGTTTGCAAGGTTAAGCCCGTGGAGTGTTCTCATTCTTGCCTGTACATTTTCAAATGTAACGTCTGGTGTTACAGCATCGTGACCGATGTCCAGCAGTGCCTGACGGGCAGATTTTGTAATGTCAATCAGCTCAAGGTCAAGACCCAGACTTTCAGCCAGCCGGTGTGCCAGACTTTTTGTTGTGTTTGAAGTACCAAAACCAGGCATTGTGATTGCACGGATACCGCTTCTGTCTATGCCCATAAGGTCAAATGCATTTGCAGTAACCAGCAGTGCCAGAGCGCTGTCCAGACCACCGCTCAAAGCAAGAACAGCTTTTTTGCAGTTTATGTTGGACATACGTGCCGCCAGAGCCACAGCCTGCAGATGGAACAAATCAAGGCTGTATTCCTTTTCGTCAATCTGGTAAGGGATAAGAGGGTTCTGGTTAAACGCAATGTCAAAGTCAAGGCTTGGCAGGTTGTACAGCATTCTGCTGCCGCCACAGGCCTTTTCTGTTGCGAAAAGTTTCTCGCTGTTTACAAATTCTGTCAGAGTAGTGGTGAAATATGTCTGCTTGCTGTCGATAAATGCCACTGCAGGCAGATATACATCTGGATGTGATGTAAAGCCATATCCACCCAGATTTGCCAGCACTGTCCGTCCTGTACCAGCCTGAACAGCTGTCAGCATATTTTTCAGCAGATGTCTTGAGCCTGCTACCACAGGTGCACTTTCTGTAAGGATGATGCAGTCTGCATATACATCTCTGGCTTTTTCACGCAGAAGACGTGCGTTGTTAAACACTGCAAATTTTATATCTTCAATTTCAAATTCGCCTGTTTTTTCAGCTTTGTCACCATAGAACAGCACTGTTTCAAAACCGTTTCTTGAATAAATATCCCCCAGAATATACATATCAGGATTGGCCTTTGCCAGATTTTCCATTGTCTGTCTGTAAAGTGTGGATACATAATGGGCGTCAGACAGCATACCTAACTGCACACCTGTAAGAAAACCCTGAGGAAACACCACCAGCTTGGCACCTGCTTCTCTGGCTTTGTCAACTTCTGCCTGTCCGTTGGTAGCGTTATTTTTAATATCCAGCGGTTTTGATTTACCGCCAGCAGCATATATTTTCAACATAAAGGTCACCTCGTTGTGAAAAAACTGATTTCTATGTGGTAATTTTACCATATTGTAAACTATATTTTCAACACAGCCATATTATTTATGTTGAAAAATATTCAAAATATAAGTATAATTAATTATTAATAATTTCAGATTCAGAGGGAGAAATATATGGAACAGCTTCTTAAACTTATTGAAACAAATCCAACTCTTACTCCAAAACAGCTGGCGGTTATGCTGGGCAGGGAAGAACAGCAGGTAAAGGAAATGATTGAAGACTGCACCGCCAAAGGTATCATCAAAGGCTACAGAGCCATCATCGACTGGGAAAGAACAGACAGAGCTATGGTAAAAGCTCTTATCGAACTTAAAGTTACACCTAAAAAAGGTCGTGGTTTCGACGAAATTGCCATGGCTATCGCTTCTATGGATGAAGTAGAAGGCGTTACACTTATGTCTGGCGGTTATGACCTACTGGTTGAAATCAAGGCAAAATCCTTTCAGGAAATTGCGATGTTTGTTTTTAAACGCCTGTCCCCAATGGATGACGTAAATGAAACAGCTACACACTTTGTACTGCGCCCATATAAACAGGCGGGTATCATCTACCATGATGACGAGGAAGACGGAAGGAGCTTTACCTCATTATGATGGATTACAACAAGTATTTAAACAAGCACATAAAGGAAATTGGTCTGTCACCTATTGAAAAAATTTCCGTTATGGCCCGGGAAATAAAGGACTGCATTGTTCTTGGCGTAGGAGAGCCTGATTTCCGCACACCTTGGAGAATACGTGAGGCAGGCATTCAGGCGCTGGAAAAAGGAAAAACATGGTACAGCCCTGGCCTGGGTCTTTTACCTCTTAAAAAAGCTATCTGTGATTATCAGAAACGTCGTTTCAAACTGGACTACAAGCCTGAAGAGATTATGGTTACAGTTGGCGGCAGTGAAGGCATAGATATGATGTTCCGTGTTATGCTGGAAGAAGGGGACGAGGTTATTCTGCCTACTCCTTGCTATGTAAGCTATGACCCTATTGCAAAACTCTGTGGCGCAAAGGTTGTGGAAGTGGAACTGAAGCAGGAAGACAATTTCCGCCTTACACCGCAGGCACTTAAAGCGGCTATCACCCCTAAAACCAAAATTCTGGTACTTCCTTTCCCTGGCAACCCAACAGGTGCTATTATGGAAGAAGAGGACCTGCTGGCTATAGCAGAGGTTATCAAAGATACAGAAATCTTTGTAATGACAGACGAAATCTATGCTGAACTTACATATGGCGAATTCCAGCATGTATCATTTGCATCAATTCCGGGAATGAAAGAAAGAACGGTTGTTATCAACGGTTTTTCAAAATCCTATGCAATGACAGGCTGGCGCCTTGGCTATGCCATGGGTCCAAAACCTATTATCGATGCAATGAGCAAACTGCATCAGGTTGCAGTTATCTGTGCGCCAACCACCAGCCAGTATGCCGCTGTGGTGGCTATGAACGAATGTGATGATGAAATCGACACTATGCGCCGCAATTATGATATGCGCCGCCGTTTCCTTATAAATGAGCTCAACAGCATTGGTCTGCAGTGCTACAATGCACAGGGGGCTTTCTATGTATTTGCAGATATTACCTGCACAGGTATGTCCAGTGAAGAGTTCTGCATACAGCTGCTGCAGAAAAACCATGTGGCTGTTATCCCTGGCAATGCATTTGGCAAAGCAGGTGAAGGCTTTGTAAGAATTTCCTATTCCTATTCCCTTGACCATCTTATGGAAGCTACAAAACGTATAGGGGAATTTATGGAAAATCTTCGCAAAGAAGCATAAATATAGGACGGATATCTGAAAAGATATCAACAAGGTTGGATTTTACTATGCAAAAAATTTATTTAAAACAGGCACCAGACTATAGCCATGATACCCTTTACAATGCAGTAAAAGAGATTCTGGCATGGTCAGACCTGCCACAGCGCATAAATGGTGATACAACCATTCTCTTAAAACCAAATATGCTGTCCCGCTCTGCCCCGGACAAGGCTGTAACCACCCACCCTGTATTGGTAGAGGTAGTGGTGGAATTGCTGAAAGAACTGGGGGCAGCGGCAAAAAACATTACAATTGCAGACTCATCTGGTGGCCCGCAGAACTCTGCCATCATCACATCCAACTACAAAGGCTGTGGTTATACAGATGTGGCTGAAAGACAGGGAGTTAACCTGTACACCAGACTGGAAAGCAAAACAGTGAAAACCGATGGTGTGCTTGTAAAGGAATTCGAGCTTCTGACACCAGTGGTGGACAGTGATATTATCATCAATCTGCCAAAATTCAAAACCCACGTAATGACGGGTATGTCTGGTGCAGTCAAAAACCTTTTCGGTACAGTACCGGGGCTTAAAAAAGCGGAATTTCATATGAGATTCCCTGATAAAGAAAAATTTGCCGATATGATTGTGGACCTGAGCGAAACTGTAAAGGCAGACTTCACAATAGTGGATGGCGTTATGGCAATGGAGGGCGACGGTCCTTCCGGCGGTGTGCCAAGAAAACTGGGCTTATTGCTGGCAGGTGAAAACCCATACAGCATTGATGCTGTTATCTGCACCATGATGGGCTTTGAATTGACAAAACCGCCAATTATGAATTCTGCTGTGAAACGTGGCCTTATAGCCGACAAACTGCCAGATGGCATAGTTGATGGCGATACACAGCTTTTTGCACCAATCAAAGATTTTGTGTTGCCAAAATCCTATAGCATCGATTTTTCAGACAGAGTGCCCCGTGCTATCCGCTGGGCAACACCTACTGTGGAAAAATTCCTTGCACCAAAACCTAAAATCAACAAAAAAGCCTGCATTGGCTGTGGCAAGTGCAGAGATATATGTCCACAGCACACCATTACAGTAAACAATGGCAAGGCTGTGATAAATATGAAAGATTGCATCAGATGCTTCTGCTGTCACGAAATGTGCCCTGTAAAAGCCATTGATGTAAAACGCAGTATATTCTTTAACATATAACAGGGAGGACATTATGGATAAGGTTACAGTTATTGCTCCAGCAAAGATAAACCTGTCTTTGGACGTTACAGGCATTGATGACAGAGGTTATCATCTGCTGGATATGATTATGCAGACTGTATCTCTTTTTGAAAGAGTTACAGTAACTAAAAAAGAAGACGAAATCACATTGTCCTCTAATGCCCGCTACATACCTACAGACAGCAAAAATGTGGCTATAAAGGCGGCTATGCTGTTTTTTGAATACACAGGTATCAAAGGTGGATGCCACATCCATATCAAGAAAACAGTACCGATAAAGGCTGGCATGGCTGGCGGCAGTGCCGACGCCGCAGGTGTTATTGTTGGTCTGGATAAACTGTACGGAACAAATCTTACAAAAGAACAGATGTGTGAAATCGGCGCAAAGGCAGGCAGTGACGTACCATTTATGATTATGGGCGGCACAAAACGTGTACAGGGCGTAGGTGATATTATCCTGCCTTGCCCTGAAATGCCACGTTGCCACCTTGTTATCTGTATGCCTGAAAAAGGTGTTTCAACACCAGCCGCTTTTGCAAACTATGATAAACTGGGCGAAAAAACATTGGTTGAAACAGATAAACTGGTGGCGGCCATGGAAGATGACGATATATATGCTGTGGCAAAATATATGGCAAACGACCTGGAAAAAGCGGCAGCCAGCGAAGATACACAGCCTATCAAGGAAGCTCTTATCCAGCAGGGTGCCATTGGCAGTGTAATGACAGGCAGTGGCGCGGCAGTTTTCGGTGTGTTTGACAGCGAAGAAAAAGCCAAAGCAGCATGCGACTATTTCAGAAATCATGTACGCAGTGTGTTTATTGCGAAACCTGTAAATTTCGGCGCCACAATCGCCAGAAACAAACCACCAAGAAGAAAATAAAAAAACGAGGCGAAAGCCTCGTTTTTATTGTTTGTGATTAAAAATAGAATCTGAAACCTGTTTTGTGATAGTATTTTTCATCTCTGTGGAGAAGCATGCATTCCAGATGAGAGTTATTCAGATTGTTTGGCGCCATCTGTGTTTCCATTGTGAGGCCGCTGTACATACCAACTTTTCTGCCTTTTGCATCCATTTCTGGAATGTAGTTGCCTGTGTAAATCTGTGTACCACACTGGTTTGTGAAGATATCCATTTTCAGGCTGTCGTCACTTGCTGTCAGTGTGCCGAATTTGCGGTATTCGCTGAATGCTGAATCACAGAAGAAATGGTGGTCAAGACCTCTTACACCAGGCTGTTTTTCAGCCAGTGCCAGAACAGCAGGACCGAGTACTTTTTCTTCTTTAAAGTCGAATTCTGTGCCGGCTGTCAGTGCTACTTCACCTGTTGCCAGAACAGTTTCATCGACTGGCATATAGTATTTGCTGTTCAGCTGCAGTTTGTGACCCAGAATATCACCCTGACCATCAAGGTTGAAGTAAACGTGGTTTGTCAGGTTCAGCGGACATGTAGCTGTTGTTGTAGCCAGATATTCAATCATCAGCAGGCTGTTTTTAAATGTGTATTTTACACTCAATGAAACATTGCCAGGGAAGTTTTCTTCACCAGCCATAGAGAATGTTGAAAATGTCATGTAGTCTTCTTCTGCATCTGTCAGGTCGAAGAATTTTTTATCAAAGCCGTCAACACCGCCATGGAGACAGTTGTTGCCGTTGTTTTTAGCCAGTGTGTATTTTTCGCCTTCAACCCAGAATTCACCGTTTTCGATTCTGTTTGCAACACGGCCTATAACAGCGCCAAAATATGTTCTGTCAGCATTGTTTTCATACTGTGCCAGATTGTCAAAACCCAGAACAACATCTTTTTTAACGCCGTTTTTGTCTGTGATAACAAGACTCTGGATTGTTGCACCATAGTTCAGTACAGACAGGCTGTTGCCATTCTCATCTGTAAGAGTATATTTGAAAATTTCGTTGCCATTTTTATCTGTTCCAAAAAACTGTTTTTCCATAGTATTCTCCTGTTTATTTGATAATAATATTTTATCATTATTACAGGAATTATACAATACCATGAAATAATGTGAAAAATAATTGAAACTGTTGTGGTAACTCTTGAAAACCGAGGGAATAATATTATATAATAAATGTTCAGTAAGGAGGGGATAACATGGCAAAATATGTGGACAGCAAGGCCCGTGCACGCCGGCAGAAAAGAAAACAGCAGAAAGCAAGACGAATGGCAATGTATTCCAGCATAGTGCTGTTTATCCTTGTGGTTTCTTTCGGTATCACATCTGTTATCAAAATGTTCAGCAGAGATGATGAAAAACAGCCACTCCTTGAAAAACCAGATACACAGCAGGAGCAGATAGCAGACGGCCCTGTAATCTCAGATTACTCCATGGGGCCATATCTGACCGACCTGACACAGCCTCTGGCTTCTCTTGATATAGAAACAATACAGGTTACTGCAAATGGCCGTGTGGATGTGAGCTATTTCAATGATGCTGTTTTTATGGGGGACTCTCTGGCAGACGGTTTTAAAGACTATGCCAAATGGATGTCACTTAAAGATACATCTGCTTTATATATGACACAGCGCAGTATGACACCACGTTCATTTACACAGCCTGGTGCACAGGTTGATGCAGGCGATGCAGGCGTGGTTGATGTGTGGGGTACAATAAGCGAAAAACAGCCCGGCAAAATCTATATAACCCTTGGCACCAATGCTCTTATGGCTATGGAACCCGCAGATTTTATAGCCAGCTATTATCAGCTGGTGGAAAAAATTCAGTCTGCATCACCAGACACATTGATTTATATCACTACAATTCCACCAACATCTTCATCCTATGCGGCTAAAGAATCCCGCCTGTCCAAGGAAAGAATTTTACAGGCCAACCAACTTATAGCACAGATGTGCAGTGAGAAAAATCTGGCACTTATCAACCTGTATGATGTTGTACAGGGCGCAGACGGTTATCTCAATGAAGAAATCAATGCTGACGGTATTCATCTTACTCCGGCAGGCTATAAAATGTGGCTGAATTATCTTATAGAACATACTGTTTATGATTCTGGCAGCCCATATATTCCGGGCTCACCGTACCATAAGCGGAATATCATGCCATCTTTAATAACAGAAAACAGCAGTGAAGCATAATGCTTCACTGTTATTTTTTATATCACTGTGCTATAATTGTGCCATAAAGAAAAATGGAGAATTTTATGAAAACTTTATACATAACCGACCTTGACGGAACATTGCTTAATTCTGATGCATCTGTGTCTGATTTCACTGCACAGACATTGAACAGCCTCATAGAAAAAGGTATGCTGTTTTCCTTTGCGACAGCACGACCATACGCAACAGCAGGTAAAATCACCTCTGGCATTACTGCCCATTTCCCACTGGTGCTTTATAATGGTGCATTTGTGCTGGATAATATAACAAAACAGCCGCTGATTTCTAACTTCTTTGTAACTGAAGCATCTGCACAGATACTTAAAGAAATTCTGGCGGCAAATGTATATCCGCTGGTGTATCACTATGCTGAAAATACAGAAAGAATTGCATGGAGCAGGGAAAAATCCACAGCAGAAACCGTAGATTTTATCGACAACAGACAGGGTGACGTACCTCATTATCCTGTGGCTGACAACAGTGACTATTATCAGGGAAATGTATACTATATAACATGTATTGACACAGCTGAAAAGCTGTTTCCTCTCTACGAAAAGCTGAAAGGTCGCCCATCTGCCAATGTTATATATCAGACTGATGTGTACAGCGGACGGCAGTGGCTTGAAATCATGCCTGTTGCCGCCACCAAGGCAAAGGCAGTTATGCTGTTGAAGGAAAAGCTGGGATGTGATAAAGTAGTCTGTTTTGGCGATGGCAAAAACGATATTTCAATGTTTGAAGTGTGCGACGAAAAATATGCTGTGGCAAATGCTGTGGACGAATTGAAAGCCATAGCCACAGCGGTAATAGGTTCAAACAATC
>JAZQYH010000024.1:0-11583 GCA_045633415.1 Oscillospiraceae bacterium | reverse complement strand
CGTTTCCGTGATAAAGACTATGTTCCTCGTTCTTACTTTGATGGTGCAACACCAGAAAATGATTATGAGCCATCTAACCCATATACAATTACAGTGAGCGACAACCCATATTCATACGAAAACGAAGGATATGCAACACTTCATCTTAAATCTGGTGGTGCAGACAGCCCACGTCAGGTACAGTTACGCCTTGCAAAAGACGGCAAATGGTACCTGTGGGACCAGATGCTGCTGGCAGATATCCGCAAACCTGAAAGCGAAAATCCTTGGGCATAAAGGGAAAATTCTATATACAAATACTAATTATTCTGATGTAATAAGTTACGTATCAGAACATATTTAGAAAATAATAAAAGGCTGCAGTACAATACTGCAGCCTAAATTTTTAAATATATTATAAATGAAAGCGATGTCTGTTATCCCAACGTATTGTTTGCACAGCTTCCGCTGCCTGTGCCGCAATGCACAGTGTCATATTTTCCAGGACGCTATTCAATTGTTTTTGAGGGAGGATTTTTTATCCCTTCACATGTAGAGGGCGGGAAAAGCCAAAATGTTAAAAATATTGCTGTTTTACGCTAAAATTTCACATTTTCATATATTTCGCCTTTCCAGCTGCTAAAATGATATGTGTAACAACCTGAGCAAAATAAAAAACCGGACATCAAGAACCAAGGGTTTATTACTCCCTTAATTCCCAATGTCCGGCCATTTGGTAACTCATTGGATGTCTAATCAACACCACGGATCCGTTGCTCGGTACAAAGTGTACACATATTAAATTTTTAATCAAACAGCAGTTTTAACAACTAATAGCTGTATAACAACCTATATTTTGCTATTTGTCAACCCTGTAAAGTTTTTATTGGTCAGAATTAAATCTTTATTTGGCTTCAGATGTAAGTTTATCCCTATTTTTATATTACAAATTTTTCTATAACTTGTGCTACACCATCCATGGTATTGGTGGCGGTAATATAATCAGATGCATCTTTTACACTGTCCACAGCATTACCCATTGCTACTCCCAATCCAGCATATTCTATCATTGGCAGGTCGTTGGTCTGGTCGCCAATGGCTATCATTTCTTCTCTTTTTATGCCATAGTATTCTCCCAGTTTCTCCATAGCCACTGCCTTGGAAACTTTATTGGAGAAGAATTCCAGAAAATATGCACGGGATTTTGTAAATGTAGTATACTGAAAATTTTCCTCTTTAAGTTCTTCTATCCATCGGGTCAATATTTCAGGTTCATCATACCACAGCATTTTTGTGATACCTTGTTTGGCAACTGTATCAAAATCTGTCAGAAGCTGTGCTTTTGTGCTGGTTATATCTTCGTAAAAATGTGTTTTTTCACTTATTTCGCTAGCATATAATTTATTCTGTGACCAGATAATAAACATAGTATTTCGTTTTTTAGCTTCATTGTACACTTTATACGCTTCATCCGTGTCCATACTTTGACTGAACAGTATTTCTTCGGTTTTGCTATGTACAATCACAGCACCATTGTATGTAATCACAGGGCAGTCCAATTGTAATTGTTGAATATATTTTTTTACGCCCTGCAAAGGTCTACCTGTGGATAATGTAAACACTACACCCTTTTCAACAGCCTTTTTTATAGCATCTACCGTTCTATCAGTTATTTTATCATCAGGAGTCAGCAATGTGCCATCCATATCTGTTGCAATAAGTTTATATTTCATTATTTTACTCCTTTATAAATATAAAACTATATTAACAGATTTTATCTAAATTTGATAGTGTTTACACCATCTCTTCTTTTGAGATTATCTATAAGGGTTTGTGCGCGTTCCATTCCTTTTACATGAAATTCTATCACAGCATTGTCACCCTCACCCTCGACAGTAGCTTCTGCATGGTCAATGCTTACTTCCCAGCCACGCAGATAGTCCAGAACTTCAAAAAACAGCTTGCTGTCATGGCTCATTTTTAATGTAATATAATAAGCCTGTGATTTTCGGTCGATTTTCTTTGAAAGATGGTCCATAACGAACAGAACAGAAAACACAAGTGCTGTTGTAAGCAACGCAAGAGGATACCAGCCAAAACCTATTACCAGTCCTATACAGCCCACACTCCATACTGTTGCCGCTGTTGTAAGTCCTTTAATGTTGGAATCTGAATGAACAATTGTGCCTGCACCAAGAAAACCGATGCCGGTAATAACCTGCTGTGCAAGACGTGGGTCAGCAATCATACCATACAGTTGAAAAGTTTCAGCCACCATTGCTTTTGAAAGCATCATTATTGTTGTGGAGGAAACACACACCAGAACATTAGTTCTGATTCCCAGAGGGTGACCTTTCATCTGGCGTTCGTATCCAATCAATGCGCCTGTAAGGGCGGCTAATATTATTCGGAAAGTCATCTGTGTTGTAGTAACCATTTTTACTCCTTTGTGTCAATATATTTATCTTTAAACGCAGAACGCCACCGGTACAGGTGGCGTTGCGTGTCTTTTGGAGACAATGAGCAAAATACCAATAGTGCATGGCACACCATTGTAAGCATATTCAGGCAGTCTGTAATATATGTGCAGATTTTTATTTCTTTTCAAATCTTTCTGCAACTTTTTTCAGACCTTTAATTACCTTTACATTCTGTGGGCATGCTTTTTCGCATTTGCCACATCCGATACATACACTCGCCTTTGGCATAATATCAGTCATATTACGGTAGTAAGTTTCATTGTTTGACTTGTTCTTTGTAAAAGCCAGCTGGTCGTTGTTGTAAAGGCCAAAATATTTAGGAATAGGAATCTGCATAGGACAGCCGTCTACACAGTAACCACAGGCAGTGCAAGGAATTACTGCCGCCTGGTTGAAGATATCCAGTACTTTTCCAAGTGTTTCATAATCCTTTTCTGTGTAAGGAACAAAGTTTTCCATATAAGAAGTGTTGTCAGCAACCTGTTCATAGTTGCTCATACCGGAAAGAACAACCATTACATTTTCAAGGCTGGCTGAAAATCTGATAGCCCAGGAAGGAACAGACATATCAGGACGTTCTGCCTGCATAATATCCACTGCTTCCGGTGGCAGATTTACAAGAGTACCACCCTTTACAGGTTCCATTACAATAACAGGTTTGTTATATTTTGTTGCAATTTCATAGCATTTTTTTGCCTGTACTGATGGGTTTTCCCAGTCGATATAGTTTATCTGCAACTGGATAACATCCACATCAGGCCAAGTCTGGATCATTTCTTCCAGCAGGTCTGGCTGACCATGGAAGGAGAAACCGATTTTCTTTGCCTTGCCTTCTGCCCTTTTCTGCTGCATATACTCATAACAACCGAACTTTTTGGCTTTTTCAAAGCGTTCGCCGTTCATAGCGTGCATAAGGTAAACATCAAAATAGTCAACGCCGCAGTATTCCAGCTGTTCGTTGAAAATTCTGTCATTGTCTTCCGGGCCGGTAAGGATAGCCATTGGCAGCTTGGTGCACAGAGTATAACTTTCCCTTGGGTATCTTTCCACCAAAGCCTTGCGGATGATGTGTTCGCTCTGTTTTTTGTGGTAAACATAGGCAGAGTCAAAGTATGTAAAACCGCGCTGCATAAACAGGTCTGTCATTTTGATAACCTGTTCAAGGTCAACTGTTGATGCGTCGTTTGGATCTGTAAGTGGCAGGCGCATAAAACCAAAACCAAGCTTTTTCATATAATAAACCTCTGATTGTAATTTTCTTTATTACGCCAAATCAGCAGCCCGATGGGAGGGCTGCCGATTCAGCAACTTTTTAAATAAGGCGGGGATAGCTAATTAAAAATTATTTGTACATAGCAGCTGTTTCGCTAACCATTGTTGCAACTGCATCAGCTGGTGTTTTACCATTGATGATACATTCCTGTACCTGTCTGCCAACGATGTTGTCTTTAACTTCAACATATGTTGGGTCAAATGGCATTTCAACAAAGTATTCAAGCTGTTTTACAGCGATATCAAGGTATGGATAGTCAGCCAGTTTAGCCTGGTAAACATCAGAGTTGAGTGCTGCATCGCTTGTTGGGAGGTAGCCTGTACCTGCTGCGTATTTACCAGCAACGTCGCCAGAGCACATGTATTTCATAAATTTCCATGTTGCTTCTGCTTCTTCGTCAGACATACCGTCGAATGCTACCAGGTTAGAGCCGCCTGGGATAGCTGCGTAGTTTGTGAGTTTTGGAATGTAAGCAACGCCTACTTCGAAGTCAGAGTTGTCTACAAGACCTCTGTACTGTGCGGAAGACTGCATGATGATGTTGCACTGGCCAGCCATAAAGCCGTTTCTCAGAGCAGAGTTGGAAGCATAGTTTTCGCCTTCTGGAATGAATGCGGAACCATCTGCCAGCATATCCAGCCAGAGCTGAAGTGGTTTTTCACCAGCTTCGCCAGCAAAGCCGAGACCATTGCCTGCTTCGTTGTAAACCTGACCACCAGCTGTGAGCATCATAGCAAGGTAGTACCAGGAGTCGCCCAGAGCGATACCGTAACCCAGTGTGCCGTCTTTAGCAACAGCTTTGGATGCTGCTCTCAGTTCGTCCCATGTAGCTGGAGCTGTTTCAAAGCCTGCAGCTTTCAGAGCGTCTGCGTTGTAGTACATAACAGGGCAGCTTCTGCCGTTTGGCAGGGAAACCAGTTTGCCGTCATACCAAGAGAAGTCCATAACACCTGCGTACATATCTTCAGCATTGAATTCATCGTCTGCTGCGTCAAATGGAGCAAGGTCCATCAGCAGGCCTTCTTCTGCATAGAAGCCTACACGTGTGATTTCGATCTGTACAACGTGTGGTGCGTTACCGCCGGAAACTGCAGCCTGCAGTTTTGTACCAGCTTCGTTGTAGTCGCCCTGGTAGATGCAGTCAACAAATACTTCGTCCTGGGAAGCGTTGAATTCGTCAACGATTTCTTTAACCAGTTCGCCTGTTGCGCTACCCATTGAGTGCCAGAATTCGATTTTTACTGGACCATCTGTTGTGGAACCAGCATCAGAACCGCCACCGCAAGCAACCATGGAAAATGCCATTGCTGCTGCAAGCACTAAAGCTAAAAGTTTTTTCATTTTGTTTTTCTCCTTTTTGTTTTTATATGAACCCGGATATTCGCCGGTTATTCATTGATAATTTCTTTGAAAGCATGTCCCTGTGCAGTAGGCATATCAATGCCAAGAACTGCCAGCCAGGTTGGCGCTTCGTCGATAAGATGACCTTCTTCAATAACAACGCCCTGTTTAATCTGTGGGCCTGCCATAAAGAATGTTGGCCATGGACCTTTTGTTGGCATATGACCGTGTGCAGAAACAGAAATTTTGTAGTCACTGCTGTCTGTTGACATAATCATTGGTTCTGTGCAACGGTTGCCGTATGCAGTACCTGGTCTGCCCTCGATAACATAATCAAACGGGCCTTCCAGATGCCATACCTCTTTCAGTGTTTTCTTGTCTACAATCTGTTCACAGCCCAGTTTTTCATCCCGAACCATTTCTTCCATTATTTTCAGAACTTTGGCACGTACTGCATCATCAGCAGGGTCAGCCAGTACCACGTGTGTGGACAGACCCGCTGAATGGCAGTAAGCCTTCCAGTTTTTCACCAGACCGTTTTCGTCCAGTTCTATAAGGCCGTTCTGAAGGAAAATCACATTAGGATTAAAAACTTGCTTTACTGGTAAATGGCCGTGGTCACCAAAAATAGCAAAGTTTGTTTCATCGTAAAGGCCAAGGCGTTTCAGCTGTTCAACAATACGACCGAAACGTTTGTCACATTCGATGAGTGCCTGATATGCTTCTTCAGAGTATGTACCTGACGCATGGCGGGCATGGTCAAGGAATGAGAGATGAAGCATAATTACTTCAGGCTGATGTTCTTCAATTACTTCCTGCAGGCAGCAAACACCGAATTCATCCAGTTCCGGCTGATATTTCCATCTGAGGAGATGGGCGTATTTGTCATACAGTTTTTCAATGCCTGGGGAACATACAGAGATAAATCTTGGGCGGCCGTCTCCGTCCGGTTTATCAGACCAGATTTCAGGAATATTGTATGCAATTTTTTCGTCAGCACCTGTTACAGGCCAGTTTACAACGCTGAAACGGTAACCTTTTTCAGTTGCATAGTCGATAAGGGTAGGAACTTTCAGTTCTTCCCTTCTCCAGTGCCAGTCTGGAAAAGGTCTGTCGATCTCAACTTTTTCGTTGTGATAGATGCCATGTACGTCAGGGTGGCAGCCTGTCAGCATTGTGGAATGTGCCACATATGTCATTGCAGGATATACTGACTGCATTCTCTTGATCTGTGAGCCGTTCTGAAGAATATCGTAAAGATATGGGCAATCTTTAAGCCAGTCCATATCTTCGTAGAACAGAGAGTCTACGGAAAGTAAAAATAAGCGTTTCAAAATAGTGCCTCCTATTTGATACCAGAGTATACAAATGCGTTTCTGATTTTTTTGCTTGCAACAATGTAAAGACCAAGCATTGGCAGAACCAGCAGCAGGTTACCAGCCATAATAACATTCCAGCGCTGCAGTGTTTCAGCATTTTTCAGCAGGGAAATACCGATTGGCAGTGTGCGGATAGCGTCTTTGTTTGTCATAATCAGTGCCCAGAAGTAATTGTTCCAGTTTGAAATAAATGACAGCAGACCGATTGTTACCAGCGCAGATTTAACCATTGGCATCATGATTTTGAACATAATTTTAAGGTCACTTGCATTGTCCAGTCTTGCAGCTTCGATAATTTCTGATGGAACCTGCATAAAATACTGACGCAGCATAAAAATACCAAATGGGTTTGAGATAAATGGCAGGATGAGTGATGCATAAGAGTTTACAAGACCTGCTTTTGAGAACATAAAGTAAACTGGCAGGAATGTCAGCTGCATAGGAATCATCTGACCAAGAAGAACAAGACCGAAAACCAGCGGTTTTGCCTTGTAGTCATATTTTGCAAGAGAGTATGCGCAAGGAACGATAATCAGGTACTGTAACAGTACAACACTTGTACATACAATCAGGGAGTTTCTGAGATAGATGTCTACAGGGATTGTTTTAAAAACTTCTGCAAAGTTAACCCACTGCAGTTTTTCCGGCCACAGTGTAAGTGGCACAGATACTGTTTCTTTAAGTGTCTGAAGTGCTGTGGAAATCATCCAGAAGAATGGGAAAGCCATTACTAAAATAAGGAATAATTTTGCTATAGCATCCAGACCTGTTTTGAATTTTTCCAGACCTTTATTCTGTGAATACATAAACTTTCCTCCTTACTGATAATGAACACGTTTTTTGCCCACAAGGAACTGAACATATGTAACAATACATACAAATATCAGCAGTACCACACCGGCAGCACAGGCCTGACCTGGCTTGCCATAGCTGTAAGCGAAGTCATAGATGTAGTAAACAAGTGTGTTTGTGGAGTTTACCGGGCCACCGCCTGTCATAATGCTGATACTGTCGAATACTTTGAAGGAAGCAATAACAGCAACAACAGATGTAAACAGGATTGTTGGTGAAATCATTGGCAGTGTGATTTTGAAGAAAGTTCTCAGTGGAGGTGTATCATCCATTTCTGCTGCTTCATACACGCTTGTTGGGATGTTCTGTAAAGCAGCCAGAATAAGCAGTACATAATAACCAAGACCTTTCCATACGCTTACCAGAGAAACAGACAGCAGGGCTGTGTCCGGAGAAGCAAGGAATGTATATGGTTCAAAACCAAGTGCTACAAGAATAGCATTGAGGAAACCGTTTTTGGAGTCCATCAGCCACAGGAACAGTGTGGAAACTGAAACCATGGAGATGATATGTGGTGTAAAGATAAATGTCTGTGCAATGCCGTTCAGTTTTGAATTGCGTTTGCCGTTAAGCCATACAGCAATAATGATAGCCAGCACCATTGTAAGACCAACTGTGATTACTGTGTAGATAGCTGTGTTCATCAGTACCTGGTGGAAGTCTGCTGATTCAGCCAGAGCTTTATAGTTTTCAAAACCTACAAATTTAGGATTTTTTGTAATAATACTGCCACCGTACAGTGAACGGTAGAACAGATAGCCCAGTGGGTACAGTGTAAATGCAACCAGCAGAACAATGGCAGGCATAGCCATGAGATAGCCCATCAGCTTTTCTCTTTTTTCGTTCCGGCCGGCTACATGTTCAATTTCAGGTCTTTTCTTAGCTTTTGTTTTAGCCATTATTTGTTACCTCCAAATACGCCGGCGATGATATCTTTCAGTTCAGCAGTAAATGGAATTCTGTATGTATCAGCACCGAAAAGGTACATATTGTCGTATTCAACACCAAATTTCAGTTCTGTATCAACTGGCATATCTACATCTGTTTTTGCCATGATTGTGCCGTATTCTGTTTCCAGAGAGTAGATGATTTCTGCACCCAGCATTTCTCTTGTAGCGATTTTTGCAGGGATGTTGATACCGTTTTCAACTTCGTGCATACGAACTTTTTCAGGACGGAAACCAAGTTTGATTTCGTTTGGAAGATGGCCGTCGATGATGTTTGTCTGTGGTGAACCTACAAACTGTGCTGTGTAGATGCAGTTAGGGTTATGGTACAGTTCAGCTGGGCTGGACTGCTGGATGATTTTGCCTTTATCCATCAGAACAATATCATCAGCCATAGACATAGCTTCTACCTGGTCATGTGTTACATATACGAATGTTGTACCCATTCTTTTATGCATATTGATAAGTTCAACACGCATTGCACCACGCAGTTTAGCGTCAAGGTTGGACAGTGGTTCGTCCATCATAAATACTTTTGGTTCTTTAACCATTGCTCTTGCCAGGGCAACACGCTGACGCTGACCACCAGAAAGATTTGCAGGCATTCTGTCAAGGTATTCTGTAAGACCAACGATGTCACAAACTTCCTTGATGCGTCTTTCTCTTTCTTCTTTTGGAATTTTTTTGTTGATAAGACCGAATTCGATGTTATCTTTTACAGTCATTGTTGGGTAGAGAGCATAGTTCTGGAAAACCATTGAAATATCACGTTTACCAGGTGCTACATCATTAACTCTTACACCATCGATAAGAATGTCACCGTCTGTAATTGTTTCAAGACCTGTGATCATACGCAGTGTTGTGGATTTACCGCAACCTGATGGGCCTACCAGAACTGTGAAAGATCCATCTTTGATTTCCAGGTTCAGATTTTCAATTACTACGTCATCGCCATAGGCTTTTTTAACATTTTTTAATGAAATTGAACTCATTGCTTTTTTCCTCCAGATTTATTAAAAATAGTGCAATGCACTAAAAGTTCCATAAGTATTACAATAGAATGTATAGTTAATTGTATGATAGCATATTATACACATCTTCCGCCATAGGCTTTTTGTATAAAAATCACATATTTTTTTAATATTTAAATATAAATTTGTGGAATTTGTGTTTTACTTAATGCTGTCTGTATATTTATTTAAAAGTATTACTCTTTTTTCATTATTAATTCCAAGTTTATCTGCAATGAAGGCATCTATGCTTCCATATGTATTTACTATTGCAGTAAAAAAGCTTTCCATATATGCCCAGTCGACAGATTCAAGAATATCTATTTCTCTTATCCGCACATCACTGGCGTTTTTAGCCTTCATTCTGTCAAGCACAGCCCATTTGTATGCCCGATTCTGTGTATTGGTATACAGATAATCTTCTTTGATTACATCCATATCAGCTCCAAGGGCGTACATCATAAGACCACCTGTAACGCCTGTTCTGTCTTTACCTGATGTGCAATGCCAGATAAATGCACCTTCATCCTGTTCCAGCATCATATCAAAAAACTCTTTGATTTTAGATATGCAGTGTTCATCAGCTGCCATCTGCGCATACATGCCTTCCAGCAAACCTTTTGCACCGCCGTTTTTAGCAAGGTTTTCGGCACGGATAATTGCACGGTCTATTGGGTCCATACCATGGTCTTCACGGGATATACCCTCTTTCTCGCCTGGAATTATAGCAATCTGCTGATAAACACAGTTATCCAGCTCTACATCAGGATATTCAGCGATTTCAGCATTATTTCTCAAGTCAACAATGCGTGTAACATTCCACACATCTTTCAGCAGTTTCTGGTCATCTACTGTAAGACTGGAAAGTCTACCTGTGCGAATAATCTTTTTATGCTTTATCACTCTGCCATTGCTGAGTTTAATACCTCCCAGCTCTCTGGCATTAAGGGCCCCTTGAAGAGGAATTATTCTGCTCTTGCTATCCATATTATTACCCTCAAATTACTATAAAAAAGTTACCTCCACTATGTTTTATATAAAAATGCGGAGGTAACTAAATGAAAAAACTTACTCTGTGATTAACTTCTTAATATTCATGACTAAATTGTTAAATTATAGTCAATTGATCGATGCTAAATAGTCAATATATTTACTATCAACGCTTAAAATTCTACCATTTATACGAAATATAGTCAATAGATTTACCATTTTTAGTGGTGGTTATATTTAACAAATTTGCTTTATTCAAATTGTATAACTTGTACAATTAAATCATTTAAATGACAATTTGTTTCATTTGTAATCTTATTTTTATCATCTGATTCTTTTCCCTCAAGGCAAAAAAGTAAGCCAAACCTGTATATTTCTATGTTCTGGTAATTTTAACTTAATCAATTTTTTCAAAAAAAGAATTTGAATGTTTTGCTTAAGTTTTTATTGAATATAATTGCAAATTGTGCTAATATAGTAAATATATTGATTGTTATTTTTTTACCGAGTGTAACTGGCCTGTTTTGGCAGTTTAACATGCTTTAACTGGAGAATTCTATGAAAACCAACCCACAAGAATTAGCCCGCAGTATAATAATATCTTCTGAAAAAATAAAGAATTATTCTGTCCAGTTTACAAAGCTGGGCGATTTGGCATATAACGAAATGCTTATTATAGATTATCTTTCACAGAACGGCGATTCTCTGCAGAAAGATATCGCCATAGCACACGCAATTTCGAAACAGACAATCAACCTTTCTGTAAAAAACCTCATCAAGAATGGATACATCTCTGTTTATCAGGCTCCGAACAATAAAAAAGAAAAAATTCTCACATTAACTGATAAAGGTAATGTTATGAAAAGGTATTCTATTCTTAACAGGTCCAAATGGCGACAGAAGATTATTGATAAGTTCGGTCTGGAAAAAGCAATTCTGCTGGAAGGCTTATTGCAGGAATATGAAAGCATTACAGGTGATGTCCTTGCTGAAGCTGTAGAAATTCACAAAGAAAAGACAAGAAAATTTAGAATTCTGGAGAAAAACGAAATCGAGCTTTGGGAAGGTCCTCGCCGATAAATTATTTGATAATTATTTCAGACATAATAAAATGGAGATACCACAAACAGTATCTCCATTTTTAGGATATTTTTATGATAAAAGCTATATTTTTTGATTTGGATGGAACACTACTCAACAGCAAAAAACAAATCCAACCATCTGCAATTTCCGCATTAAAAAAATGCAAAGAGAAGAACATTAAAATTTTTATATCCACAGCACGTGCACCAATGCTGGATAAAATGCTGGAATTTGATAAAGAGACCATCG
>JAZQYH010000023.1:0-1298 GCA_045633415.1 Oscillospiraceae bacterium | reverse complement strand
AAAAATAAGAAATCAGACTGGCGCTGACTTTTCAGCTGATGAACTTGAATACATAGAACATGATACACTGGCTGGTGTTGAATGTATTGACAAGCTTATGACCCAGCTGCATAAACGTATTTATTCTATGCCATACACAGCAACAGGCATACCGCGCGAAGAAGCCAGAAAGCGCGGAAAAGAGAACAGGGCACGTGATTACTTCCAAAGAGTAGCGCCAAAAGACTATAAGACACAGCAGAAGCTTGAAGCTGTCTATCATGGCGGTTATACACACGCTAACAGACATTTTATAAATGTCACCGTAGATGAAGACATATACGCGCTTGACTTCACTTCCAGCTATCCGTATTGCATGATAGCTTTTAACCAGTTTCCGTGTACTGAATTTAAACCGTTTCATAATTGCAGTGTGTCCGATATTTTGGACAGTGCGGATAAATACGCTTTTATATTTAAACTTATTTTGGTAAATGTGAAACTAAGATCAGACGCGCTACCTATGCCAGCACTTCAGTACAGTAAGTGTATAAAAGACATTAATGCGTGTCTTGATAATGGTCGTGTGCTTTGTGCTAACTACATAGAAATATATCTAAATGAAATAGACTTAAAGGTGATCACCAGTCAGTATGAATGGAAAGCAGCAGCTTGTGTTGAAGTTGAGTACGCAGAAAAAGACTACTTACCGCGCTGGTTTACAGATTATGTATTTGAATGTTTTAAGGATAAGACAATGTTAAAAGGTGGCGACCCAGTAGCATACGCACTGGCTAAAGCTAAAGTCAATTCATTATATGGAATGATGGTACAAAAACCATGTAAAGAGGATATAAAAGAAGACTACCAGAGTGGCGAATATACTATTGAACTGGGTGACTATGAAGAAGCTTATAACAAATATTTAAAGAACAGGAACAGTATACATTTATATTCTTCAGGCGTATGGATAACTTCACTGGCTTTTTATAATCTTTTCCAGCTAGGCAGCTGCTGCGGTCTATGGTTGTATTCAGATACAGATAGCTGCTACGGTAAAGACTGGAATATGGAAAAAGTAGAAGCCTATAATGAAGGGTGCAAAGAAAAGCTTAAAGCTAATGGCTACGGTGCTGTCTTGCGTGATGGTAGAGAGTATTGGCTTGGTGTAGTAGATATTGAAAAGCATGACCAGTTTAAAACAATGGGCGCTAAAAGATACTGTGTGCGTGATGGCGATAAGTTAAAGATCACTGTGGCTGGTGTACCTAAAAAGACAGGTGCATTGTGTCTTAATGACGACATAGAAAACTTTACAG
>JAZQYH010000022.1:0-2005 GCA_045633415.1 Oscillospiraceae bacterium | reverse complement strand
GTGGCTGGTGTACCTAAAAAGACAGGTGCATTGTGTCTTAATGACGACATAGAAAACTTTACAGACGGTCTTATATTTTCCGGAACTGTAACAGGAAAGCAGACGCATACTTACTTCTTTTCTGAAGATATACATACAGATAAGCACGGAAATGAAATCGGTGATTCAATAGATTTATCGCCGTGTGATTACTTATTATCTTCAGTAAATAAGGTAGACTGGGAAAGCCTTTTTGATGAAGAAATAGAGGTACAGATTTATGAATAACTATTACTACGATATAGAAAATGACATAAGAGATAACAGCTACTGGTGTTATATCATCATAGGTGGCAGAAATACAGGTAAGACATACAGCACTTTAAAAAGCTGTTACCTGAATAAGCGTAAGTTTGTCTTTGTAAAGCGGACACTTGAAGACGTTGACCTTTTATGTGGTTATAAAAAGCATGACGAAACTGACCCAGACGCTGACTTTTCACCGTTTAAGTCTATCAATAGAGATATAGGCAGTAATGTACGCGCATACAAGATCAAGAAAGGTATAGGGGGCTTTTATAATTGTAATGAAGATGGTGACCCTTTAGGGCTTCCGATCGGCTACGTGGTCAGCCTTAATGGGGTATCAAAAGTAAAAGGCTTTGACTTATCAGAAGCCGACTGGCTTATCTTTGATGAATTTATACCCCAGCCGTGGGATAGAATAAACAGGCGCGAAGGTGAGCAGCTTCTTGACCTGTATAAAACAGTAAGCCGTGATCGTGAGCACAGAGGACAACCAGCACTAAAGCTGGTCTGTCTTGCTAATGCAACAAAGATAAGTAACCCAGTTTGTAACATATTAGAAATCACAGATAAATTAGTAGATATGCAAGTAAATAAAAGCGCGTTTTATAAAGATCAGGACAGGGGCATATTTGTGCACCAGATAAATGATAATGCTTCTTTCATGGAAGAAGAAGCCAAAAGCCAGATATATAAAGCTATGGCTAATACTGACTGGGGCAGAATGGCGCTAAATAATGAGTTTGGATATGACGATTTTACAGCCGTAAAGCGGTCAAATTTAAAGGGTTATATACCAATGCTAGGGGTGAAGTTTAAAAGTAAGACCTACTATATTTACAATAAAGAAGGTGTGTATTACATGACTTTAGCACCAGCTAAAGTGCAGCGTATCTATAATCTGAAAGTCGAAAATGACCAGAAGGCTTTTTACATTGACTGGTGTATTGACCTACAGGAAGCCTCTATTGATAACAGAATGATGTTTGAACAGTATACAATGTATGACCTTATTATGAATTATAAACAGTTTTTTAAAATTTAGTCTTGACAACGGTATTTCGTTATTCTATCCTAAATACGTAACCAATAATCTTATCTGACGTGAGATAGAAAGAAGGTGGTAAGCATGACACGTCAAATTTTAACTCTTAGCCAATTCGGCTATGAAACTATTCGTGATTTTATCCCCAGAGCAATCGAAAGCGAAAGCATTGACCAGCAAGAACATACAGCAGATATAACTTTAGCTGACGCTGTGATCTTGAAGTCGTATGACAACGGTATTCATATTGACTTTGGGGCTAAAAGGGTATTTCTGGAAGCAGAAGACTTTGAAAAAATTGTGATTTATTAAGGTGATCTTATGCGAAAAAAGACATCAAAAGCAGAAATCAAAAGTGTATGTCAGATCAGACTTATGACTGGTCTGCCGTGTGACAGATGTGAATACACTGACAAGTGTACACACTACCAAAAACAGAAAGGAAAAAACGAAAATGAGCAGAAGAACAGCAAACAAAGAAGCAGAAAGCGCAAAACAGGAAGCAGCAAAGATATTCAGCTGTGAGGTAATCAGGGCAAAAGAGTACAAGGACACTGTATTTTTTGATGTAAATATCAACGGTGTCAGCATTTATGGTTGTCGCTATGTAGAAGGTAAAAACGGTGACTTTGTTTCATTTCCTTCATACAAGGGAAGTGACGGCAAGTATTACAG
>JAZQYH010000021.1:0-14578 GCA_045633415.1 Oscillospiraceae bacterium | reverse complement strand
CATTGTATAATCGGGATAGGTTTGTTTGACGGCGAGAAGATGCTGTTTCATTCCTGCTGTTCCAACAAAATATACTTTTTCTCCAACTCTTTGCACACAGTCCTCTGAGATGTATTTATGAAGCTCATCAAGCAGGTTTTCAGAGACAACCACTTCGTAAAAATATTTTATAATGTCTTTGTTGCTCATTACACATCTCCTTTGTCAAATTCAAATTTATCTGATAGTTAAGTTCTACTTTTCCTGTTTCTTTGCTTCTTTTTCAGCCTGTTTATCCAGTGCTTTTTTATAGTCGCATACACCTGCCAGCACACATTTTTCGCAGTATGGTTTTCTTGCAGTGCATACAGCACGGCCGTGTTCCACAAGGCGATGGCAGAAATCGTTCTGCTTTTCTGGTGCAATTACTTTCTTCAACTGCATTTCCACTTTGTATGGGTCGGTGGAGGTTTTATCGTTTTTCTTCATAAAGCCGATGCGGTTAGACAGGCGGATGCAGTGAGTGTCGGCTACTATGGCTGGCTTGCCGTACACATCGCCTAAAATAAGGTTTGCGCTTTTTCTGCCTACACCCGGCAGTTTTAACAATTCATCCATATCATCTGGCACAATACTGCCGTATTCATCACGCAACATTGTCATACACCGCTTTATATCCCTTGCCTTGCTGTTGCCAAGACCGCAAGGTTTTACTATTTCGGTGATTTCCTTTACATCTGCATCTGCAAGGGCGTCAACAGTGGGGAATTTGTTAAAAAGTATAGGTGTGGTGGCGTTTACACGCAGGTCGGTACACTGGGCAGACAGCCTTACAGCCACCAGCAGCTGCCACGCACCGTCATTGTCCAGAAAACATTCTGATATTGGGTATTCCTGTTCCAGCAGTGCCACTATTTCTGCCGCTTCTTTTTTGCTTTTCATACAAAATCTCTCTTTTACTTTATTATAAATATATGGTATCATATTTATTAGAAAAAATAAACGTTTAAATATATGTAAGGAGAGTTATTATGGCATTTATCAACGGTACTTTTTATTCAACTGTTATGGAACAGGAAGTAATGCTGGACCTGTACCTGCCAAACGACGAAGGCAAAAATGGCCTGTGTGAACCTGTAGGTCTTGTTTATTTCCTTCACGGCATGGGCTCCAGCCAGAAACGATTCAGAGAATTTACAGCAACAAACCGCTACTGTCTGGACAACAAGTTGGCTATAGTGTATGTAAGTGCACCTATGAGCTTTTACTCCGATATGGCATATGGTCTGAAATACTACACATATATCACAGAAGAACTGCCAAAATTTTTGAAATCTGCATATAATCTGGATTTCCCAAGAGAAAAAACATTCCTTGCAGGGCTGTCTATGGGTGGCTATGGCACACTGAAAATTGGTCTTAACAACCCAGATAAATTTGGCGCCATTGCTCCTTTCTCTGCACCAACAAACCTGAAACAGATGAAAGAATCAATGAAAGACCAGCCAAGAGAAAGCCTGTCCACATTTATCAATGTTTACGGTGAAGAGCTGGAAATGACAGATTTTGACGACCCATGGGCACTGGTTAAAAAAGTGTCTGAAATGCCTGCAGAAAAACAGCCAAGAATCCGTCTGATGTGTGGCAAACAGGATGAACTGGCATATATCTACAAACAGAATGTAGAGTTTAACAAATATGCAAAAACTCTGCCACTGGCTGACTATAAATTTATGTCCTGGACAGGTGGCCACGAATATATGTTCTGGGACAGAGCAATGCTCCACGCAGTAGCATTCTTCCTGCAAAATGATTACGACAAAGAAAGAATCAGACTGTGGCAGGACGAAATCGATTTTGAATAATTAAAGGCGGTTACCATTATGGCATTTATATCATCAAACTTTTATTCTGCAAAGCTGGGGCAGGAAGTGGATATTGAACTGTATCTGCCAAACGATTACACCAGCAAGACAGGTATTATCCAGCCACAGGCTATAGTATATTTTTTACATGGTTTGAGCCGCAGTCAGAAATATTTTAAAGAGCTGTCTGCCACAAACCGATATGCACGCGACAATCAGCTGGCTATTGTGTATGTCAGCGCACCACAGAGCTGGTATTCTGATATGGTGCATGGTATGAACTACTACAGCTATATCACAGAAGAACTGCCACTACTGTTGAAATCCATGTACGGTCTGGAATTCCCAAGGGAAAAAACATTCCTTGCAGGGCTGTCTATGGGTGGCTACGGCACATGGAAAATAGGTCTCAGCCGACCAGATTTGTTCGCCGCCATTGCACCAATGTCTGCACCTTGTGATGTGGAAATGATTTCTGCTATGCTTAAACAGATGGTGGCAGAAGGTAAACCTGTAACAGGGTTGGAAAGCTTTATCAATGCCTTTGGACAGGACTGCGAAATCAGCGAAAAAGACAGTATCTTTAAACTTTTGGAAAATGTATCAAAACTGCCAGCAGACCAGCAGCCAAGAATCCGCAGTATGTGTGGCAAACAGGACCAGCTGATACAGATTTATAAACAGAATGTGAAACTGGACCAGTTTGCACAGACACTGCCACTGGCAGACTATAAATTCTGGAAATGGGATGGTGCCCACGAATATTCATTCTGGGACAGAGGTATTCTCCACGCCATTGCATTCTTCCTTGAAAATGACTACGACGAAAAAGAAATCCGGAAATGGAGATGTGAAAAAGAGTGAGCAAACCATTAGCGGCGGCACTGCGCCCTGAAAAACTGGATGATGTATGCGGACAACAGCACCTTTTAAACAAGGATGCTGTGTTTCGCCGTGCCATAGAAAACGGTGCTATACAGAACATGATTTTCTATGGTCCGTCAGGTGTGGGCAAAACCACAGTTGCCAGCATTATTGCCAGAATGGCCGACAAAAAGCTGTTTAAACTTAACGGCACACAAAGCTCCACTGCGGATATCAAAGAAATAATCGCACAGGTGAACACTCTGGGGGCGGAAAACGGCATTTTGCTGTACCTGGACGAAATCCAGTACCTTAATAAAAAACAACAGCAGTCACTGCTGGAAGTACTGGAGGACGGCAGTGTTACGCTGATTGCATCCACTACAGAAAACCCATATTTTGCTATTTTCAATGCTATTCTGTCACGAAGCACAATTTTTGAGTTCAAACCTTTACAGCCTGCTGATATAAGGGAAGGCATCACAAAGGCTGTGGCCAAATACAACAACAGCGGTGATGATAAAATAGAACTTACCGAAAAAGCGGCTGATGTATTGGCTTATGGCTGTGGCGGCGATATGCGAAAGGCATATAACGCATTGGAACTGCTGATAGCGGCGGCTGGCTTTGGAGAAAACAGGGTAATAGATGAAGCTATGGCAAAACAGGTGAGCCAGCGCTCAGCAAACAGATTTGACAACGGGGGAGACGAACACTACAACCTGCTGTCAGCACTGCAGAAATCTGTCCGTGGCTCTGACGAAAATGCGGCACTGCATTATCTGGCACGTCTTCTGGAAGGTGATGGCATGTTGCCGGCTATCCGCAGAATACTGGTAATGGCATGTGAAGATATTGGTCTTGCTTATCCGTCGGCAATTTCTGCTGTGAAAGCCTGCTGTGATATTGCACTGCAGGTAGGCATGCCAGAAGCCAGAATACCACTGGCAGATGCGGTAATACTGCTTGCCACTGCACCAAAAAGCAATAGTGGTGAAATGGCAATCGACGCCGCTGTAAGGGCTGTAAAACGTGGCGGCTTCGGAGATGTGCCACCACATCTGAAAGACGCTGTAAACCCAACAAATTCTGGCGGCTACAAATATCCGCACGCGTTCCCTAACCACTGGGTAAAACAGCAGTATCTGCCAAGCGAAATCAAAGACCATGTTTATTACGAATATGGTGAAAACCGCACAGAACAGGCGGCAAAGGCCTATTGGGAAAAGATAAAGAAATAGAAAATAAAGAAACCGACCGTAATGGTCGGTTTTTTGTGTCAATATTGTGGGGGTACAAAATAAAAACTCCTGATGATGTGCATCAGGAATTTTGTTATTATTTTTTAAGGATAAGAGTATAGGATGTGCCACTTACATCGTAAGTTTCTGCTACCTGCAGGTATTCACCGTTATCATCATCAGAGTTATACATAAATACATAGTCCAGTGTCAGATATCCATTGCTGTAGTTATGGCTGTTTTTGTCCATAAACAGTTCCAACTCTTCAGAATTTGTAAAATATCCGTCTTCAGGGTTTTTCAGCTCAAGCAATTCCAGAGTATCATTTTCTGCATCAACTTCTACATAGTAATAACGCCACTGCACATCACAGTAAAATTTACTGCGCCAGTTGGTTTTTATAGACCTTTCTTCCAGTTCTGGTTTAAGGCAAATGTATGCCAAGCAGTTCCATTCGGTTTTCTCTTCATCTTTCCATTCCAGTATCTGGTTCAGTTCAAAATACTCATCAAAGTTGTAATCATTTACGATTATGGTTTCTATACTGCCTTCTTTGTAGAGAGCATAATCTGCAAATTCGTACTCTGGCAGGTCTTCACTTCGGGTGTATGTATGCGAAACATTCCATAAGCCGTTAACATACTTATACCAGAAAAGGAACTCATATATTTCGTTGCCATCATTATCATAAAGGTTTAAAAAGAAGGAATCAGTGCGCCAGTCAAGACGGGTATCTTCAGCATCTTTGTCACTCCATGTAACATCCCATGTATATGTTTCATCAAGGAAAATGGCTGTGCCGTCTTGGTTAATCAGCAGTGATGATGCACGATTCAAAGGATCTATCCAAGTGCCAACAGCTATCTGTTTACATTCTTCAAAAGGGATTCCCTGGCCATTGTTGCCACAGGAGCACAGGCTGAACATAAACACAACTGACAATGCCAAAGCAATTATTTTTTTCATAAAAACCTCCAGGGGATACAATTATGTGTTTAATTATATAACTAATATTCTGCACTGTCAAACCGGAAAGGGAAGATGGGCACTGGTGGTGCGGTCGGCTACCTCGCCCTGCAAGTATGGGAGACTTTATAGCTTCACAAAAAAACAAAGGCACGGCTTGTGCCGTGCCCTGTGTATATAATTTTAGTCGTTGATTTCTTTTTTGATTTCAGACACTTCTTCTTTCACTTCTGCTTTCAGCTCAGCGATTTCTTCTTTCACTTCTTCAACCACTTCAGAAATTTCTTCATCCACAATTCCAAAGAATTTTTCTACGTCAGTGTCCAGGTCGTCAAATACGCCGTCCTGTGTGCCCAGTTCTTCATCGTCATCTGCCAGAATTTCAGAGATTTTGCGCTGGCGTTTTACAGGCTGTCCTGCTTTGCCTGCTGGTGCCTGCTGTACTGGTGCTGCTGGCATTTCTTTAAACTGCTGTTTATCTGGCATAAAGCCACGAACAACAATCAGTTCTTTTTCTTCTTCAAGACGTGTTGCTTCTTCCTGTGTGTCGATTGTCCATACACCCTTCAGAACACCTGATGTAGCGGCAAATTTAACAAAAATGCTCAGTGGTTTGTTTCTGTACAGCATAAAGTTTGGACGTGTGTTGATGTTGTTTGCCAGGTTACCTGTAACCCACCGCTGCATAGGGCTGAGACTTACAAAGTCTTTTGCTGGTGCAGAAACTACGCCACGGAAAATATTTTTTTCTCTTTCTTTGAACCAAGCGATAACACCTGGGTTGAAAGAACATACTGCAAGATTTTTCTTTTCGCTTGCTTTGATAAGGTCTGCGATTGTACGGCACATAGCTTCGTTGTTGGAACAGCCATTCAGTTCAAAGATAACTGGCAGTTTGTTGTCTACCATATCGATAAGGTCTGTCATAGCCAGAATGCCCATTTCAGCCAGCTGGTCCATTTCACATTCAGAAACTTTCAGCTCAACGCCAAATTCTTTTGACAGGTCGTTGTATGTGCTGATAGCAAGACGACCGTCTTTTGTATAGAACAGCTTTGTTTTGATACCGATACCGTTGTCGATACAGTTCTGGAAAGCTTCACGGCTGTTTGGCTTGTCTGTCTGGTTAATCAGACCATCTTCAGCATAGTATTTGCCGTAGAAAAGTTCTCTTGTTTCACGCCAGCTTTTACCGCCTGTAAAACAGCTTGCAAAGAAAAAGAGCACGCAAAATAAAGTAACAAATGTAAATAACATAAAATTTCTCCATTTAATAAAATAATATACTTGTAATTTTAAACAATTTGGTGTATATAGTCAAGTAAGGAAAAGTGAAAAAATTTTCATATTGTTTTAAAAATTTTCACAAAACTATAACTTATATGGTTTATCATATAGACAATGAGAAAAATATCAGTTATATAACGTGAATATAAAGGAAGGTAATAACATGAAAATTTTAGTAGTAGACGATGAACAGAGAATCAGAGACCTTATCGGTCAGTATCTTATGGTGGAAGGCTATGATGTGGAATATGCAAAAGACGGTATTGATGCACTGACAAAAATCAGCAAAGGTGATATCGACCTGTGTATTCTGGATGTTATGATGCCATTTATGGACGGCATCACAGCCCTGCGTGAAATGCGTAGCCGTGGCTTTAAAACACCTGTTATTATTCTTTCTGCAAAAGGTGAAGAATATGACAAAATCGCTGGTTTTGACGCTGGCACAGACGACTATGTGGTAAAACCATTTTCACCTAAAGAGCTTATGGCAAGGGTAAAGGCTGTTGTAAGCAGAGTGAACCCTGAAATAGTTGAAAGCAAGGAAAGATATATCTTTGGCGGTCTTATTGTAGACGTACCAAGCCACAGTGTAAAAATTGACGGCGAACTTATCAACCTTACTCCAAAGGAATTTGACCTGCTGGTTTGCCTTGTGCAGAACAAGGGTGTGGCACTTTCCCGTGAAAGAATACTGATGAAAGTATGGAACTACGACTATTACGGTGAAGACAGAACAGTTGACACACATATCAAAATGCTCCGTGGTCACCTGAAAGACTACCGTGACTGCATTGTAACTGTATGGGGCGTAGGCTATAAATTTGAACCAAAGGAATAATTAATTTATGAAAACCAGTATAAGAAATAAGCTGACAGCCCTTATATTGGCGGTGTGTTTGTCTATTATTTTATTAATCTGGCTTACAACGGCACTGTTTTTTAAACCGATGTACTATACCATGACACAAACAGAGCTGTCTGGTATATTGTCAAAAACTGCAAAAACCATAAAAAACAGTGATGGGCATCTTACACAGGACGTAATCAGCGAAATACAGTCTATAGTGGAATCCGGTGTGTGTATCGAAATTTCTGACGAATTCGGCACCGGATTAGTCCTTATGGAAGGAATCGGCGACGCCTGTCAGTTGCACGGCTCAAAAGACACAGACAAAAGCATTTTTACACAGCAGCGCCGTCTCAATACAAACCGGGCCTTGCAGCTGCGCACCGATGTGCGAAGCACAGGCAACTATACTGGCAACCTTACTGATGAATATAACAACAACCAGCTGGTACAGGGTACATTTTTAAACAACAAGTACGCCATTATAGTGTCCACAAACCTTGCCAGAACAGACTCCATAGTGCAGATTGTTCTCTCCCAGTTACAGACAGCCACATTTATAGCTGTTATTCTGGCACTGGTGGCTTCGGCTGTGCTGTCAAACTGGTTTATCCAGCCACTGACAACACTTTCCAAAGCTACACAGGAGGTTTCAAAAGGTAACTACAAGGTAAAAATACAGATACCAAAGGGGGCCAAGGACGAAATAGGTCAGCTGGCAAATGATTTCAACATAATGACAAGGGAGATTGAAAGCAGTCAGCAGATGCAAAAGGAACTGATAGCCTCCATTTCCCACGATTTGCGCACCCCGCTGACTATTATCAGAGGCTATGCAGAGTCTATCAGAGACATTACAGGGGATAAACCTGAATTAAGGGAAGGTCAGTTGAACACAATCATTGACGAAACAGACAGACTTTCCAAAATGGTAAACAGCGTGCTTGAATATGCAAGATTAAGCCAGGATGCGCTGAAACTAAATATTGTACAGTACAATATGGGTGATATGTGCAGTGACATTGCAGATATTTATTCCCACAAGGCTGAAAGCGAAGGTAAACTGGTTGAATACGATGGTCCAGAGGTTGTGTATGTGATGGCAGATGCTTCACTGATAGAACGTGTAATGCATAACTTTGTGTCCAATGCCCTTATCCACACACCACCACAGACAGCGGTTAAAATCAAGGTGGAACTGCTGGCAGAAGGCAAAGTGAAGGTAAATGTAATCGACTATGGCGAAGGCATAAGCGAAGAGGACCAGAAACATCTGTTTGATAAATATTACCGCTCGAGAAAATCCAGCGGCAAACAGGGTACAGGTCTGGGGCTGGCTATTGTAAAAACTATTCTGGAAAACCACGGCTTTGAATATGGCGTTGACTCTGAAACAGGCAAAGGCAGTAACTTCTGGTTTGTGATGTAAGTGAACAAAGATAAAGAAAAGGAACAGGAGACTGTTCCTTTTTTATATGGAGCATACTTTTGATTCCAATTGTGATTTAATCACAACAGATGTTGCATAATTTATAATTATTTGGTAGAATACTATTGCAATAAAAGAAATTTGCAAAGGAGATAGATTATCATGGTAGTAACAAGAAAAACTAATCTTGGCGAAATTTTAGATACAGACCCATCCACAGCTGTTTACTTTTTAGAAATCGGTATGCACTGTCTGGGCTGTCCATCAGCTAGAGGCGAAAACATTGAACAGGCATGCTATGTTCATGGTACAGACGCTGATGAACTGGTTGCAAAACTGAACGCTCACTTTGGTAACTAATCTGTGAAAGATACAAATATTGGCAGTCGTTTGTTAATGGCTGCCTCTTTTGTTGATAATGGAGACACTGTATGCGATGTGGGGTGCGACCACGGCAAACTGTCACTTTATCTTATAGAAAGAGGCAAGGCGCAGCATGTTATCGCCACCGACATAAACAAACAGCCACTGCAGAAAGCTATTGATTTATTCGCAACATATAATTTATCCCACACAGCAGACTTTTTGCTGACAGACGGCTTGCAGGGCATTGAAGACACCAGCCGTATTACCCACGTGGTAATTGCAGGTCTGGGTGGTCACACTATGGAAGCAGTTATTGAATCTGCTCCATTTGTGAAAAAGCAGAAAACCCATCTTGTGCTTCTGCCTGCCCAGAGCGGCTACCAGATAAGAAAATATCTGTATGAAAACGGCTTTGAAATTGAAAAAGAGCAGACTGTAAGCGAAAAAGGCAAATATTACAGCTGTATCAGTGCTGTGTACACAGGCACTTGCCATACACCTGATGTGTATGATTTGTATATAGGCAAAAGCGGTGAATGTACTGGCGACGATGCCAGAGGCTATTTTGAAATGATACTTTCCCAGCTGGAGAAAAAACGGAAAGGCTTTGAAATAGATAACGGCACACAGAATGCTGAATATGAAACAGCTATAAATAAAATCAGGGAATTGCTGAAATAAAGGAACGGGGAACCGTTCCTTTTTAAATTTTTCCAAGATTTTTCCTTGCAATACCCCACACTTGCCCAAAATATAAAAATATGCTTTAATATAATAAGTATTTATATTATTTATCGAGGTATGCTATGGTTACAGCCGGACAGGTTTTTGATTTGCTTAACAGGGAATTTCCTTTTGACACACAGGATTCATGGGACAACAGCGGTCTGCTGGTTTACAGCGGGGAAGAAATATCCGCTGTATTGGTATGTCTGGATGTTACACCAAGTGTTGTGGATGCCGCTGTGGAAATGGGGGCAAAACTGATTGTTTCCCACCACCCTGTAATATTTTCACCACTTAAAGAAATCTATGCCGGCGATGTGGTTTATCAGCTGATTAAAAATGACATCAGCGTTATTTCTGCCCATACAAACTTTGATAAATATCAGTTTGGCACCTGCTGGTCTATGGCTGAAAAGCTGGGGCTGGATATTATCCCGGACGACAGCTTTGAATACGGCGTTCTGGCTGAAACAGACGGTATTTCCGTTCAGGAACTGGGCTGGAAGTGTAAATCCGTTTTTGGTGCTGCCTCTGTAACACTGCCATACAACAAAATCAACACTGTGTTTATCTGCGCTGGCAGTGGCAGTGGTATGAAAGACGAAGTTATCGAAAGCGGTGCTGACTGCTTCCTCTGTGGTGAAAGCAAATACCACGATATGCTGGAGCTGGCATCAGAGGGGATAGCTGTGGTGACAGTAGGTCACGACAATTCCGAAAAATTAAGTGTGGAAACCATTGGTGCACTTATCCGGGAAAATTTTGAAGATATAGATGTACAGGTTTATATTGCTGAAAATCTGGTACACAACATTTAGGAGATACAAATGGCATTAGATGCAATTACAATGTCACTTCTGGCAAAGGAACTGGACGAAAAGTTACAGGGCAGCCGAATTGACAAAATACACCAGCCTTCAAAGGATGAAGTGGTGTTCCATTTAAGAAAAAGAGATGGCAATATAAAACTGCTGTTGTCTGCACGCAGTGGTTCTGCACGAATCTGCCTTACAAACGAAAGTTTTGAAAACCCACAGACACCACCATCTTTCTGTATGCTTTTGCGCAAATATTTATCAGGTGCCCGTTTTATCGGTGCCACATCTGTTGAAGGCGAGCGCATTATCATGCTTACATTTACAGCCACCAGTGAAATGGGGGACACTGTAAATATCGATATAGCCGCTGAACTTATGGGCCGCTATGCAAACCTTGTTATTATCAACGGCGAAGGCAAAATAATTGATGCTATGAAGCGAGTTGATGCTGATGCTTCCAGCGTGCGTCAGCTGTTACCGGGGCTTATGTATAAACTGCCACCAAACCGTGACAATCCAAAATTCATCAGCCAGACAGAAGCTGTGCTGGAAAAAGTTTTTTCTTTTAATGGTACAGTTGACCAGGCTTTCCTGCGCTCAAGTCAGGGTATGGGTCCTGTTGTGGCAAGGGAGATAGCTTATCTTGCCCACAGTGGTGACTATTATGCTGACAAACTGCCGGAAGATGTGGAAACAAGGGTGAAAGATGCCGCCTATAAAGTGGTGGAATATTTCAACAACCCTGTGTACACAGTGGTTTACAATCAGCAGGGTGCCCCAAGCGAGTACAGCTTTTTACCGCTGACACAGTATGAGGGTCTGGAAACAAAAACTTTTGATTCTGTAAATCAGCTTCTGGATGAATATTACAGTGAAAAGGACAAAGCAGAGCGCTTAAGACAAAAAGGCAAAGACCTGCACAAGCTGGTACAGAATCTGGTGGAAAGAACTACCAGAAAACAGATTGCCAGAAAAGAAGAGCTGACACAGAGTACAGACAACGAAAAATACCGTATTTATGGTGAACTGCTGACAGCTAATCTGTGGCAGTTGGAAAAAGGTATGAAAAAAGTGGATGTGCTGAACTACTATGATAATTCTACTGTTACAATTCCACTGGACCCAAAACTTTCTGGCAATCAGAATGCACAGAAATATTATAAGGAATATAAAAGAAAGCAGACAGCGGTTAAAATGCTGACTATGCTGATTTCACAGGGCGAAATCGAGCTGGAATATCTGCAGACAGTGGCTTACAGCGTAAACAATGCCGCCAACGAAGCAGAGCTGATGGCTATCCGTGCAGAACTTCATGGTGCTGGTTATCTGAAATATTACAAAAACAGAGAAAAGAAGCAGAAGCCACAGGATTTTATCAGATATACATCATCAGACGGTTTCCTTATACTTGTGGGCAGAAACAACCTGCAGAATGACCGACTGACAATGAAAACCGCCCGTGGCAAGGATATGTGGTTCCACACCAAAAATGCACCGGGCAGTCACGTGGTTGTTATGAGCGAAGGCGCAGACATCCCACTTGTCACACAGAACGAAGCGGCTATGCTGGCGGTATACCATTCTAGCCAGAAGGGCAATGCCAAGGTGGAAGTGGACTATACCTTTGTAAAAAATATCCGCAAGACAAACGATTTGAAACCAGGTATGGTTATCTACGACACTTATGAAAGTGCGGCAATAGTTGTGGACGAAGCGGTTATTGAAAAATTGGAAAGCACAAGAAAATAATAAAAAGGAACGGATGACCGTTCCTTTTTATTATTTAACAAATGATATAATGCCTTCCCCTGAAAGGATAAGGGGGACCGCTTGCGATGGATGAAGTGGCAGAAAATTATAGTTTTACGACTTCATCCGTCAGCTTTGCTGACACCTTCCCATACTGTGAGAGTGCTTTTTATTTGTTCACGATAAATTTCATTGCAAATACAAACAGCTTTTACTTTTGTCCTCCTACACAAATCCAAAACTGAAATTTTGTGATTTTATAAAATAGTAAAACACATACTATTATGTTATTATATACTTAATAAAACATTGGGAGAGATTATTATGGGTAAAGTGACTGTTTTTGGCAGCTTTGTTGTTGATTTGATGGGGCGCACACCTCATCTGCCAGTACCTGGTGAAACTGTGAAAGGCTCCATGTTTAAAATGGGTCCAGGTGGCAAAGGCTTCAATCAGGGTGTTGCCGCCCACAAGGCAGGTGCCGACATAACCATGGTTACAAAGCTGGGCCGTGATACCTTTGCACAGGTTGCTCTGACGGCTATGGATGAAATCGGCATGAAAAAAGACAAAATCCTGTATTCTGATGATGTGGAAACAGGTGCGGCGCTGATTATGGTGGACGAAAACACCAGCCAGAACGAAATTGTTGTTATTCTGGGCAGTTGCAACACTATCACTGACGCAGAAGTTGAATCCATCACAGACGAGCTTACACAGTCTGAATATCTGCTGACACAGCTGGAAACAAACGTTTCTGCCACAAGAAAGGTGATTGGTCTTGCAAAACAGCTTGGTGTAAAGGTTATTCTCAATACTGCTCCTGTACAGCCTGTGGAAGACGAAATCTACGACGGCCTGTATATGATTACACCTAACGAAGTGGAAGCAGAAATCCTTACAGGCATTGTTATAGACAGTCTGGAAAATGCCAACAAAGCGGCGGATTTCTTCTTTGCAAAAGGTGTGCAGAATGTACTGATTACCCTTGGTGGCAGAGGTGTTTATATCGCCACAGCAGAAAAACGTGAAATTCTGCCAGCATACCCTGTAAATGCTCTGGATACCACAGGCGCAGGTGATGCTTTCAACGGTGGTCTGGTGGCTGCCCTGGCAGAAGGCAAGGACATCTGGCAGGCGGCAGATTTTGCAAATGCTCTGGCGGCTTTGTCAGTGCAAAGACTGGGCACAACTCCTGCTATGCCTTGGAGAAGCGAAATCGACGAGTTTATGAAATCAGATAAATAACAATTATATATAGAATAAAAGGAGAACGATTATGATACTTATTAAAAATGGTCTGGTTCACAATGCTATCAATCCAGAACCTTTCAAAGCTGACATTCTTGTTGGCAACGGCAAAATTGTAAAAATCGACTGCGATATTCCAGAAGGCGAAAATGTTGACCTTGTTGACGCAACAGGTATGCACATCTATCCTGGTTTTGTTGAAGCTCACGGTCACATCGGTCTGGATGGCTACGGCATTGGCTACGAAGGTATGGACTACAATGAAATGAATGACATCGCCTGCCCACAGATGCGTGGTATTGACGGTATCAAGGCAATGGACCCAGCTTTCGCACAGGCTGTTGAAGGCGGTGTAACAACTGTATGTACAGGTCCTGGTTCAGCCAACGTACTGGGTGGCACATTTGTAGCTATCAAAACTGTTGGTCGTCGCAGTGATGACATGGTGGTTAGAGATAATGTAGCTATGAAATGTGCATTTGGCGAAAACCCAAAACGTGTTTATCGTGACAAAGGCAACTCCACACGTATGTCCACATCTGCAAAACTTCGTGAAATGCTGTTTAAAGCCAGAGAATATGCCGCAAAACTGGATGCCGCTGGTGATGATTATTCCAAACGCCCACCATTCGATATGAAAATGGAAGCTCTGGTACCTGTAATCAAAGGCGAAATGCCACTGAAAGCCCATGCACACGCTTCTGATGATATTTTCAATGCTATCAGGATTGCAAAAGAATTTGGTGTAAAAATGACTCTGGAACACGTAACAGAAGGTCATCTTATTGTGGAAGAACTGGCAAGCGAAAAATATCCACTGGCTGTAGGTCCAACACTTACAAGCGCTTCCAAATACGAACTGCGAAACAAAAGCTGGACTACACCGGGTGTTCTGGCAGCAGCAGGCTGTCAGGTTTCCATTATCACTGACTCTCCTGTAATTCCACAGCAGCATCTGCCACACTGCGCTGGCATGGCTGTTGCCGCTGGTATGGACCCATTCGCTGCTCTGCAGGCTATCACTATCAACCCAGCAAAGCACATCGGTATCGAAGACAGAGTAGGCTCCCTTGAAGAAGGCAAAGATGCAGATATTCTGATTTGCGACGGCAATCCACTGGAAATCAGCACAAAAATCGTGAAAGTATTTGTAAACGGTCAGCTGGTAGTGGATAAGGAATAATAT
>JAZQYH010000020.1:0-4618 GCA_045633415.1 Oscillospiraceae bacterium | reverse complement strand
ACAGTTCGTAGCTGGCATTATGACAGAAAAGGGTAATGATATTGAAAGCCAGAAAGAAGCTTTCAATAGAATGACCATTCTTAATCATATTGCTGGTGTGTATGATCTTGATACAGCACAGAACGCTGCTAACGGCCGTGTTGTAAATCTTACAGCTGAATATAACAGCAGATTTGGTACACAGTACACCAGTGCGCAGCTACGTAGTACATACCTTAAAGAGTTTCTTGCTTTCTTCGTAGCAACATTTAAGGAAACTTCAAGACTTATGACATATAGGTCTGCTAAGTACCACTGGTCACCAGCTAAGACCGTAGGCGGAAACAGCTATACACTTCTTCGTCATACACCTTATGACAGACAGCGTGTAATGCTTTACCAGCCACTTTTCACAGAAGCTGAAGCTATGGTACTTCCGGAAATCTTCAGACCTGAATATCTTGACATCAACACACAGTATGAAGGTGTAGACTACTGGCAGAACTTCAACGCACCATCTGCTATTGATGTTATACCAGCTATTCCTAACGTAGGTGGTACAACACAGACAGTAGGCGCTGAAGTTGAACTTGACTATGTTGTTGGTATGATCTATGACGCTGACGCTATTATGGTAGACTACCAGCTTGAAAGAAGCTATACAACACCACTGGAAGCAAGAAAAGCTTACAGAAATATCTGGTGGTCTTTCTCTAAAAATGCTATTTCTGACTTCACAGAAAACTGTGTGATCTTCATTATGGCTGACCCAGCCAGTGAAGGCAGTGACGGTGGTGATGAAGGCGGTAACAGCTAAGAAAAGGGGGTGCTAATATGAATTATGCACCACTAAACTATCAAAATATCAATCTGGCTGCTGGGCGATTTTCGCCCAGCACCATAAAAGCACATAACAATTTATCTTTTTGGTTTTGGTCACGTTCACTTTTTCAGCGCATGGCTTCAGTCATAGAGTTTGAAGTACCTGAAAACTGGGAAGGTAAGACAAAAGACTTCTTTGTGTATTGTCTTTTCAAATATGGCTATCTTGCCATATTTACAGATGATAAGTTTGGGTTATCATTTCAGCCGTGCAGCCTTAAAGGGTATGATTTTTACTATCAGCCCACACAGGCGCTTGTAGCTAATCCATTACTTGAAAAGACTTTCACTATCAGTGACGACTGTGAAATCTTGAAGCTTACACCTGACTATTTTGGGTGCTGGGATATAATTGACTACTACGCTGAAAAGCTTTCTATGCTTGATGTAAGTATCAATTCTTCTATTGTAAATAGTAAGTTTGCATACCTTCTTGGTGCAAAGACTAAGGGCGCTGCGCAAGCCCTTAAAAAGCTACTTGACCAGATCAATAAAGGTGAGCCAGCAGTGATATATGATTCGCGTATCTTTGACGACCCTTCTTCTAAAGGTGATGTATCACCTTTTCAGACGTGGTTTAGAGATAGCATGAAGAATAACTATATCACTTCTGATCTTTTACAGGACTTTCAGACACTTCTTAATGACTTTGATAGGGAGATAGGCATACCGACTATCCCATATCAGAAAAAGGAAAGACTTGTACAGTCTGAAGCTGAAAGTACCGAGATTGACGCTAAAGCCAGATCAATCGTATGGATAAATACGCTTGATTCATCAATAAAAGAAGTTAAACAGCTGTACCCAGACATTAAACTGTCGGCGCGTCTAAGGTATGGCGAAGCTGGTGAAGGGGGTGACGAACTATGAGCAGTGCTAAAGTAACACTTATAGCTATGAATACCTTTTTCACTAATGCTGGCGGTGATCTTTTTTCAGGGCTTACACTTCCTGAAGGACTGGCTAAAGATACGCTGACTAACAACATTCTGTTACAGGGTGGTGAGTTTGAAGTGCTTTATTCTGACCCATTCTTTTTACAGAACGCTATTTCTATATGGGCTGATAGAGAAGCGGCAACGTTTGAAAGATGGGTAAATGCACTGGCTATTGAATACGCACCACTTGAAAACTATGACAGGCACGAAAACTGGACGGACACACTTGATTCTGATGGCACAAGTCGCACAACAGGAACAAATGACACCAGCACTTCTGGAACTGTCACAACAGATGTCAGCGCGTATGATTCTACTGGCTACCAGCCAAAAGAAAAAGTCACAACATCAGAAACCATTGACAATGATACTTCTGAAAATAACACCAGCACACTAGATAATACAGGCATACACGCTGGAAGAATACACGGTAATATAGGCGTGACCACTTCACAGCAAATGTTGGAAGCTGAACTTGATCTGGGCTACTGGAATATATACAGCCGTATCACTGATATGTTTCTGAAAGAATTTACAATTATGATCTATGAATAAGGGGGCGCGAAGATGGCAACTATTACACCTATCACTGTTCAGGGTACATCTGGACAGGTCGGCTTCTTCAATCGCTACCCATATACCGACTTCCATCAGCTCAACTTGGACTTTCTTTTAACAAGCTACCAAACGCTTATTGACAAAGCAAATGAAGTTATAGCTTGGGCGAATAATCACCAGATTGAGTATGAAGAAGCTATTGAAAGACTTACAGCCGTAGAAAATGAGATTTACACTTTTGAAGCACAGATAACAGCAGCTTTTAACCAGCTTGAAACTGACTTAAAGACTGAAATGGAAAAAGCACTTTCTGATACTATCGCAGAAGTTGACGCTACTATTGCACAGCTTCGTCAAGATGTAGCTTTTGCTATTGCCAGCTTTGAAAATAGGTTTCTTGAACTTGAAACCCAGATTAAAAACGAACTGGCAGAAGTTAGAGCACAGGTTGCACGTGCTATTATCGAACTTCAGAACATACTTCAGGCTAACAATCAATTTATTTTTGAATATGTTGAAAACAGATTGCAAAGATTTATTGATGATCTGCCAGAAATCTTGACTGTTCAGGTGTACAATCCATACCGCGGTGAAGTTACAGACATACAGATAGCTATAAATGATCTGTACTCAATAGCTTGTATATGGGGGCTTACAGCAGCACAGTATGACAGTCTTGGTCTTACAGCAGAAGAATATGACGCGCTGGAACTTACAGCAGCAGAATATGACACGCTGGGCTATAAGCTTCTTTATAAAGACCCTAACTACAATATGTTATCACCATTTACAGGTGAATATGTACACGTGCAAGACGTTATTATGGACTTGGCACACCTTCACATGGGCGGCGTGACAGCCAGCTACTATGATGGTCTTGAACTTACAGCAACAGAATATGATGAAAAAGAGTTGACAGCTTTCCAGTATGACTGGTTTGCTGATGAACTACTAACAGCATAAAGGGGGTATAAAACATGAGTGCTACTAACTCAACACCTACAATTAATCTGCCTTTATTCATAGGCACAGATAAACCAGCTTGGCTTACAGACTGGAATGGGTCAATGAATACTATTGACGGTGCTATCGCAACACTTCAGACAGCTGAAAGCGGAACAGCAACAGCACTTGCTTCACTTTCACAGTCAGTAACAGCACTTTCCGGAACTGTTGAACAGCATACAACAGCTATCCAGACTGTTACAACAGCAACAGCTACAAACACAGGTAGCATTAATACAATCACTTCACTTATCGGAAACGGTGAGCCTACAACAGAAGATAAGACTATCATAGGCGCTATCAATGAGATTTATGCCGAGATCGGCGGCGGTTCTGGTGTAGCTGCATCAGATGTGACCTATGATAATACTTCTTCAGGTATGACAGCTGATGATGTACAGGAAGCTATTGACGAACTTAAATCAGACATTGACGCTATTGTAGTACCAGCTTCTTCTTTTGAGATCGTAAGAGGAACACTTACAGCTGGTCAGACATCTGTAACACTTACAGCTTCTAAGTCAGTAGCAGCTACCGCACTGATTGATGTTTTTGCTGATGTTTATGATCTTAATCCTTCAAATGTATCAGTAGCTGGCGCGGTGATCACACTTACTTTTGCAGCACAGGCTTCTGACGTAGCAGTAGCAGTAAGAATTGACGGATAAGGGGGTGTAAGATATGGCATTATTTAGATGCGGTAATGGTGAAACTTTTGAATTTAATGATTGCTTTATGCCTGTTAATGGTAACGGCGAAGTATGTTCACCGACTACTTATTCAGTTCCTGATGGTATTGATAGTTACAAATACGCGATCTGTTTTGCGTACCAAGTCGCTGCTGCTTCACAAGCCATCAAAAGAAGTGAAGCAGAATTTATGTCAATTGATGATTTCATTGCAGAGATAAACACAGCACAGGGTAAAGCATTCTCATGGACTGTCAGCAGTACTACTTACACAAGTTATATTAAACAGACAAGTAATACTGTACTTGATATAACAGGACAAGCGCAGTGCATACCCGTTGTAGTTCTTGTAAAATAAGCACGTTTCACGGACACTTTAGCGCGCTAAAGAAAAATATTTTTCTTGACAGATTGCCCTATCTATGCTCTCACGCATGGATAGGGCTTTCTAGCGTGTGCGTTATTTCGTTAATTTTTATTGCCCTGGTGCTTATCTCGCGTGAGTCAGTATTTATGCATGTTTCACGGATTGGGGAAGAACGGGCTGACGAAACCTATTTCTACCAC
>JAZQYH010000019.1:0-17671 GCA_045633415.1 Oscillospiraceae bacterium | reverse complement strand
GAAGTCCATTCTGTATGTGCCTTCTTCGTCCTGTTTCAGTTCGGAGAGAACGATTGTACGTTTTGCAGCATTAACAGTACCTGTGAAGCCGATGTATGTTGGGCTGTGGAGGAGAACTGGATCGCCTTCGTTTGTGTAAACACGGATAACGTTGGAAACGCCACCGAGAACGGAGTTTTCGTAAGAGATAACGTCGTCATTTTCGATAACTACGTTGTTTCTTTCTTTGTGCCATTTTTTGATTGCTTCGTAGAAGCCTGTGCCTGCCAGACCAAAGTAACCCATAGCTGGAGAAGCGAACAGTCTGCCCATGATAGCGTCGATAACTGCTGGAGCTGTTGGGAAGTCCATATCAGCAACCCACATTGGAATGTGTGAGAAGCCTTCTTCAACTTTTGCGCCTGGGATTGGAATCATATCCCATTTTGTGGAGTCAAGACCGCGACGGTCCATAACTGTTTCAAAGTCATATCTTTTTGCGAATTTTGAATATGCCATTTTTGTGTACATCCTTTCATTATATGGGCGGTCTATGTGACCGCGATACCTTGATTATTCTATATCATTTTGACAATATTTTAAAGATAATGATGGTAAAATCTACATATTGATTAGATAAAAATATATTTTTTGTGCAAACTGTAAAAAATCACAAAAAGCTATATTTTTTTTTAAAAGTAAAATATTGTATTTTTTTGTAAAACAAAAGAGAGAATCTGTAGACCTGTTAAAACAGTAACAAATTCTCTCTTTACGATTTATAAAAATAATGTGCTTAAACCGGCATATCAGAAGTTTTCAAAGTAGCTGCCTACAAAAGCGGCGGCTATTTTTGCACCTGTTGACAGACTGTCAATTTCCAACCATTCGCCTCTTGTATGCTCGCCACGACCTTCGCAGAGACCCAGACATACAGCAGGTACACCTACGGATAGCGGTGTGTTGCAGTCTGTACTGCTGGCGCCAACTTTGCATTCAATGCCTGTAAACTGGTGGCTGATGGAAGCGGCTTTCACTGTGAGAGCTGCCAGTTTGTCTTCATCCACAATGCCTTTGCATGGACGTTTGCCCAGAATTTCCACATTTACTTCCACACCCATATTGCGATAGCTTTCGCATACAGAGTTGAAGAATTTTTCCATAATTGCCAGACTTTCCATGTTGTCTGAACGGTATTCGTACAGCATTTTAGCATTCTGTGCAATAGTGTTTACACTTGTGCCGCCTTCGATTGTGCCAACATTGTATGTTGTTTTGCCCATAGGAGGTACTTTGATAGTATATAATGTATTTATCATGCTGGACAGGAATGCGATAGCGTTTCTGTTGCCGAAATTACCATAGCTGTGACCACCTTCGGTTTTGATTTCCACACTGTATCTGTGACTGCCCACAGCGTCGTTACATACATAGCCGAATGTACCGTCAAAAGAAATAAATTCTTTGATTCTGCCTTTATAGTCTTCCATAATCTGGCGGCTGCCTTTAAGATTGCCAAGACCTTCTTCCCCTGTGTTTGCAACAATCAGCAAGCCTGTTTCAGGTTTCAGATTGTTTTCAAGGATATATTTTGTAATCAGCAGAAGAGTGGTAAGATTGGCTGTGTCGTCACATATACCAGGACAGAAAATTTTACCGTCTCGCACTTCCAGTGGCAGAGGTGTTTCATCAGGGAAAACCACATCCATATGAGCCATAAATACCACTATTTCGTCACAGCCGTCGCAGTTCAAAGGCAATACAACGTTCAGGGCTTTGTCTATATAGCTGTCTGTGCCGCCATGGTTGTCCATCCAGTTTTTAACCCACTGTGCGCGTTTTTCTTCTTTATTGGATGGTGCAGGAATCTGTGCCAGCTCAACAGTCATGTCGTAGTGATACTGCTGGTGCTCTTCCAGAAATTTCTGCAGTTTTTCGCTTAATAAAATATCCATATCGTTCTCCTTTTCAGGTTTGTTTCTTTTACCAACATTTTATCACATATACGTTACCTTTGCACTTGTTTGTTGCAAAAAATCTGTAAATATATTAAAATGAATCTATATTAATATTGCGAAAGGGGAATGCATATGGCAGTTCAGCTGAAAAGACTGGATAACAGTATGAAAAATGCATTTGACGCATTTATTGCAGATTGGAAAGACGAAGAGATTATACCATCTACAATCAATAAATATGAAGGCGATATACAGCGGTTTATTCAATATCTGGACACAATGGAAAACGACCCTCCACGCCTTATGGTGCCGGGCACGCTTTTTTGCCTTGTGGACGGTGATGAAATTCTGGGTGTATGTGAAATCCGCCATTTCCTTAACAGCGGCCTGCTGAAATATGGTGGTCATATGGGCTATGGTGTAGCACCTAAACACCGTGGTAACGGATATGCTGCAAAAATGATAGAACTTTCAATGCCATTTATGAAACAGGTGGGTATAGACAGATGCCTTATCACCTGTGTGGAAGAGAATGTGGCATCATCAAAATCTATCCTCAACGCAGGTGGTGTACTGGAAAACGAAGTGGAAATCATCAGAAATGGTGTTCCAAAAATTGGTCTCAGATACTGGGTTGATATAAAATAGTAATTTATTATAAAAATATTACAGAAAGTATAAAATAAATATGGAAAAAATAGAACTTAAACTTATAAAAGTAACAGACAGACTGTATTATCTGCCACATTACAAAGAAAATGACTGGTGTACTATCGGCCTGGTAATAGGCGAAAAACACACACTTATGCTGGATTCCGGCGCATCAAAACGCCATGTAGATGTATTTATGCAGCAACTGGAAGAAAACGGTCTGCCAAAACCTGACCTGTGTATCCTGACACATAACCATTGGGACCACACTTATGGTCTGGCACACCTTGAAAATGTGACAAGCTTTGCTACAAAGGCAACCAACGACCAGCTGAAAAAAATGCAGGCATGGGGTTGGACAGATGAAGAAATGAAAAAGAGAATAGAAACAGGCGAAGCTTCTGCTTTCTCATATCCTCATCTCAATCTGGAATACCCAGACAAATCCCTTATCAAAATCACACCTGCAACAGTGGAATACACAGACAAACTGAAAATCGACCTTGGCGGTGTTACAGTAGAGCTGAAAGCTCTTGAAAACTCTCACAGCTACGACTGTGCAGTGGCATATATTGAAGAAGAAAAATGCATATTCCTCGGCGATATCCATTACGAAGACCTTATGCCAAAGCAGCCTGCATACTATGCAGAAAGCCATGCAAAACTTATTACAGGCCTGCGCAAATTTGACTTTGACAAAGTGTTGTCCGGCCATCAGATGCTGATGACAAATGTGGATTTGTATGCACAGTTGTCCGACGTTGAACTGGTATAATATAATCATGCCCTGCCGTATAAGCGGCAGGGCTTTTGTATTTGTTGACAGCTTTGTTCTAGAGATGTAAATTCTGTAGATAAATTTATGAACCGTACATTAACATTTCTTCATTATTATTGTAATTTTTTTATATTTAATGTATAATATCTAAAAGTATGCAATTTTTTAATAATTGTACTAAATTATCAAGCGAGGATTATATATATGGCTAACAAAAAAGTACTTGTTACAGGTGCAGACGGCTTTATTGGTTCACACCTGACACAGCAGCTTATCCGCGAAGGCTATGACGTTACAGCGTTCTGTGCTTACAACTCTTTTGGCACATGGGGCTGGATAGATACATTTTCTAAAGAAGAAAAAAATGCCCTGAATGTTATTATGGGCGATGTGCGTGACCCTAATGGTGTACGTGTTGCAATGAAAGGTATGGATACAGTTTATCATCTGGCAGCACTCATTGCTATTCCGTTCTCTTACCATTCACCAGACACATATGTTGACACAAACATCAAAGGCACACTGAATGTTCTTCAGGCTGCACGTGACCTGGACACACGCAGGGTTCTGGTTACATCCACAAGTGAAGTTTACGGCACCGCACAGTATGTACCAATCGACGAAAAACACCCATTCCAGGGTCAGTCTCCATACTCTGCAACAAAAATCGGTGCTGACAGAATTGCTGAAAGCTTCTACCGTTCATTCAACACACCAGTAACTATCGTGCGCCCATTCAACACATTTGGTCCACGTCAGTCTGCACGTGCTGTTATCCCTACAATCATTTCTCAGTTGCTGGCGGGTAAAGAAGAAATCCATTTGGGTTCACTTACACCTACACGTGACTTCAACTATGTTAAAGATACAGCTAACGGCTTTGTTACAATCGCAAAACATGACAACACAATCGGTCGTGAACTGAACATTGCAACAGAAAAAGAAATTTCTATTGGTCAGCTGGCAGAAGAACTTATCCGTCAGATTAACCCAAATGCAAAAATCGTTACAGATACAGACCGTCTGCGTCCTGAAAAGAGTGAAGTTAACAGACTGCTGGGTACAGCTAAAGAACTGAACAAACTCACAGGCTGGAAACCTAACTACACATTTGAAGAAGGCATTGCAGAAACTATCGAATGGTTCCGCTCCAACCTGTCTTCCTATAAAACAGACATCTACAACATCTAAATAACGGCGGCGTTATTTATGGACAAAACATTTAATAATCTTTTAACCAAAATAAAAGAAATATTTGATACAGTCAGACAAAAGCCTATGCTGGTATACGGTATAGGCTGTTTGCTTTTGACTGTACTTTCTTTTTTCTTCACATATTATCTGCGAGTGATTTATTCACCAGCGTGGCTGGGTCAGATAAACGGCACACTGTACATATCCTGCGGATTTGTGGTGCTGTGGACAGCCTTTGTGCTGGCGGCTAAATTCAAGGACAAAAACCAGCCACTATTCATGGCAATACTACTGTTTGTGCTTGGTATGGTGTTTGTGTTTGCCACACCTCCTAATCAGGTGCCGGACGAAAACACACATTTCCTTCGCAGTTATGCCATGGCACAGGGGCAGTGGGGCTTTGATGAAAATCATCAGTACCCAAATGATGTGAATCTGTTTATAAAGCATTTTCCTGTTGCCCATAACAATGGCTACCCTGCAAAAGAAGGTAACACTGTTTACAACAGATTTGTGGAATATTTCACAGCCCTTGAAACAGGTGCGGTAGGTGATAATCAGGGTATTATCATTTTTCAGGTTATACCTTATATTCCTGGTGCACTGGGAATATTTGCCGCTAGGCTGGCTGGACTTGGCGCACTGGGGGCACATTATGCCTGTCGCATAGCCAATCTGGCATTTTTCTGCCTGTGTTGTTACTGGGCGCTGAAATTTGCAGGCAAATTCAGTGTGCTTATGTTCACTCTTATGTCATTGCCACTTATGGTGTTTATGGCTGCATCATGCAACTCTGACAGCTTTTTGTTCGGGCTTATGTTCCTGATGTTTGGCGCTGTGCTTTCACAGGAATTTGACAGTGTGAAGGCTGTGGTGTTTGCGCTTTGTCTTGCTGTCCTTACCACATGTAAACGGACGTATATCGTGTTCTTCCTGCTGGTGCTGTGTGTGCCAAAGGAAAAATGGCAGGTAAAACTGAAAGACAAAAATATCAGCCGTCTTGTATATATTGCATTTGCATTGTTTGTGCTGGTGCTGTTTTACAAGGGTACAGAAATTTATGTACAGCTGTTCTCAAACTACGGGGAGATTCCTCGCACAATGTCAGATACTGACCCTGCGGCACAGCTGATGTTTATTCTGCGCAACCCATTGCGTTATATGGTTGTGTTTTTTGACACACTTAAAAACAATGCATTCTTCCTGTTCTCTGGCGGTTTGCTGGGGTGGATAGATGTAAATTTACCACTTATAAATTATTTCACACCTGTGGTGGCGGTACTGGCATGTATCAAACAGGCACAGGTGTTTGAAAAGAAAGATATAAACAAAACAGCAATGTTTTTTGTCTGTTCTGTTCTCACCTATGGCGTGGCAATGACAGGTCTTTATCTTTCATGGACACCTGTTACACTGCCACAGATTATCGGTCTGCAGATGAGATATATGTACCCTGCATTTATGGGCTTTGCCATGGTGCTGGGCCAGTATTTCTCCACAAAAGTGGACAAAACTGTTAAAAAATCCGATTATTCCTGCATCTGCACAGGCTACGTGTTCACCATCGTTGCCGCTGTGCTGATGCTGATAGTATATTACTTACCTGAAAGGGCGGTGGTTTTTGTTGCTTAACACTGCTATTTCCTTTGCAGTTACAGCACTGTTTGCATTTGGTCTGTACACAGCATTCAATATCAAAGCGGCACTGACACCGTTGGTTTCAGTTGCTGTGCTTATAAATGTGGTTTCCATTGCAGGTATGTTTGACCTGCTGAAACCAGGTGTGTTTATAGCATACGGTCTGGCATTTGTAGTGTTTGCCATTGGGCTTTATAAAAACAAAGACAGCCTTAAACAGAAGCTGGATGGCTTTTTACAGCCAGGGGTTATTCTGTTCCTCGTAGCATCTGTGGCTATGCTGGTATTGCTTGCTATACGCCAACCACTGATGACAGAATGGGATGAATTCTCTTTCTGGGGAATCAGCAAACATCTGGTGCAGATTCACGACCAACTGTACACCTATTACAAATCCAGTATGATAGGCAACTCCACACCACCTACTCTGGCGGTGCTGTCATACTTTTTCCAGTGGGCAAATGCAGAATTTGCCGAATGGATAGCTTTCTTTGGCTATGATGTTATGTTTTTTGCTTGTTTCAGCGCATTTACAGCTGGTTTTGACAGTAAAAAATGGAACAGCGCATTTGTTGTTTATTTCCTTGGTTTCCTTTGCCCATATATTTTTGAAGTTTATACAAAAATTATTCACCTGGAACCAACATATATCACCACCTACGCAGATGTGCCTCTGGGTATAGTTACTGCAGGCGCGCTGGCTGTTTACTTCTTCAGCGATGACGGCGATAGCCGTGATGTGCTGACAGTGCTGCCAGTACTGATACTGCTGACTCTTATAAAGGATATGGGCTTTGCCCTGTCCTGCATTGTGGCATTCATTGCATTCTTTGATATGCTGGTTGGCAGAAAAGAATTCTCTTTCCTTAAAGTAAAAGGCTTCTTTGGTAAATGCATTGCAGCAGCTGCCATGCTGGCTGCGGCAGGCGGTTCTTTCTTCGGCTGGTCTGCACATATGGCACGGGTTATGCAGCGCAACCCATTTGAACTGGGTGGCGAAACAAATATGAGTCAGGTGCAGATGCTTATCACAGGCGTGAAAGAACTGCTGATTGGCCCACAGTCTGAAAAGTTTGTGTATGTGAAAAATGCTATGATCGATGCCTTCTTCACGTCAAAGATTTCAATGTTCGGCAGTGGTCTGGTGATTTTTGCCATTGTTACAACGCTGTTTACGGTGGCTGTAACCTTTGGTGACAAAAACGGCAGAAAACGTAGTGTAATGATGTATCTCACAACCATCGTGGGTTTTGTGGGCTACTATGTATTCCACCTATTCCTTTATGTTTATATTTTCAAAGACAATGCTTATGGTCTTGTAAGCTATAACAGATACATTTATCCATACTATATACTTTGGATTATGGCGGCTGTGTTTGCAGTGTGCCTTGCCGCAATTGACGGCAAAAAATTATTTGCCAAAGCAACACTGTTCGGCTTCACAGCTGTTGTTTTCCTTGTGTTCTCCATTTACACGAGCTACGACAACCTGTTTATTGAATGTAACGACCGCTCTTTTGCAACACGTCTTGATATTAAAAAACGTGTTGACTATATTGAAGATGCCATAGGTGAAGATGACGTAATCTTTTTGCACTGTGGTGGCGACAACGGTGAAAGATGGTTTATTTATACTCACGAACTTGCACGGAATATGATAGTTGAAGAAAAACCTGTTGATATCACAGGTCTTTCACAGGATGAAATTATCAAAAAATATCAGCAGGCTTTCTACGACCGTTTTGTACAGACCGGTGTAACACATCTTATGATTGACCGGCCAAGCGAAGCTTTTGCATTGTATTTTGATGAGTTTTTCGAAGATGGCTCTGTATGGGATGTAGAGACAAACTGTATGGCGTATTATAAGGTGAATTATCACGACGGTGGTTTCAGCTTCGAACTGGTGAAGGGAGGTAACATCAATGATTGATAAAATCAAAAAGATTTCTTCCCGTACAATAATTGTTTTCACTGTTGTGCTTCTGATTGGATTGTTTGTTGCAAGAGGTCTGTTTGGCTACATCACAGAAACTGCTGCCAGAAAAAACGGCAGTCTTTCACAACACACAGTTCAGTCAACTGATTTTGTGTGGAACGGCATAGTGGAAAAGGAAGGTCAGGTTATCACAACTGACAATGACCCACAGATGGTGCTGGAAACACAGGACAAATTCACATCTGTGAAATTCTATATGGAATCATCCATTTATCCGGGTGAAATGTGTGTTTACTACACACAGCCGGGGGATGAGGCTTTTTCAGTACAGAAAAGACTGTGGATTGTGCCGACAGACCAGTCTGGCTGGTATATGGTGGAAACATCAATGATGGATGTAACCGGCCTGCGCATAGACCCTACTATGTATGCGGGGAATGTGCTGACATTTAGTGATTTTATCTTCAATGAAGAAAAATCTTTCAGCGACTATTTTACAGTTTCCTATGGTGACGTGTTTGATCTTATTGTTTACGCAGGTGTTATCAGTTCTGTGCTGAAATTCCTTCAGGAAATGCTTAAAAAAGAAATTGATTGATATTTAATTTTACAGAAAGGCAGGTGATACTGTTGCTGGCTATAATAATTCCTTTTATTCTGGTGGTTATGTTTGCTTTCGGTCTTTATGCACTGGCAGATACAAACCCATCCACCACACCTATACTTTCCGTAGTGACACTGGTAAATATAGTGGTGCTGGCATCACTGTTTAACCTGCTGGTTGCAGGTACAGCTTTTGCCTATTTGCTGGCAGTGGTTGTATTCTGCATTGCTGTGTATAAAAACAAACACGGCATAAAAGAAAAAATAAAAGGCTTTTTAACTCCGGGTGTGGTGCTGTTTATACTGGCATCTCTGGCTATACTGGCATGCCTTTATATGACACAGCCTGTGATTCATCAGTGGGATGAATACTCCTTCTGGGCAAAAAGCCGGCAGCTGATAAAAAACAACAATCAGCTGTACACTTACTACAAATCAAGTATGCTGGGGCAGTCTATACCACCTGCACTCCCTGTTCTTTCCTACTTTTTTCAGCGGTTTGCACCGCAGTTTGTGGAATGGGCAGTATATTTTGCCTATGACGTGTTGCTTCTTGCATGCTTTTCTGCATTTACAGCAATGTTTGACAAAAAGAACTGGGGCAGCGGGGCGGCTGTATTTTTAACAGCATTTATTGTACCTTACTTTTTCTCTGTAACGGTGCATACAACATCTATGTCATCAGTGTACATCAGCGCTTATTCTGATGTTCCGTTGGCATTGCTGACAGCGGCCACTGTGGCAGTATATCTGTTTGAAAAAAGCAATAGTCAGAAATCCGTAATTCCAGCACTTATAATGCTGATATTTATTACATTTACTAAAGACATGGGCTTTGCACTGGGATGCATAGCACTGTTTGTGATATTTTTTGATATTGTTGTTGCAAGAAAAGATTTTACATTCTTTAAGTTTAAAGGTTTCTTTGCACAGATTAGCGCAGGGGTGACTATGCTGGGTGTAACTGCCGCCACATTTGTTGGCTGGAGTAAACATCTGGCACGGGTACTTTCGGTTGATCGTACAGACTATGGCGGCGAAGCAGGCATGGGTATGGTAGAAATTCTGCTTACTGGTGTAAAAGAATTCCTTATAGGACCAAAAAGTGAAAAGTTCCTGATAATTCAGGAGAAATTCATCTCTGCCTTTTTCAACACAAAAGTGTCTATGATAGGCTCTGGTCTTATAGTTGTGGCTATGATAGCTGCTATTTTTGCGCTGGCAGTTATTCTGGGAGATAAAAAAGCCAGAATCCGCAGTGCTATGATGGGTATCACAAGCCTGATTGGTTTTGTGGGCTACTACATTTTCCATTTATTGCTATATGTTTATGTGCTCAGTGGAGAGGCATACTCTCTCTCAAGCTATGAAAGATATATCGGCACATATTACACTGCATGGCTGTTTATGGCTATTATGTGCCTCACTTTTGCAGTGGCAGGCAGGTTCGGTCTGCTGGGCAAGGGTGGTCTGGTAGGGCTTATGTGCTGTATGGTAATTGTGTTCAGTTACTATATTCGCCCTGAAAATATATTTACAGGCGTAAACGACCTGACTTTTACCACAAGGAAAAGTGTTGAAAAAAAGGTGGAAAAAATCGCAGATGCTGTAAACCCACAGGATGTAATATTTGTGTTCTGTGGTGAGGACAGCGGTGAAAGATGGTTTACCTACACCTTTGAAATGGATGAAAATTACATCATCCCAAATGCAGATTTTGTTTCTGTAGGACAGAATGAACAGGAAACAAAAGCATTGAAACAGAAAGAAATGTACGACAGATTTGTAAAATATGGCGTAACACATGTGCTGATTGACCACAGTTCACTGGACTTTATTGATAATTTTGCAGAATTGTTCAATGACAGTGAAGCATATGCCCCGATGGGTGATGTAGGTCCTACTATGGTCAGCTATTATAAAGTCAGCTATGGTGCAAACAACAGCCTGTCCTTTGACTTTGTGGAAGGTGGTGTAGTTGATTATGATTAAAAAACTGTTATCATTGTCCACTGCCGTCATTTTTACCGTTTCTGTATTGCTGGCAACTACGATTACAACAGCAGGTGGTGTAAAAGACTATCTGGCAGAAAAATCAGCCCGTAACAGCGGTGAACTGGTGAAAACCATTCTGACAGAAGAGGATTTCCAAAAAGAAAGTATGCGCAGCCGGGCACCGGAAGAAGGCTGGAAGGCTACAGACACAGACCCACAGCTGATACTTGACAGCCAGATGAAAACAACTGGTATCGAGTTTTATATGGAATATATTATGTATCCGGGTGAAATGCTGGTATACTACACAACCCCACGGGATACAGCCTATTCCAACAGCAAAATGGTGGTTATTTCCCCAGTGGAAGGCAAAGACGGATGGTTTGGTGCAACACTGCCGCTGACAGAGATTTCATCGCTGAGAATAGACCCTACATCCGTGGCAGGCAATCACCTGATATTTGGTGATTTTGTAATCAACCCGGATAAAACACTGGCGGACTATATAGCGCCAGATGCTTACACAGTGCTGTCCACCGCTGTTTACTCCCTTGTTTTGTTTGCGATTTTCTCATTTGTTAAAGATTTTTTTACAAAAGAGAGAAAATAACTATATAAAAATTTACAAATACAGTGTATAATGATAGAATAGATAATTAATTCTAGGTAAATAATTCTGAATTAAATACAGGAGAAAATATATATGGAAAGAAAATTTATTCCACTTTCAGTGCCTAACTTCCCAGGCAACGAAGTAAAATATGTAAGCGATGCAGTTGCATCCACATGGGTTTCCACAGCTGGTCCACTTATCCCAAAATTTGAAAAAGCTATGGCTGAATATATGGGGACAGAGCACGTTGTTGCTACAAACAGCGGTACAGCTGCCCTGCACCTGTCTCTGGTTGACGCTGGCGTTGGCCCTGGTGATGAAGTTATCACAGCTGCTCTCACATTTATCGCAGCTGTAAACCCTGTTCGTTTCTGCGGCGCAGAACCAGTATTTGTTGACTGTGACAAATACTTCTGTATGGACCCAGACAGTGTACAGTACTTTATTGACAACTATTGTGAAATGGTTGATGGCAAACTTATCAACAAAACAACTGGCGCACATGTTAAAGGTATGATTCCTGTTCATGTTTTCGGTAACATGGCACAGATGGAACGCCTTATGGACATCGCTGAAAAATACAACCTGTTTGTACTGGAAGATGCTACAGAATCTGTAGGTACATTTGTAACAGAAGGTCGTTACAAAGGCAGACATCTTGGTACAATCGGCCACTACGGCGCATTGTCTTTCAACGGCAACAAAGTTATGACAACTGGTGGTGGAGGTATGGCTATCTGTCATACAGACGAATCCCGTCACAACATGGCTGTTTTGTCTGAAGAAGCACAGGATATGGCTAAAAAAGAAGACAACCTGCTGTTCATCCACACAGATGTTGGTTACAACTACCGTATGAACAACATTGCTGCAGCTCTGGGTCTGGCACAGCTGGAACATCTGGAAGATTTTGTAGCAACTAAAAACAGAAACTTTGCTATCTACAAAGAACTGCTTGATGGTAAAAATGGTCTGAAAATGATTGACTACACACCAGGTATCCGTTCTTCAATGTGGTTCCACCAGCTGTATCTTGATGATTGCAAAATCACAAGAAACGAAATGATTGAAGGTCTGGCACAGAGAAAAATCCAGTCCCGTCCAATCTGGCTGCTGAACCCAGACCAGGCACCATACAAAAACAGCCTGTGCATGCCTCTGCCAAACGCAAGAGACTATGTAGGCAAAATCGTAAACATTCCTTGCTCTTCCAACCTTACAGAAGAAGAAGTAAGGATTGTGTGCGCAGAAATTCTTGACCTTACAAAATAATGTAATTATAAAAACACAGGAGAAGTCCTATGCTTATTGAAGACCTTATTATAAATGAAGATATGCCTGTCCTGCAGGCTATGCAGATTCTGAATGACAAAGAAAAGAAAATTCTTTTCATTGCACCAGACCTTAAACTGAAAGCAGTGCTGACAGACGGTGACATCCGCCGCCACATTCTCCGTGGTGGTCGGCTTGATGCGAAAGTAAGCGAAATTGCAAACTATAATTTCCTTTCACTGAAAGCAGGCCAGCGTAGTCAGGCAAACAGTTTTATGATAAAACACTCTATATATGCACTGCCACTGTTGGATTCTGACGGTGTTATTGCTGATGTGGTTTTCTTTGATGAAAGCAGTGTAAAGGTTAATAAGCCACTGGATTTACCTGTTGTTATTATGGCAGGCGGTCTGGGTACACGTCTGTATCCATACACAAAAATTCTGCCAAAACCACTGATTCCAGTAGGTGAAAAACCAATCATCGAACATATTATCGACCACTTTAAAGCTTTTGGTTGCAACGATTACAAAATTATTGTTAACCATAAGAAAAATATGATTAAAGCATATTTCAACGAACTGTGCAAAGACTACAACGTAGACTTTGCAGACGAAGAAGTGTTCCTTGGCACAGGCGGCGGTCTTGCATTGCTGAAAAACAAAGTGAATGGTCCGTTCTTCCTGACAAACTGTGATGTTCTTATCGAAGCAGACTACAACGAAATCTATAAGTTCCACCAGAAAAATGGCAACCTTATCACTGTTGTATGTGCTCTGAAACACGTTACTATCCCTTACGGTGTATTCAATCTTAACGGCGAAGGCGAAATTGAATCTGTAACAGAAAAACCAACTTTCAACTTCCTGACAAATACAGGTATGTATCTGGTAGATGGCAGAATTATTGAAGAGCTGGAAGACAACAAGGCGATTTCATTCCCAGAAATTATGGAAAATTACCGTGCAAAAGGCTTTAAAGTTGGCGTGTTCCCAGTAAGCGAAGACAGCTGGATGGATATGGGTCAGCTGGAAGAACTGGAAGCAATGCGCAGACGTCTGGAAAACAAATAATTACATAAAATAATAAAATTACGGCACAGCATAATCTGCTGTGCCGCTTTGTTTTATATACAAATCCGACTGGTTGTATAAGTATGATTTGCAGACATAAAACAGTCGCTATACTATTTTGATTTTTATAGCATAATATTGTTCTTGTGGAAAATACACTTGTCTTTTTGACTAAATAGCGTTAAATCTATAGGTTTAAATATTAGTAGTTTTGACGAAATATTATAAACTTGGAACTGTCCTTTGATTTTTTAATTAAATAATGATATAATTATACTTAATAAAAATAGTGTGGAGGCGATGGTAATGTTTAGTGTTGGTGATGTTGTTTTTTATTCCACTACTGGCGTTTGCGAAGTGGTTTGTATCGGTGAGCCTGCTCTCAAAGGCATGCCTACAAATGTAGATTACTACACTCTCCAGCCTCTGTCCAAAAACCACAGAGAGATGATTTATGTACCTGTGGACACCAAGGCTTTTATGCGTATGGCAATATGCAAAGACGAAGCACAGGGCTTTATTGATATGGTGGACGGCATTCAGCCACGGTTTCCAGAAACAAGAAATCCAAAGGGAATACAAGAGTTTTATTCACGGCTTATAAACAGTTTTGAAATTCCAAATCTGTTGCAGGTTATTGTAAGCCTTACTCTGAAGAAAAGGGAAAATCAGGCAAAAAATAAACACCTTAACCAGACACAGTCGACTTTCCTTCGTCGAGCACAGGAAATGGTGTATAACGAATTTGCACTGGCACTGGACAAGACCAGTGAAGAAATTGCAGATATTATAGAAGCAAAAATCGCATAGTTAATTTATAACACCCCGTATGGGGTGTTTTTTGTTGCCAAAATACAGGAATAATGTTAATATATAAATAGAAATATAACGATTACAAAAAGGAGAAATTGTTATGATAAATCGTGAACTTATTAAAAAAATTGCTGACCAGCTGAAAAAAGACGGCGTTTCTGCATTGCTGGTAGCACCAAGCAACGACCTTGTTTTCCTTCTTGGTCATAAACCATACCTGTGCGAACGTTTTCAGGCTCTGGTTATCACTGAAAAAGAAGAAACATTCTATATCTGTAACCGCCTGACAGAAGCTGAAGCAATCGGCTTTATGGGTGGCGACAAAGTTTACCAGTGGATGGACTCTGACGGATTTACAGATGTTGCTAAAAAAGCATTTGAAGAATACGGTCTTATCGGCAAAAAAATTGCTGTTAACGGCGCAGTAAGAGCATTCAACCTTGTTAAACTGATGGAAGCTATCGACTTCACACCAGTAAACGGCAAAGACTATCTTGAACTTACAAGAATCATCAAAACAAGTGAAGAGCTGGAAAATCTGCGCATTTCCTCTTCAATCGTGGACAAAGTATTTGAAGATATCGTTAAATTCATCAAACCAGGCATGACAGAAAGAGATGTTAAAAACGAAATCGCACGTCTGTCCAAGCTCTATGGTGGCGAAGGCTGTGATGGCGGTATCGTTGCAGTTGATGCAAACGCTGCAAACCCACACTACTTTGGTGACAGCGCAGTTATCGGCGAACATGCAGTAGTTGAAATGGACTTTGGCTGTACATACAAAGGCATGTACAGTGACATCACAAGAACTGTTATTGTAGGTAAAGCGACAGAAAGAGAAAAAGAAATCTACAACATCGTTCTGCAGGCAAACCTTGCTGGTGAAGCAACTGCTGTAAACGGTGCATGGATTCCAGACATTGATGCTGCTGCAAGAAAAGTTATTGAAGACGCTGGCTTCGGCTATGAATTCAACCACCGTCTGGGTCATGGTATTGGCTATGCAGGTCACGAAGCACCGTACATCCATGGTGACTACAAAATGCACCTTGCACCAGGTATGGCATTCTCCTGTGAACCAGGTATCTATGTACGTGGTGAAATCGGTATACGTATCGAAGACGTGGTTATCATCAACGAAAAAGGCGAAACAGAAGTTCTCAATAAATGTACAAAAGAACTTATTGAAATCTGCTGATAAAAATAAAAGCCATTGGGTAATCCAATGGCTTTTTTATTTTGTCACAGTTATTTCATAAGAATATCGCTGAGCTGTGCAAACTGTTTCAGACTCAGTTTTTCAGGTCTTACCATAGGGTTTTCACCTATTTCAACCAGTGCAGTTTCAATATCTGCCTTTGGCATTGACAAAGTGGAAGAAACACTGTTTACAAATGTTTTTCTTCTCTGGTTAAATGCCGCACGGATAAGACGGAACATATTCTTTTCGTTTTCAGGTTTTATATCGTTATCTTTCTTTACATCCAGACGGATTACACTGCTGGTAACCTTTGGAGGTGGGTAGAAAGAACCCGGTGAAACACTGAAACACATTTTTGGTACAGAGTAATACTGTACTGCCAGACTGATAGCTCCGATTTCTCGGCTTTTTTCAGCGGCACACAGGCGCTGTGCGGCCTCTTTCTGTACCATAACAGTGATATTGTCTACAGGCAGGCGGTCTTCCAGCAGTTTCATAATAATAGGGCTGGTGATGTAATATGGCAGGTTTGCACATACTACCACACGCATATCGCCAAATTTTTCTTTGATAAGCTGGTTTAAATCTACGTTCAGTACATCGTCAAAAATAATTTCGATGTTGTCAAAGTCTGCCAGAGTTTCTTCCAGCAAAGGCTTCAGTGTTGTGTCGATTTCGATAGCAACTACCTTTGCAGCATTTTTAGCCAGTTCGCTGGTCAATACACCAACGCCTACACCGATTTCGATTACACCTGTGTTTTCATCAACCTCAGCATGTTCACAGATACGTGGACATACTGATGGGTTCACGATAAAGTTCTGGCCAAACTTTTTCTCAAAGGTAAAGCCGTATCTTTCGCTTAATTCTTTTATATAGGATAAGTTGGTAAGTGGTTTAGTAGTCATCGTTTGGTTCAAATTTCATAAATGGACGTGGGTAGAATGAGATAACAGGTTCCATATAGTATGTGCCGTTCTGGCCACATTCAATGATAGGTGTTTCGTTTACATCTTCGCAGAATTCGCTGATAACCTGTCTGCAAGCACCACATGGGCCGCTTTCTGCAGGTTCTTCAGAAGCACCAACTACAGCAAGAGCACGGAATGTCAGGCAACCTTCAGATACCATTTTGAAAATCGCTGTTCTTTCAGCGCAGTTTGTCAGACCGAAGGATGCATTTTCGATGTTACAGCCACCGTAAATTTTGCCGTCAGAGCCCAGTACTGCAGCGCCTACTTTATATTTTGAATATGGAGCATAAGCCAGTTTTCTTGATTCAATAGCCCGGTTAACCAAAGCTTTGATTTCTTCCTGTGTAAGTTTTGCCATTTGAAATTTCTCCTTTTGAAATTATTCTCTACACTATATGATAACAAATTTCTGCCAGTTTTTCAATTTTTAATTAAATTTTGTTGATTATTTATATGAATTATTTTAGAATATAGCTAATGATAAACAGGAGACTAATAACAATGAGAAGAAATAAAACCAATTATTATCTGGATATTGCTGAAACAGTGGCTGCACGCGGCACATGCCTGCGCAGAAACTATGGCGCTATTATAGTAAAAAACGATGAAATTATCTCCACAGGTTATGTAGGTGCACCACGTGACCGTGCAAACTGCTGTGATATCGGCAGATGTGTACGTCAGGAACTGAACATCCCTCGTGGTGAAAGATATGAAGTATGCCGCAGTGTACACGCAGAAGCCAACGCTATCATCTCTGCACCAAGACACGAAATGATTGGCGCAACAATGTACCTTTGCGGTAAAGAAGTATCAGATGGCTCATACATCAAAAATTCCAACAGCTGTTCCATGTGCAAACGCATGATTATCAATGCTGGCATCAAAACAGTTGTAATCCGCGACTCCAAAGAAGAATTCCGCACAATCGATGTGGAAAAAGAATGGATTGAAAACGACGAAAGTCTGGAAGGTATTTTTACATACTAA
>JAZQYH010000018.1:0-58263 GCA_045633415.1 Oscillospiraceae bacterium | reverse complement strand
TCTTCCATAAGGGATGGTTCTTCTGTAAACAGTGCCAGATTTTCTGGTGTTGCAATTTCGTATGTTGCATTTTTATCGTATGCCATTCGTGTTTTTTCAAGCAGAACAACAGATGCACCAACAGGCAGGGTAGTAAGTTCAAAAACAGCGTCTGTTTCACCTGTTTCCATTGTAATTTTTGCATACTGTACAGTTTTATTGCCTGTATTTTTTACAATCATCATCAGCACACCGGAAACAACTTCATCAGTACCATCTTCCATATACACCCCTGTATAGTTGCCAATGTTTGTAATTTCAAGGCCATTTCCAAGGTTTATAAGACAGTCGTCAGCAGATAAATTCTGGCTGTTATTTGGCTGTGAAGAGCCAGATGATTCACTTTGATCGCCGCAAGCAGTGAAGAAAGATATCATTGTAATGATTGCCAATGCTAATGCAATTATTTTTTTGTTAATAAAATTTTTCATATTTTGCCTTTAATAAAAGATTTGCCATAAAGATAAGGCCGCGCCGCAATGGGCACGGCCTTTTGGCTTTATTAATTAGAAATTATGAGTTGAAGAGGTTGCTATTGGCATATGGATTATGATAGCAAAAGCCATCAGCACCATCTTCTTCGAAAATATTATCATTTCCACATGCAGTTACTTTATTCGTAAACAAAACTACCGCGCCACCAAACTCATCTTCGTATGTAAATGCACAGGTGCCTTGAGACGGTGTATGTGTTTTTATCGAGCAGTTTCCTGCAATATTTTCGTTGAGGGAAAAATCTTCAAACATAATTTCCGGTTTGGAATATATTTTTTTCATATTACGCCCTCCTTACCATTTGAATAAATTGCTTAACAGATTGGAAACGAAACTAACAACAGTATTTATCGCATCTTTAACAGCAGTAGCTGTTTTGTTGTTTGATGGTTTATTGTTGTTTGCTTTGTCGTTTTCTTTATCTGCTTTGCCCGGTTTAGCAGGCTCTTCTTTACCAGGTTTTTCTTCCTTGCCAGGTTTTTCTTCTTTACCAGGTTTTTCTTCCTTGCCAGGTTTTTCTTCCTTGCCAGGTTTTTCTTCCTTGCCAGGTTTTTCTTCCTTGCCAGGTTTTTCTTCTTTGCCTGGTTTTTCTTCTTTGCCAGGTTTTGAAGGTTTTTCTGGTTCTGGAGTTTCTTCTGGTTCTGGAGTTACCTCAGGAGTTGGCTCTGGGGTTTCTTCTGGTTCAGGAGTTACTTCAGGAGTTGGCTCTGGAGTTTCTTCTGGTTCAGGAGTTACTTCAGGAGTTGGCTCTGGAGTTACCTCTGGTTCTTCCATAGATGCCATAGCTACCGCAGCTGTTGAGCGTCTGATAGAGAACATCATTGGAGCTTCAGCAGGTTCTTCTTCTATAGAGGCAACCTGAACAAAATTATCATCAACTTTATATGTTGTTTTGATATTAGTAATAGATAAAATACCACTGTCGCCAGGGTTTCTGATTACTACTATTTTATCATCCATAGCAGTAATATCATAGTACATATCAGTTGCTGTTGATATAGTTTCTTCTACAGCCACAGTTTTTGTCCCATTTTTGATACCATAAACTTCGATTTCAGCACTATCACCAACTGTTTTGATTGCCAGCTGTGCTGAATCCAGTTTGTATCCAGGTTTTATGTCTGCATTAAATTCAAATGCAACTGCTTCGCCTGCTGCGAGGTAAAGTTCATTATTTGGACCGTAGCTTATATAGTCAGCTATTGAAACAACACCATCAGGGTCTGTTAAACCACCATCAATAAATACAACACCGCTTACCACTTCGTCTGAATTTTCGTCAAGACTGTTGAATGTTGCTGCTTCGATAATGAGGTTTCTTAATTCATGGTATGTTGGATATGCTTCGTTATCGGCTGCGTAAATATCTTCGATATATACTATATTTCCGTTTACCTCTGCATCTTTACCAACCACAGTATTTGGTGCCACTGGGTCATAGATACGGATAGCATCCATATAGAAATCATAGCTACCAGCACCCGCTACATCACTAACAACATTGTAGCTTGCAATAATTTTAGCAGTATATTTACCGTATGGTAATCCGCTAATCTTCATAACTGGTACCTGATACAATGCATTAGGGCTATTGGAATCAACTGTTATCCAGCCTTCTCCCATTACCTCATTACCATTTATGTCTTTATTTTCTGCTTCGTATGCATAACCGTAGTAGTTATTTACTGTTGTTCTACCCACTTTTGTATTGTTTGCATCATAAACGTCAACAATAATCATGCCAGTAGTTGCATCAGTCATAGATATTACATCAAAGCCTGTGCCATAGAAGTCAAATGAAGCCATACCGGAAACGCCGCTCTTAACTTTTACTTTCATTGCAGAGCCTAATGAGTATTCACTCATTGTTTTGTATGCTTCATCATAACCGTAAAGGTTGTTAGCGTCATAGCCTTCAGAAATCATATCATGGCCAGGGCGGTCTGTCGCCTGTTTAGCACCTGTTATTACTTCGCCAACCTGTGACCAGCTACCATATATATCATCAGCTTTTGATGAGTCTGTAAATGTTATAAAGTTGTCTTCATAGTAAATTGTAGTTGCAGGAATAACTATTACAGATGAATACATACTTGTATTCTTGTATTCACCACCATTAGTATCATAATAGCCTACATCTGCTTCATAGTAGAATACAGCTGGTTCGTTAAACTGTGTACCTACATTCTTATCAAGCATAAAGCGTACATTTGTACCACTTTCTACAACAGCTCTACCAATTGGTTCACCTGATGTATTGCTTCTCAGGTAAACATCTGCAGAAGTCTGCTTAGATGATGTAAATGTACCCTGATTGATAGCTACACCTGCTGGGGCAGTTGCTCTTACACCAACCAGATTACCTGACATATTGTCATTCTTAATAACATCGATTGAAACATCAAGACCATAGTCGATAACTACTGTATCTGTTTCAAGTCTTGGTTTCCATACAACTGCGAATGCAACTGTTGTGTTTGCAAAGTCGAAGCCTTCGCGAACTTCTGTGCCATCATGTTTATATACGACAGTGTAAATCTGTTCGGTTTCATCAACATAGTAGAGACAATTACCAATTACAGAAGCACCTGTAGTTGAAACGTCAACACCATCAGTTGTTTTAACCTGTGTATATGTACCATTATATGTTGCTGAAGTTACAGTGTATTTTGTATATGTAACATCGCTTTCTGTTACTTCTTCTTTTGTAAAAGTACCAGTTACATCATAGCTCTTACACCAGTATGTTTTACCTGTAGTAGCATTATCGCTGTTGTATGCAACATATGTACCTGGGTCTACGTATTTTTCTGTGTCAGATTTATTGTTGAACACATATGTTGTATGAATATCTCTAGTGGATGAAACTACAAAGTGATTATTAAGGTTAACTTCTCTTTCATCTTCATATACATGAATATCATATTTTGCACCATGGTCATAGAGTTCATAAACTTCTGGAACCAATTTATCTGCAAGATATTCTGCTTCCAGACCTACTGTCTGTTCAAGGTCATTCCAAACGATAGCGTGTGTGTAAATATCTGTTACATATGTAGCTTCAGAGAAAGGAACTACATTGCCTGCACGGTTTACAGGCTGACCAGCTTCGTTTACAAGATAGAATACATATGAAACCTGTGCACCATTCCATGTCATCTGTGGTACAGGCATAATCTGTTCACATTCATTATCCTGGAAGTTTGTATATGTGAAAATTGCATATTCGTTTGTTTTGTATGTGCCTGGTGTGGTTTCACCTACAGCACCAGAATAACCACCGGATTTATCAAGATAGAGGAAATAACTGAGGGCAAGTTCAGATGAAGTAACTTTTTCAACTGTCCATACCAGCAGTTTTGTGCTAGCATTGTACACAAAGTAAGGTGTAGCAAGAATCATATCTTGACAAGTAGTGTTAGTACCTGTTGGCAACTGAGTTTCAGATGAAATAATATTTTCGGATGTAAGGTGACCAAATGCATAAGCACCTGAAACCATATTGTATTCACCTTTACCATCAGATACAAAGTACAGTGTTACAGCAGATGTATTAGTGCTTGTAGTACCATCTATTGCAGTTGTAGTTACTTTGCCTGCTGATGCAGTAACAGTAATACCTGAATCACCTTTTTCGCTGTCTGTAGTCCAGTACAGGCGTGTACCTACAGGAGTATCATTGAATACAGGCTCTGCAAATTTTGTACCTTCTTTGTCTGATGCTGCATAGTAAGTATTGCCATCCACACCCATATAGAGTTTGAACAGTGATTTAGCAGTGTCGCGGATATAGTCAACAACTTTACCTTCACTGTCTGTTACAGCTTTCAATGTGTAGTCTTTAACTTCGATATAGTATTCCTGGTCACCATCAGCTTCTGCTACAGTAGCATTTGGTGGTGCAAATACCATTGTGTATGATTCTGTAATTTTATCTTCTACTTTTACATCTCTGGCTGCTTCCAGAATCTTTTTAGCAATCTTTGTGAAAGCTTCTTGCATGCCAGCAGTAGCATTTGCGTCTGTTACAGAGAAGAAGTATTCGTCTTTTTTAGTTAAGTCAGTACCAGCATCGCGCATATCTGCTTTTTCACCGGCTGGACCGGAAATATCGTTCAACAGCATTTCTGCAACCTGCTGGCAAACTTCTTTTGATGTACCGCTCCATGCAGAGTTTGTAGCTGCAAGACCAAGACCTACAGTAAATACTGTAATGCCCTCTTGTTTCATCACAGATGAATAATATTCATACTCATATTTTGTAGCGCTACGTGTTGCTGTACCATTTGCTGATGTACGATTAGTAACATCAAACATTGCAGCGATGTCACCAGTCTTTTTGAAATGGGTCTTTTCACCCATCATATAGTTAGGGATACCGTCGGACATAAACACGCAGAACTGTTTGTTACCATCTGCTTTGGAAGCTTTCAGTGCATTATAACAGTCTGCCAAGCCCTGTGCATATTCTGTACCGTAAAGTGATGTCTGGCCTTTAAAACCATCATCGATAGCTTTAAACAATGCATCCAGTTCGGCCTGATTATTGATAATCTGGTAGCCACTACTTTCTTTTGTTGTATACAGATTGCTTTCATATTCGTGTTGACTGCCGCCGCCCTGAGTTGAGTCAAGGTTACCACCAAGGAAGTCCATAACCAAGATACGGTTGTTATTGAATGAGCCGTCTTCATTGATTACGATACTCTTGATAAATGCTTTTGTGGCGGTTATAGTATCAGTAATTCTATGCTGTACACCAGATTTATACATTGAAGATGAACGGTCCAGCATAAGAACAACGTCAATTTCAGAACCTTTTGTGAAAGGTACACCTGTCATAGACAGTTCTATTTGTGTGACGCCTGTTTCAGCGAAGTTTCCTACTGATGTAGCTGTTTTGTCAAAACGAACAGAACCTTCGTTTGGATATTCACGGAAGTCATCTGTACCATCTTCTGGCTTGTAGTAGTGGCCTTTTGATACAGAGAACACAACAGAGTCTGTTGCAAACTCGCCTTCTGCATGTTCATAGTATGCAGATATTGTTACAAAGCCTTCACCGCCTTTGAATGTAACTATACCTGTTGCAGAATCAACAGTTGCAATATCTGTATTGGATGATGTGAATTTCAGTTTTGTTAAGTCTTCTACAGCACCGATATCTTCACCATCTTTGGTGATAACTGCCCAGAGAGCTTCTGTATAAGACTGGCCTTCTACAACGTCTTTCTGAACAATAGGTTTTGTAACAGATTCAATAATGTAGTATGTGCCATCTGAGAAATTGCCACTTGTTACATTATTGGCTTTGTTGTATACACCAGCAGCATTTTTTGTATAGTATACGGCATTTACGTCATATTCTGTTGCCTGGATAGGCTGCTGTATATCCAATGCCCATACATTTTCAACGATTGACAGCATTTTCACTGCTGTGTGCACTTTACCGCTTTCGTCAGTCCATGTAGCTGTGATAGTTACATCACCTTTAGCCTTAGGAGTAACAACGCCGTTTTCGTCAACTGTAGCGATATTTTCATCAGATGATGACCATGTAACAGCTTTTTCACTTGTATAAGCTTCGCCATCAAGAACTGTAACTGCTTCCAGTGTCAAAGCGCTGTCAAGTTTAATCTGTGTAGATTCGATGTCTTTAATTGCCAGACTATATTCTGGAATATGTGCTGTTACTGTGATTGTGGTCCATATTTTATTGCCTTCAAATTCACAGTATACACGAAGTTTTGCCTGGCCGGCATTGCCTGTGAAGTACAGGTCAGTATTTGTTGATTTATCGTTATCAATAATTCCTGCTGGGTCAGATACAACAGCAACTGTCCATACCTGGTTTTCAAAAGTTGTTTCTTCGCCATCTGCAAGAACTTTGTAAGTTAATGCTTCACTAACATCTAAATTCAAAGCATTATTTTTATATGTATATGTGTGGTTAACATTAGAAGCAAATACTTTATAGTTTACATTTGTATCTACTGTTGTTGTAATTTCTGTTGGAATATAGAAGTAAACATTTCTGCCAGAAGCACTAGTTGAGTTTGTCCAAGTCCAACCATTATTATAACGGAGATAGTATGTTGTACCACCAGCGGAAGTTGAGAGTCTACTATTGCTTGTGGAATAAGACCAGTTACGTGATGTTGTTGAAAGGCCGAATGTATAAGTTGGCCTCATAACACCAGATGTTGTGTAACCAAGGTAGTAATTACCATTTTTGAATGTGTAACCATTAGCTACTGTCCACAATTTATCTGTAGCATCATCGAGTTCGATATATATTTCAATGTCACTGTCGCTGTCTATATTGCCTGATTTAACAGTAACACCTGTAGCTGCTACTGAACCATTATTATTAGCCAATGCAAAGTAGTTACCAGCAGCGTTTCCGTTTACAATCAGAACATTGCCAGATGGATTACCGCTTGAAAGAACATAAACAGTTTTTGTTGTAGTAGTTGTGCCACCTAAAGTAATGTCTTTTTCCTGTTCTTCTGCAGAATCACCTACTACATAGATAGAGAAATGTGTAGTAGTAAATGATACTGTGCCGTTGCCATTGTCAACAGCGTTCATGTTTGTAACTGTTTTGCCGTCATCTGATACGTAGTAAACCACTGGGGATTTTACGCCTTTAGGTATTGGCATTGTAACAGTTTTTTCTGTGTTATTTCCAGTGTAGCCAGATGCATATGACAGAGTAATGTTGTATGCTACATAATTGTCGCCTGTAATATACGCTGCAATAGCACCAGCAATATTTTCGTTAAAGCTTTCGTATGCTTTGATTTTTTCTACGCCGTATTCGCCTTCGCCCAGTTCAACTGTTACGCCGTTTGCAGTGAATTCTCTACCCCAAACATATATGTTGAAGGTGCATGTGCAATTTTCGTATGTAACTGTTATAGTCTTCTGACCGGCTGTTGTCATATCGTTACCACTTAATGTGAAGCCGTCAGTTGTAGCGTAGTCATCTTTGATATATATAATTCTTGTAAAGTCTTCAGCGCCTGCTTTGGTATAAACTGCTGTTACAACAGGGTTTACCATATCAAGGGTTTCGCCAACAAAATAATTTGTCTTTACAATGTTAGAAATTTTAATTTCTGAAAGTTCATAACCTGCAGGTACAGCTACAATACCGTACGCAAAAATACCTGTAAGTTCTGTTGTGAAATTAAGATAATTCTGACCATTTCCGTTTGTTGTCAGGGTATAGTCTATTGGTGTAACTGTTTTACCATCATCGGAAACATGGTACAAAACAAGACCAGCTGTTGATATTTCATCAAGCACGTACATAGAATATTCTACTTTTGTGCCTGTTTGCATACCTGTTGGTACAACTGACACTGACATGTAATCAGAAAATACTGATGATAAATCTGGGTCACCATACACATTTGTAACTGCAAGACCTGTTATACCAACAGCTGTTGCAGATACTGTGAGCATCGCTGTATCATCCCATTCAGTGATGGTATTTTTAACAGTGATTGTGAATTCAGCTGTTTTGCCCTGATATGTAACTGTAACAGTTTTTGTGCCTGCTGTAGACATATCAACTTCAGACAGAGTATAGTCTGTAACTGGTACTGTTGTACCATCGCTGTATGTAGCTGTAACTACAAGACCTGCTGTATCAAGTGTTTCACCAACAAGGTATTCTGTTTTTGTTGGTGCAGTTACTGTGATAGAAGAAAGTGCAACTGCAAATTCACGAGGGATTGTTACATTATGGTGATATGTACCACTATATTCACCATTTGAATCATAGTCCTGCAGGACAATGCTGTTTGCAGTAACTTCTGCAACTGTAACTATGCCTTTACGTTTAATATCTGTATTGCCGCTAACTGAATCGTTACCATCAATATAGCCCGCATTAACATAAGTAAAGTTAGGAATTACAGGGTCGCTGATACCTTCAATTGTAACTTTTTCAGTGCCATCCTTTTCAACATAGTAAGCATTTATGTCAGCAGTTGCTTCCTGATAATGGTTATGGCCCCATAAGAAAACAATGTCAACAGATTCTGCTGCCTGAGAAATTACGTTATACCAGTCGCCTGCATTCAGGTTTTCGTTGCGACGGTCATGGAGAGGACGATGTGACAAAACAAAAACAACTTTTGTTTTATCTATAGTTTCGATCCAAGGAAGGAATCCGCTTTCAGCTGTATCCTCTTTATCATCTATATCAGATTCGTTGATTATATAAACATAGTAATCATCGCTTTTATATGCTTCGCCAGTAAAGTCCCATTTTGTGCCGATGTCACAGCCCCATTTGATACCATCTGAATCTGAATCATGTTTATATGTGTAAACATAGTTAACTGCTGGCAAGTAGCCGAAGACATCAGTAGTTGCGCTGTCTATTGTAGCCATTGGCAGCATGGTATCGCCAAGAAGGTTTACCACTGCAGGATAAACACCTGCTTTTTTCACACCACCAATTACAGTTTTAAACTGTGTTGTATCACCATGAACATCACTGCCAAAAAGCAAAAGATTTTCGTTCGGTGTGATTTCTGCCTGGCCTTCTACCAGAACTTCAGCTGTCTGTAAATCAGCAGTTGGTTCAACTGTTGGCTCTGCTGATGGTTCGGCAGATGGTTCGACAGTTGGTTCAGCTGTAGGTTCAGCTGATGGTTCAACAGTAGGTTCTGTTGATGGTTCAGCTGATGGTTCAGCTGATGGTTCTGTTGATGGTTCAGCATCAACAGTCTGGGTTGCTTCGGTACCTGGTGCGATTGGTGCCGCGAATACTGACAGTGGCAGGCTGTTAAATGTGATAGAAACAGCAAGTACCAACGCCAGAAGGCGGCTTAATTTTTTACGCATACGTATCCATCCTTTCTTGACATACAAGGGCTTTTTTGCCGAATCCATTTTCATGGTTCGGCAATTAAAATTTTTCATCTATGTCTTATTAATTTTTTACATTATTATTAAATAATTATACCATTTATAATTATTTGAGTCAATTAATTCGGCTACAATATTATTGTAACTTTTCTTACATTTACAGGCGTAAATGTCTATTTTTCTGCCTGTGAAACGGCTGTGTCTGTGTCATTTTTATCCGCAAACAGATGTGGATAAAGAAACTGTTTTAAAATATTGGAATTTTCTTCAAAATCCACAGCGAACATACTTCTGCCGCCCATACCGACCATATGTCCGTAGGTGCCAGCTGCAGGGATTGTCATCTGCTGTGTGGTGGCTTTTGGCAGGCTAGGGATAAGCTTCATAAGTTCTGCCACTTTTGATTCCGGAATGTTTGTTCTTACCAGCGGAAGCAGTGAATCCACAATGCTGTCCAGTTCTTCAAAGGACTTGCCCTTGCATTTTTCAAACACTGAAAGAACAATTTCTCTCTGGCGCTGAATTCTTACCCAGTCGCTGTCGATGTATCGCAGACGGGCATAATACAGTGCCTTTTCGCCGTCAAGGTGGTTGTCACCCACTACAGCATTGCCGTGACCAGCTTTTTTGAAGGCTTCTGCTTCCTCCCGGTCAAAGTTTACTGTAACACCGCCAAGGGTGTCGATGGCATGGACAAATATATTAAAATTTATTCGCACATAGTAGTCCACATCCACTTTCAGTACTTCTGCCACTTCTTCCATAAGCAGTTCTGCACCGCCATAGCGGAAAGCGTGTGTCAGCCAGTCCCACTGCCCTGCATAAGGACCAGCCAGAATAGGCACGCCCATACCACGTTCAAGACTTACAAGGGAAAGCACAGGCGCATCGCCGCTGATATTTATGGACAACAGCATGCAGGCATCGCCTCTGGCGTTTTCACTGTAAGAACCGTCTGTTCTTTCGTCTGTGCCGATAAGAAGCACGTTGAAAACATCGTCGTCCCATACAATATTCCCTTTGGCTTTTATAGCCTCCATGGTCTCAAGCCCTGCATAGATAGTGGATTCTCTCATGGCTTCGGTAAGTTCATCACTTACATTGATTGTACCTTCATAGTCGTCGGAGTATTCTTTGCTCCGTCCACCATAGATTTTGGAATATTTACTGTGAAAATAGCCGTATACCAGCATAACCATCAGTAAAAACAGGACTGAAATTACAAGTAATATTTTGCGGCCTGTTTTCCTTTTTTTCTTCACAGGTTGCTGCCCGTTATATATTTTTTCGTTTTCGTTCATTTTCCATCTCTCTGTCAACAGGTTTTGCTCTGTTATTCATCATCTTTTGATGAACGTCCGTAACCGTAGCCATAGCCGTAGCCGTAACCATAGTAACTGCCTTTGCCTATTTTTGGAGTAGTCATGTTTATAACTGCGCCGATGATAGGTTTTTTATTGTCGCCAAGACTCTGGACTGCCTCCACAATCTGGCGGCGTACAGCAAAGTCCTGACGTACTGTGATAAGATTTGCATCAGCCCAGCTGCCTATTTCAACAGCGTCTGCCATCATGGCACTAGGTGGTGTATCAAGGATAATGTAATCAAAGCTGTTTTTAGCTGTTTTGATGAAAATCTGCGAGTTTACACCTGAAAGCAACATACCAGGATTTTCAACAGGTGAACCGCCAGCGATGATAGTCAGATTGTCAGTTGTTGTTTTGCAATATGTTTCATCCAGCAGGCAACGGCCTTTAAGGAAATCGCTGAAGCCGTGCTTTGCATTTATACCAAAAACCTTGCCGATGGATGGGTTTCTCAGGTCACAGTCTACCAGCAGAACGTTTTTGCCTTTCTGTGCCAATGCTGTGGCAATGTTTACAGAAACTGTGGTTTTGCCTTCATTTGGCAGTGTGCTGGTAACAAGAAGAATCTTGCCATTCAGCTTTGCCAGTGCACGTTCCACACGGATACGCAACAGGCGGACAGATTCGTTAAAGCCAAATTTGTCGTTGCTGTTATTTACAACAGGGCAAACTATGCCTTTTGACATTCGTACCTTTGGCAAAATGCCAACACAAGGCAGGTTTACCAGACTGCGAAGCTCTTCTTCGCTGTTTACAGTTCTGTGTGTTGCCCAGAACAGGAAAGCCAGAGCCGCCCACATCGCAACACCTGCACAGGCGCCTACAAAAATATTGTGCACATAGGCAGGGCTGTTGTAAGGCCGTGCAGGAATGCCGCTTTTGTCCAGAACATAAAGCTCTGTGGAGCCAACCACAAACTCTGCAATATCAGGATAAACCTTTATAACACAGTCCAGCACATCATATGCCAGCTGTGGGTCTGCCGCTGTAACTGTGAGAGTGAATATATTTGTATCACCAAGAGCGCTCGCCCTTACAGACGGAATTGCTGTGATGCCCAGCTCTTCCTTTACCTTGTCTCCCAGCAGACCGCTGGTGAGAACCTGCGGAAAGGTTTTTGCCATTTGCTGAGCCATAGCACTGTTGTAGTACTGCTGTGTGGCATAAAATGGGTTTTTCATATGCACAGTAAATGAAGCACTGGCCTGATACATAGGCGAATAGCCCAGATATGTGCGTGCCCCCATAACCGCCGCTGAAAGCAATACCATAAGAATGCCAGGCAACAGCATGCGCATAGCGCTTTTTACAATACCGTGAATCAGGTCTATGAGGTCAATTTTAGCATATTCATTGTCTAAATATTCATTGTTCATTATGCTTTCACCTCACTGCCTTCAGATTTTCGGTTGCCATAACCATATTTGCCATAGCCGTATCGGCCATATTTACCATATTTGCCATACTTGCCGTAGGACGAGCCGTAAACTGGAGCAAAGTTGCCAGCACCGTAAACATTGTTCAGCACACAGCCAAGGAGATGACTTGTTTTGCCAAGAACTGCGGCGGCATCGTTTACCTGTTCTGCACCAGATGCATTCTGGCGCACTACCAGCAGGGAGGAATCTACATGCTCGCTGATGTTTTCAGCGTCTGCAGCTACTGCCATAGGTGGTACGTCCACAATAACCCTGTCGTATTTTTCGCTGGCTTCCTTAAGCAGTTTTGCCATTGCTTCGGAGTTCAGCATTTCTGTGGCAGTTTTCAGGCTCTTTTTACCTGGCAGAAGATATATATCTGCAGTAGGTATGTGCTGTACTGCTTCATCCAGTGTTGCCCTGCCTTTAAGCACTTCGCCTACACCTGTTGTCACTTTTTCAATGTCAAAAATCAGATTACAGGATGGTTTTCTTAAATCGCAGTCAATAAGCAGTACTTTTTTGCCTTTTGAAGCCATTGAAACAGCAAGGTTTGAAGCAACTGTTGATTTGCCTTCATTTTCCAGCACACTGGTAACCATAAGGATTTTTTCACCTTTGTGGCGGTGTTTATCCACACGGCCTGCCAGCTTATGTATAGCCTCTGTATATATAAAACTTGTAAGTGGGTTTGTAATAAGGATACTTTTTTTCTTTTTGCCAAAAAGCAAGCCCAGTGTTTTGGCTTTCTTTTCGTGATATATTTCGCCAAGTACATGGCAGGTAAGTTTTGCATCAGCTTCACTGCGACTGCGGATTTTGTCTGACAGATATGCCAGCACCATAAGAACACCCGCTACTGCACAGCCAGCCAGAACAGCCGCTTTTGCAACACTTGCAATCATATTTGGTGTATTGATTGGGCTGATAGGTGCATCAGGTGCATCCAGCAATTCGATTACTATGCCCATCAGCGCTTTTTCAGAAACAACATTGTGGTGCTGAATAACACCCTTTGCCATAAGGAAAACCCGTCGTGGGTCTGTGCCTGTCACTGTCATAACCAGCAGGTTTGTATCAGAGGCAACAGATGCAGAAATACTGCCGTCAAAGTGGGACATCCCCATTTCTTCCAGCACTTTTTTACGAAGAATGGAACTGTTCAGCACTTCAGTAAAAACAGTTGCCGCATTGTTTGCGGAACTGATGTTTGTATAACTGGTGCTTGTGGCACTGCCGGAACTTACAACAAAGGTAGCAGTGGTTCTGTACATTGGCTTGTAAGTGAAATCCACAAGCATAAAGGCCATCATGGCAGCCATAAGCGCCGCCACAACTATCAGATACCAGCGTTTCATAACATCGTGAATGATGGTTATTACCACACCTGCTGACAGCTGCTGACCGTCATTGTTTATATTAATTTCGCTCATATTATTCCTCCACCACTACGTTAAGACGTGTGAACCCTTTATAGCGGTCGTCGTAGTCAACTGTGTATGTAACAGAGTATACACCAGGTTTTGTAACATCCACATCACTTTTCATCGTAACGTTTACAATGTTTGCTGGTGGGTTTACCGCTGGGTTTACATATCTGTCTGTAAACAGCTTCACTGTAGGGTCAACTGTAACATCCAGTGAGTATTCGTTGTTGCCTGCGGTCACAGCATACAGATACTGTTCAGGCATAAACTCTGCCCCCACTTTTATATAAACCAGATAATCAGTCAGCTCAACTCTTGCGTTGTAATCCCGTGGCTCATAAACATCAACAGGAAGTGTGATTTTCCGTGTGTCACCCATACTGTTTGTAACACGGAACTCGATAATATGTTCACCAGAGTAGCTGAGACTAGTTGTATCGCTGAGCAGTGTACCTTTTACACGTTTGCTGATATCACCGTCAATTTTGTCTTCTGCAGTCATAAATGACAATACGTCAGGTGCTGTGTTGCTGGCGAAAACCAGAGCATTGGTCTGCCCGAACTTTGGTGGCTGATAATCTGTAAACTTTATTGTACGGCTGGCTTTTGATGCATTGCCTGCACCGTCGTATGCCACATATGTGATTGTAGCAGTGTTTTTGGATGTGAAGTTGGAAATATTTTCCACCAGAATACTGTCTGTCACATCGCCGTCTACATTGTCTGTGGCTGTAACACCTTTCAGCAATGTTTTCTGCCCTGCAGAAACTGAAACTGTGATTGTGTCAGCTGTCATTTCAATTTTCGGTGCCTGTCTGTCTTCCTGCAGTACAAAAAACCAGCAGTAAGCGGCGGTCAGTATACAGCAGAGCAACAGAGGAATTATTACATAAAGTTTTCTACCCTTTGTTTTCACCTTTTATCTCCTTTATCGGAACCAATGGGGCTGTGCCCAGTGGATATTTTCATTTCTTATTATTTTTGCAGGGTTTGTTTCCAGCAGTCGTTTTGCTGTGGACTGTGAAAATTCCTGCGCCAGCAGAGTATATACATCACCCATCCATGTGGTGCGACGTACTGGCGAATGTGCATCGCTTGCAACAGCAAACACAAAATCTCTCTCTATAAGTTCAAAGGCAAGCGCCTGTTCCCTGTGGCCAAAAGCCCCCAGCAGACTGCCTTTGTTTATCTGTAACAGACAACCCATCTCAACCCAGAGGTTGAGAATAGATGGGTCTTCCAGTACATATTCATATCTTTCCGGATGGGCAATCACAGGGCGTTTGCCCATATCGATTATCTTTTCCAGAATTTCTGTAGCCTGTGCGGCATAGTTGTGAAAGGCAAATTCAATCAGCAGATAGTCTGAATTGTTAAGCCCTGTCAGTTTACCCTGACGGATAAGGTCAGGGGTTTTATGTGTGCCGAAAATCTCCATACCAGGCAGGATTTCCAGCGGTATACATTCCTTTGCCAGCCGTGAACGGAATTTTTCAATTTCTTCTGTCAGCTGTGTGTCCCAGAAGTTCTTTCTGTCTGCAAAGTCCATGCAGTGAGGTGTTACAACCAGTGTTTTTACACCGCTTTCAACAGCCAGTGCCGCCATTTCCAAAGCGTCATCCATATTTTCTGCACCGTCATCTATGCCCGGCAGAATATGTGCATGGATATCTATCATAACTCCTCCGTTTATTATTGTTTGTCAGTTTTTGATATAGGTATAAAGCTTTACAACGGCTGGTCGCAGTGGAAGCATATTTATCCACAGCTTTTCAAAAAACTCCCACCACAGGCAGCCCGGCTTTTGCAGTTTGCCTTTGCGCAGTGCCGATGTCATAACCGCTATAATCTGGTCCTGTCTTACACCTGTCTCCAGCTGTGTCTGGGCGTCTCCCACCATTGTGTAGCTGTCTTTGTCAATTCTGTAAACTCGGTGCAGGATATATGCACCGCTGTCACGGCGATACAACAGCACGTCCCCCTTTTTTACAGGACGGCTTAATCTGGAAAGATACACTGTATCCCTGCCGTGCACAAGAAATGGCACCATACTGTTACCACTGATAACCAGTGGCAGTGCTGTGATTTTTTCGTCCTGCAGCAGCTGGCGATATTCTTCCAGCAGTATTTCCGCAGGCATAACACGGGTGTGCTGTGCCATTAAAATTCCTCCTTAACCTTGCCGTCGCTGATATGGTAACTGCGATTGCACAGCCGTTTACCTGCAGGGCGGTGTGTAACCAGAATACAGGTTTTTATTCTGCCGCAGTTCATAAGGTTTGTCAGCAGCTGTGATTCAGTTTCTGTATCAAGGGCGGATGTGGCTTCGTCCAGCAGTAACACAGGCGCTTTTCTCAGCAAAGCTCTCGCCAGAGCTATACGCTGTGCCTGTCCTTCGCTGAGTCGTTTGTCACGGCCGCCTACCATATGGTCAAGTCCGTCTGGCAGGTCCATAACAAAATCATATGCACAGGCAATTTTCAACACTTCCAGAATCTCTTCATCTGTAGCGTCAGGATTGATAATACGCAGATTTTCTGCAATTGTACCTGTGAAAATATGGTTTCCCTGCGGCACATAGCCAAAGATTTTTCGTGTGGCGGCACACAGTGGATAAACCCTGCCACTGCCGCCTTTTATCAATGCATTGCCTTTTGTAGGGTGTATAAGCCCCAGCAAAATGCGCATCATTGTGGTTTTGCCTTCACCTGATGGGCCTGTAACAGAGATAAGTTCACCTGGTTTTGCTTCAAAATTCACATTTTCAAGTACAGGCATACCACCATCGTAATTAAAGCTGATATTTTCAAGTGAAAGTGTGAATTCAGTTTCTTCACCAAAGCCTTCGCCTGCTTCTGTATCTTCCTGTGGCAGTTCAACCACAGCCATAACACGACCTGCAGATGTAGCAATGGAAATACCCATAGGCACAAGACTTGTAAGTCCTGAAAATGCGGCGCCCATAAGACCTGACAGCTGTAAAAACATTGTCATTTCACCATATGTGATACTGCCCAGCCACAGGCGGTAAACACCCCAGCCAAAACAGCCAAAGTAACACACAAGGCTCAGCAGATTCACTGCCGCAGATGTACTTACGGAAAAGCCATTGTATTCAAGGAATTTATTTTTATAATCCATCTGAACTCGTTCCATCTGTTTGCCAAACCAATCGGTAACACCGAAGGCTTTGATAACAGTGATGTTCTGGAAGCTGTCCTGCTGAAAGGAAACAACATTGGAATAGAGGTCCTTCATCTCTCTGTTGTGCTTACGCATTTTGCGCAAAAGAATGGTGGAACAGGCCACTGTAAGCGGAGAGGAAAGAAATGCAATCAGCGCCATAACAGGGTCGTAGTACATCATGATGACAAATGTACCGATAAGCTGTACTGCATTGGACATGAGAGAAGGAATAAAGTTTGTAACTGCACCGGCAACTGTGTTTGTATCACTGCCGAGACGGTTCAGCAGGTCACCACTGCGGAAAGATTCCAGCGACTGCCAGTCTGTCTTGAGAATTCGCTGATAAGTTTCTACCTGAATTTCATTCTGGATTCGGATGTTCACCTTTGCACCTACCAGAGATGCAATGCTTCTCATAATAATATTACCGATGCGCATACCTATCATAACGGCAAATGCCTTGCCGATAGTGCTGGATTTATAACCGATAACAGCGTCGATAAGGAATTTACTTGCCACACTGCTTCCAAGGCTCATAACAATACCGATAATCCCCAGCACAACATAAAGGGCAACGGCTGTTTTGTAGCGCACCACATACTGGCCTACCCATCTGCATTCCTGATACCACTCATGAAAGCTACCATCTTCAATTTTGTTTTTAACCCACTGGTACATCTTTCAAGCCTCTGTGAATCTTTCTGCGTTATAGGTTCAGCCATAGGGCTGTCGTAAAATAAAATATAGTAATATATAAAGGTTATATATAAATTCAGAGTTTAAGGGCACGGATTGTTTCTTGCACAACCTTGCTCTTCTGGAATTTATCTTCCATAAGCTGACGGCCTTTTACACCCATTTCTCTTCTTTCTTCCTGTGGAAGCTGTATGAACTGTTTCATCATCTGATACAGGCTGTCTGCATCACGCACTTCACACAGATAACCGCTTTCGCCTTCGATCACGGCTTCCATACAGCCATGAATTCGGCTGGTGATAATAGGACGGCCCATTGATGCGGCTTCCAGCAGAACATTGCTCATACCTTCATGATAGCTTGGCATAACAACGCAGTCTGCCTGCTGGTAATATGGACGAGGGTCCTCTTTGAACCCGTGGAATTTTACAATTCCCTTTTCTTCCATTTCCTGTACTTTTTCTCTGTATTCATCTTCAAAGAAACCAACCATATCGATGATAAAGTTTTCATCCTCTGCTTTAAGTCGTTCAGCAGCCGCAAACAGCTCATCAATTCCTTTTTCCTTCATGATGCGGCCAATATACAAAAAGCGGTTTGTTTCGTTGTGTGGATATTCCATGTATGGATACTTGTCCATGGAAATACCTGCGCCGTTAAGCACTGTCTGTTTTTCTACAGGCATACCGATAATGCGGTGAAAAGCCTGAGCATCAACTGTATTTTCAAAGAAAACTGTGCGCACTTTAATAAACGCCATTCTGTACAGCAAAGTTACAAACTGTGCCAGCCCTTTTCTTTCAAAGGCAGAGCCCAACCCCTGCACATTGGCACAATATGGTATACCCTGCATAGCACAGGCAATGCCTGCGTACACGTTTGGTTTTATGGAATATGTAATTACTATATCAGGCTTTTCTTCTTTAAGCAGTTTCCAGTAGAAAGCAAACAGCTTGATATCTTTTTTAGGGTTTATACTGCGGCGATCCAAATCTGTATTTATACAGCGCAGACCCATCGCCATAAAGTCATCTTCGTGACCTACAAATGGCGTGCTCAGCACAACTTCGTGTTCTTTCATCAATTCCTCAATCAGTTCCAGACGAAATCTGTAGAACATGTAGGAATGATTTGTGATAATAAGTATTTTGCTCACTTTATTCTCTCTTTTCTTTTACAAACAGCAGACTTATTTTTTATATATACAATCAGATAAATTTGAACTTTATCCATATATCGTTGATTATTTCGGCATTTAAAAAACGCCAAACAGCAGTAGCTGTTTGGCTACTGCATAAAAATCATCTATATGCCATCTTTTTCACAGGGAATTTTTATCTTTCCCCTTAAAAAATGACAATCCATATTTAAATATAATACCATTTATATAATAAATGTGCAATATAGATTGTACATTTTGGTACATTTAAATATTACAAAACAGATACATTTTCACAATATCTTCCAATTTTATTTCCATCCGGGGTATTCAACCAGTCATTTATTTACAGAGTATCGGTTTTACATATAATTTCACTATTTACCTATATTTATAAAATTATAATTATATAATTCCAATCTCGAACTATACATAGTGTATTATAATACTTTTTTGTCAGCCAGACATAATAAATAGCCCTCTCATTTATTGATTCACTTATATACAGGTTATATAATTAAATCAAACAATAGATGGAAGTGATTTTATGAGCAAAGTTTTTTGGAAAGATGAATTCCGTAAGACAGGAGAAGTATTCGGTGTCAGTGTGGATGATTTTGACACTGAAGCCGCTTGGGAACAACGGTTCTGTGTCGAAGTAAAAAGAAGAAAACAGGAACGATTAAAAAACGACCCTGTTTTCGCAAAAATGATATCTGAAATTGAAAAGGACAATCGTTATTAATCGTTTGTCTTACAAATACTACTATTAATACACCTTATTCAGCATATATGAAGTGCCATAATCTATAGCGCCATAAAAAAGCCCAAAATTCAAGCCAAGTGTATAAGAAACATACGTCACCCACTGAATATCTTTACCTCGCCGCATATAACCGACACATCACAGCCTGTTATACAATGAATCTTAAGCCTGCATACTGCAGAATACTGATTTCCCTTTTCAGCTCGTCTTCATCCATAAATACGCCTACAAGAGTATCTGTCCAAGGATGGTCCGGGCTGTATGTAACAGATACATCCAGTTCCCTGTTATGTGTGTAAAAGCTTTTACCACTGGCTGTGATATATAAATACTGTCTGGACATAATTTCCTCCATTTTGTTCTATCTTGTGTGTTTATTTTATGGTATCATTATAATATAACAGGTGTACAAATATTTGCACATACGAACATATATACTAAAAGCAGAGAGGTGCAACGTATGATTACTGACAAAGCCATTACAATATGTCTTTTGGAAGTGCTGAAAGAGTATTCTGACGAAGAAAATATAATGTCAATGAAGGATATACTGACCAAGATGAATATTCTGTACGGACTGAAACCTGACAGGCGTACTGTTTATTCTGCAATGTCTTTGCTGACAGACCTTGGTTACGACATATCACTTTATGAAGAAAACAAAGAGGGCTATTACCTGCGCTCAAGAGATATTGAAAGCAGTGAAGTTCTTCTGCTTTGTGATGCAGTTTATTCTTTCCCTTTTATATCTGCAAGGCAGTCAGAACAGCTTATCAAAAAACTGCAAAACCAGGTAAGTGTGCACAAGCGCAAAAGATACCGCCATCTCAAACTGGTAAACCGTGAAAGAAAAACCGACAACAAACAGGTTTTTCTCAATATTGAAGAACTGGACGAAGCTATAAGCCTTAAAAAGAAGGTAAGCTTTACATATCTCAAATATGACCTGGGGAAAAATCTGATTCCCCGCCGTGAAAGAAAATATATTGTAAACCCATACCAGATGGTATATATGAACGAACATTACTATCTTGTGTGCAATTACTGTGGTTACAACGACACCAGCTTTTACAAAATTGACCGCATGCGTGACATTGAAATACTGGAAGAGGATATCGACAGACCGCTGGAAAGCAACAAGGAAATCGAAAATGCCATCTACGCCTTTGCCGGTGAACCGGAAGAAGTTATAATGCATTGTTCCAAAAACGTTATAGACGATGTTATCGATAAATTCGGGGTGTCTGTAAGTCTTGTAAATAAAGACGAAGAAACCTTTGTAGCCAGAGTAAAAGTTTCACCAAAGGGCATGAAATACTGGGCAATGCAGTATATGCAATATGTGGAAGTTATCCAGCCACAGTGGCTGCGAGACGAGATAGTGGAAATTATAAAAAATAACAGATATTTGTAATCAAAAGAGCAGCTGAAAAGCTGTTCTTTTTTTGCTTATTCTGATAGCCAGTACAAATTTTTGTACACCTTGTATGTTTTAATATGTATAAAAGGAGGTGTCTTTTATGGCAGATAAGTTTGATGGTGATACTTTGGGAATTCTCGACAGCATTGTCGGAGAAACAGAATCTCTTTCTTCAGCACAGCTGACAGCGCTTATCCGAAGGCTTATGGCGGAAAGAGATATGCTGAGAAAAAAGGAACTGGAAGACAGTAAACGTAAGGCAAAAGAAATCGAAGATGCCATACAGAAAGAAAAGCAGGATGCCCACATCCTTGAAGTGACAAGTATGGATTTGCCTATGGACTGGATAAATCCCTTTGATACAGATATAAAAACGGCAGATGTACAGGCAGACAGCATTTCTGACGGGCTAGTGTATTCGCTGAACAATCTTGGCAACGTAGATATAGAATATATTTCTTCCATCACAGGCGAAGAGTACAAAACAGTTATCAGCGCACTTAAAGGAGCTATATACCAGAATCCACTGAGATGGAAAGAGTGCTTTTACAAAGGCTGGGAAACAGCCGAAGAATATCTCTCTGGTGATGTTACCGACAAACTGGAAACAGCTATAAAAGCTAACAAAGCATACAAGGGCTATTTCGAAGACAATGTAACTGCACTGAAAGCAGTAGTGGCAGATATGGTTGAAGAAGCCGATATTTATGCCGCGCTGGGCTCACCATGGATACCTGCTGATGTGATTGATGATTTTATAGAGTACCTCTGTGGCGACATACATAAAAGATGGGTTTCCAGCACCAGTAAATCCGCATTTGCTACGATTCACGATGAACTGACTGGCAGTTGGGAACTGCCATATAAGAACCGATATGGCAAAAGCATTGCCTCCACAACCACCTATGGCACATACAGGCTGAACGCCCTTGAAATCATAGAAAAGACACTGAATCTGAAAGAAATCGCAATATATGACACAGACAGGATAACTGGCAGGCGCATACTGAATCAGCCGGACACTATGGACGCCATTGAAAAACAGAAGAAAATCAATGAAAAATTTACCCGTTGGCTGTGGTCGGACCCAGACAGAAGCCGACGACTGAAAACCATTTTCAAAAATCAGTTCAGACAAAGGGTACGCCGAAGATATGACGGCTCTTTTCTGCAGTTTCCAGAAATGTCTGACAATGTTCAGCTTTATCCATATCAGAAAGACGCTGTGGCAAGAATACTGTTTTCACCAAATGTACTGCTGGCACACGAAGTGGGCTGTGGCAAAACCTATGTTATGATAGCCGCAGGTATGGAACTGAAAAGAATGGGACTTTCACAAAAGAATATGTATGTTGTGCCAAATAACATTACAGGGCAATGGCACTCATTGTTTTTGCAAATGTATCCTGATGCAAAAGTGCTGTGTATCGAGCCGCGGGATTTCACTGCAAACCGCAGAAAATCTACTTTGTACACCATAAAGGAAGATGACTGGGATGCCATTATCATTCCATACAGCTGTTTTGAAAGAATAAGCCTGTCTGCCACTGCCTATGTGGAAAAGTACAGAAAGCTGAAAGAAGAAATCAACAAAAATCTTTCCAACAAGCACAAAACTACAAGGGCGCTGAAAAACAGGCACGAAAAAATTATAAAAGCCCTTGCCAAGCTTGAACATCTTATTGGTGAAGATGGCGAGGAACTGTGCTTTGACCATCTGGGCGTTACAAGGCTTTTTGTTGACGAAGCCCATAATTTCAAAAATGTACCTATCGAAAACACAAACGGCGCCAGAGGCATCAACATTACAGGGTCAAAGAAATGTCGGGATATGATGGACAAGGTACATATTGTGCAGAAGCAGAATGGCGGTGGCGGTGTGGTTATGGCAACAGGCACACCGATTACCAATTCTATATCAGATATTTACACTTTCCAGAGATACCTGCAAAACGGACAGCTGAAGCTGGCAGGACTCGAAAACTTTGACAGTTGGGTTGGTATGTTTGCACGGAAGATTATTGAGTTTGAAATTGATGTAGACACTAGTAACTACCGCTATGTTATGCGCCTGTCAAAATTCCATAATCTGCCACAGCTGACAGCTATGATTTCCGATATTGCTGATTTTCACAAAAAAGGCAGGGATGCCGATATCCCATATCTTGATGCCTACGATGATATAAAGGTTATGCGAACACAGGAATTTACCGATTATCTGAAAGAGATTTCTGAAAGGGCAGAGCGAATACGCAAACGCCGTGTAAGCCGTTACGATGACAATATGCTGAAGATAACCTCCGATGGCAGAAAAGCAGCTCTTGATCTGCGCCTTGTAAATATAGATAACATCAATATACACATGGGTAAGATAGGCTACTGTGCAAGAAACATATATGACATATGGACAGACACCGAAAAACAGCGCAGTACACAGCTGGTATTCTGCGATATTTCCACACCAAAAAACAGTTTCAATGTTTATGATGAGCTTAAAAGAATGCTGGTGAGCCATGGTATTCCCGCATATGAAATTGCATTTATCCACGATGCCGACAACGATGAAAAACGTGAAAAGCTGTTCAGAGATATGCGCAACGGTATGGTGCGAGTGCTTATAGGCTCAACTTTCAAGCTGGGTATAGGGGTAAATGTTCAGGACAGGCTTATCGCCCTGCATCACCTTGATGTACCGTGGCGCCCTGCTGATATAACCCAGCGTGAAGGTCGTATTCTTCGCCAGGGTAACAGCAATGCACAGGTATACATCTACCGCTATATCACCGAGGGAAGTTTTGATGCCTATTCGTGGCAGCTATTGGAAACAAAGCAGAATTTTATTTCCGAAATATTGTCTGGCTGTACCACAAGGGCAGAATGTGAAGATATCAGTGAAACTGCGCTGAATTATGGCGAAGTAAAGGCACTGGCTGTGGGCAATCCACTGATAAAACAGTATGTGGAACAGACAAACCTGCTTCGCAGATTTATTACACTACAGGCAAAAGCCAGTGAACTGCACAACAGACTGCGTAATGAATTGCTGGAACTGCCTGCACTTATCAGCAATCAGGAAAGAGTAATAACAAACTGCAAAAAAGATATTGAAAGCACTGTCGGTGCAGACAACTATGACACTAACCAGCGAAAATATATCCGTGAAAGACTGGCTGAGGCTGTAAAATCCAACACACTGGCGCAAAAAGAAAAAGCACTGATGCAGTACCGTGGGTTCAATATAGTAATACCTGCCAATATGAGCGAGGGCAAACCATACATATGGCTTATAAACAATGGCCGCTACCGTATGGAACTGGGTGACAGCGATGTGGGTAACCTTATAAAAATCGATAATTTTATAAACAGTTTGCCGTCAAAGCTTGACGACTTCACATGCGGTCTTGAAAACTATACAAACAGACAAAGAACTGTAAAAGCCGAAATTGAAAAAATAAGCGACTATACAGAAGATATTCAGCTGTGCCAAAAACAGCTGAAAGAAATAGCAATACAGTTGGGAGACGAAATGTAATGAGTGATGCAAATCTTGCAGATATTCCTGTTATGAATACAGAAGAACTTGTGGACAGGTTTTCAGAAATGTATATCCATGCCATTGATCACAGAATACCGCTGAAAACCATACCTTCAGCAATGCTGTGGGGTGCGCCTGGTGTGGGCAAATCACAGGCTATTACACAGATAGCCAACAGAATTTCCCTGCATACAGGTAAAAAGGTTAAGGTTACAGATGTGCGCCTTATCCTTTTTAACCCTGTAGATTTAAGGGGTATCCCTGTTGCCGACAAAAACAGGCAGTCTGCAGTGTGGCTGAAGCCTGAAATATTCCAGATGGATACCGATGACAGCGTGGTCAATATACTTTTTCTTGATGAAATTTCTGCCGCACCACAGTCAGTGCAGGCAGCGGCCTATCAGATTACCCTTGACCGCACTGTAGGCGAACATCGTCTGCCTGAAAACTGCATAGTAATTGCCGCAGGCAACCGCACCACAGACAAATCTGTGGCATACAAAATGCCAAAGGCGCTGGCAAACAGGCTTATGCATATTCAGGTAACCCACAGCTTCAAAGCGTGGCGCAGATGGGCAGAAGAAAAAGGAATAAACCGTAAGGTCATAGATTTCCTTGTAGCACGCCAGCACTATCTTATGAATTTTGACCCGACCAATGACGACTTGGCATTTTCCACCCCACGCAGTTGGGAAATGGTAAGCAATATTCTGAACAACATAGACGATGACGTAAGTCAGATGTATCCATTTATTGCAGGTATTGTAGGTACAGGTCTGGCAACGGAATTTCGTGGCTGGGCAAAATCTCACAGTGGTCTGCCAGACGCAGAAAAGATATTCAAAGGCGGGGAGCATTCTGTACCACAGAACACAGACAGCCTGTACAGTCTTATCTCACAGATGACCTATTATGCCAAAGGTCATCCAGATGATATGGAGGGCATACTCAACTCTATAAAATACGCTTCTAAAATGCCTGCAGATTTTTATACAATGCTTATGAAAAACTATCTGAACATCAGCCCATCTTTCAAGCACAAGCTGATGGCAATACCAGAAGTGTATGAATGGATGCAAAGTAAAGGAAAGATACTGAATGGCTTTAACTAAAGAAAAAATAATACGATACACACAAAGATTGCTTCTGTCCCGTATGCGTATACTGAACCACCACAGCTTTTATGGGCTGTTGCTTATGCGAATGATATTTACTGTGGATGAAAATGTGGACACTGCATACACAGACGGCACACGTATTGTTTTCGGCACTGGATTTCTTGAAAAGCTCAGTGATGAAGAGCTGGACTTTGTTATGATGCACGAGCTTCTTCACGTTGTACTGCAACACTGTGCAAGAGGCAAAGAACTGAACCAGAACCTTTTCAACATTGCCTGTGACATTGTTATAAATTCCAATATTCTGTTGGAAAACAATATGAACCTGAACAGTATAACCCTGAAGGAATATGGCATATCAATGCATACTGCCCCCGATGGAAAGGAAGGCTATCTTTACAATGCCGAAGAAATATATGTGGCGCTGTTGGAAAAGCTGAAACACGATTCTGACCAGGAGCCCAATTGCTTCATCTCCAGCAAGGACGGAGACGTTTTCCCTTTTCCATTGGGTGAAGCAAGTGATATTCCACAGCCTTTTGGTGGTGGGGATAATGACTCGCCTTTGTGGGATGACCATACCCGATGGGGCAAGGATGAAGAAGAAATAAAAATTATACGTGAAAAACGGACACAGGACCTGATAGAAGTGATTCAGACTGTATCCATTGCCGCAGATTCTGAATCTTTTGACACCGTGCCATATGCCGCCAAAAGAACGCTGGAAGAAATAAAGGAATCACAGGTTGACTGGCGCACCTTATTGCAGGAATTTATACAGCAGAACAACTGCGACTATACCTTCAGCCCACCGGACAGACGTTTTGCTGACAGCGATTTCTTCCTGCCGGATTTCAATGTAACTGACATTTCTGTTCAGGATATTCTTTTTATGGTTGACACATCTGGGTCAATGAGCGACAAAGCTATAAACCAGGCCTACTCTGCCATAAAAGACGGCATTGACCAGTTCAGCGGCAGGCTATGTGGGTGGGTTGGTTTTTTTGACACCGACGTGGTGGAGCCTGTAGAGTTTAGCGATGAAAAACAGCTGAATATCAAGCGTACAAATAGCGGGGGCGGAACCAGCTTTCATTGTATATTTGACTATATAGAAAAACATATGAAATACAAACTGCCAAAAGCCATAGTAATACTTACTGATGGCTATGCGCCGTGGCCATCACAGAACGCCGCTATGGGCGTACCTGTTTTATGGCTGATAAACAATAAAAGCGCTGTGCCACCTTGGGGTGTGACAGTAAGAATGTTAAAATAAATTGAGTTTGCAAATCACACACGGCTTACATCCCCGTTGATAGAGTGTGCAAACTCGTGCTAAAATAAATACAAACCATCTGAATTAAATAACACTTGCTGGACTTTCAGTAAGTATCTTATTTAAAATAAATGTTTTACTTTCGATGAAAGGGAGACTGATATAATGAATAATATAACAGAATTATTGAAAATGTGCGCCAACATTGATTTTGACAAAGAACAGGCACTGCCACTTATCAGAAGTGTTGATATCAATGATGAGCTGAATTCAGACCCGAAAAAACCAACTATGACAAACACCTTTTTAAAAGAAGCCTGTTTACACACCAATGTGAAAATGGTAAGGCTTCTGCTTGAAAATGGTGCAGACCCTAATTTTATACTTTGCGAAAAATACCCCCTTCATCAGGAAAATCCATTCTGGGATATGCAGTATTCCCCTGGGGACAGTGAAGAAGACCATAAAGCTGGCCTTGAAATAGCACAGCTGATGCTGGACTATGGCGCAAATCCACTTATCGAAATAGAAAAGGAAGATTTGCTGTCCTATGTATGCTATGAAGTGTTCAACGCAGACAGTTACAACAGAAGCTGGGAATATCGTGTAAAATTTTTTATACTTTTAATTGCATATGGCGGTGCAAACGAGTATATTGTCCCAAAAATAATCGGTGAATTTGACAAAAACAATATGGAGCAATATCATCTGAACTTTATTCTTTGTGATGATGGTTATCATCTGACAGGCGAAATACTTGATGCTATGGACAATTTAATTGCCACAGTATAAACACACAATAATTTTAAAGGAGGGGTGTTATGGCTTACAGCGAACTTATAAAAAACTTTAATCGTTCACGTGATTATATGCGAGAATTTTTTGTATACGGCTTTAAAAGCCGTGATGAATTTTCTGCTAAAAGCGTCCGCTCCTACGATGACGAAAGGCGCAGGATAGACAGCTGGCTGGGGGAATATATGCAGTTTCGTCAGAGTGCAGAAGGCAAAAATGTTTTTCTTTCCATAGACAGCCGCCTGTCAAAACATAACCCTTTGTATAAAGGCTGGAAAGCAAAAAGTTTTACAGACAAGGATATCACTTTGCATTTTATGATATTTGATATTCTTTATACAGAGGATATCAGTCTGCCACTGACTGAAATTATGGACGGCATTGAAGAAAGGCTGTCTGTGTTTGAATTGCCTATGGAGTTTGACGAATCCACTGTGCGCAAAAAGCTGAAAGAATACACACAGCAGGGACTGATTGTTACGCAGAAGAAAGGCAAGACCTCCTGTTACAGCCGTGCAAAGTCCACCCCTATGTGCAGTGCAGACTGTCTGGATTTCTTCTCTGAAACAGCGCCTTGTGGTGTTGTGGGCTCTTACCTTCTGGACAGGGCAGAAAACCACACAAATCATTTTGCCTTCAAACATCACTACATTACATCAGCAATGGACAGCGAAATACTGTATCAGTTGCTGAACGCCATAAACGAAAAACGCCATATCACACTGACAACTGTAAACAGGCACAAGGACCACATATCCGAAAACAGTGTGGTACCACTGCGCATATTTGTCAGCGTACAGAACGGAAGACAGCATCTGCTGGCCTATTCACCACGCTTTGACAGAATCACATCCTTCAGGGTTGACCGCATTGATTCCGTCACAATGGGCGAAGAATGTGCAGACTTTGATACACTGCGCAAAACACTGGACAGTATGCAGCATCATATGTGGGGTGTCAGCACACAGGGCAAATCAGACCAGAGGCTGGAGCAGGTGGAATTCACCGTTACATATTCCGACAGCGAAAAACACATCCACAACAGGCTTGTACGTGAAAAACGCTGTGGCACTGTGGAAAAACTGGATGCCAACACATCAAGATTTACTGCCAGTGTGTACGACAGCACCGAGATGTTGCCGTGGATACGCACGTTTATCTGCCGTATAACCCACATCAGCTTTTCCAACAAGGATGTGGAACGACAGTTCAACAAGGATATGGATGCAATGTATAGCCTGTATGGGCTGGAAGGTGGTGAATAATATGTTTTTCAATGAAATATATGGTGCATATTACAACACCGTTTCAAAAATAATAGCAAAAGCAATGGAAAAGCCATTGTCAAAGCAGGAAATACGAGATATTATCAGTCAGCACGCCTTCAGGGAAAGTGGCATCAGTATGGAAAATGCCCTGTTCAGCGAAAAATGGCAGTTGCTGGCAGAAGACGGCACCACTCCACTTGAACATTCTCCATCCACTCCACTGACACTGCTGGAAAAACGCTGGCTGAAAGCTATTTCCCTTGACCCAAGGGTACAACTGTTCGGAGCAGACTTTCCACAACTGGATGGCATACAGCCACTGTTTACACCAGACGATATATATGTTTACGACAAATATGCTGACGGCGACCCTTACACAGAGGAAAACTACATAAAAAACTTTCGTCTGCTGATGGACGCCATAAACAGACAATACCCTGTCCGTCTGACAACTATCAACAATACAGGCGTGGAAAAATATATTGTTTTACTGCCACAGCGTATGGAATACTCTGAAAAGGACGACAAATTCAGGGTGGTAGGCTCTGGCGGCAGATGGGCAACTGTGGTAAATCTGGGCAGGATAATCTGGTGTGCTCCGTACAACAAGCCGTACACACCTAACCTGAACACTAAAATGTCATCCGACAAAGAAACTGTGGAGTTTCAGTTGGTGGACGAAAGAAATGCACTGGAAAGGGCACTGTTACACTTTGCACATTTTGAAAAGCAGGCTGAAAAAACAGGTGAAAGCACTTATAAAATCAAAGTGACCTATGACAAGGATGACGAAACCGAACTGCTGATACGTGTATTGTCCTTTGGTCCTATGATTAAGGTCACCAGCCCACAACCTTTTATCAATTTAATAAAACAACGACTTATAAAACAGAAAAGTTGCGGACATTAACCTGTTCGCAACTTTTTTTCCGTGATAAATAAATATGAGGGTGGTATGATGAAATCACAAAAGATACTTACAGCAGACAGAACGGCATATATGCCCAGTCGTCCGGCTCATAACCGGAAATATATGGTATAAATCCATAGCTGAAAAACAGTATCCTGTACACCCGAAAGATATGTACAGCAACTTTTCTTTTCATTCGCTTTTCAAAAGGCACCCACTGAAAGAGTGGCGCATTTATCCGGTGCAATTCCGTTTATGAAATAAAGGTATCTTGCAGGGTGTGACTGATGGCAGCATTTCTCCCGAATGCAGAAACAAGCCATAAGCATTGTGTATACACAGCTCCCTGTTCACAGCATTGTGGTGGGGTATTGTGGCAGAGGTCTTGAAGGCTGGTTATACAGTTTACTGTGGTACAACGGGTTTCACCCCATCAGTTATCCGAAGATATGGACTGCTCCCCTGGCCGTTGCCACTGAGAGCCTAATTTCCGGCTTCGGCTTTACGGCAGACAGAAAAATATATACAGCAATTTCTTCCTCCATCCACCATTGTTTCTGTGGTAGGAAACACTATATTTTGGTCTGCCGGCCAATAAAGTTATCAAGGGCCTCTGGCCCGATATATAAAGACTCTGACAGCAGATTACAAAAGTTCTGGATGCCGGCTTTGGTTTATCCAAACCGGAGGTTGTTCAATAAAGAGAGTCTTGTAAGCCAATAACATTTCGCTATATACGATGAGTATCCGACGGCATTGCCGAATCCAGGCTTTTATGTGATGTGAGGAATCCGTACATAAAAAGCTCCTTGAAAGCCGTATACAGCAGGTGATTATTAAAAGCGCCTACAGCAAAATTCGACTAACGATTATTACAGTATATATAGTTTTTTCGCGCTTTGGGCAAAACAAAAAGCACATACAGCAAAACCACTGCACCGAATTTATTCACAAAAAATGCAACGTGCTTTGGCAACAGAAAGATGCACACAGCAATATACATTGTTCTGGAAAACATCTACGCTCTGCCGCCTGTCTGTGGGCGACTCCCGCCCAGACAGACGGAAAAACCAAAAGAGCGATTTTTAAAAAATGCATCTTGTCAACTCAACTGCTGGCAGAAATCTGTCAGCCTTCGCTTTCAGGGAGGAAAATTATGCTTGAATTACTTAAAAAAGAATCAAACCTTACATATACAGAAAATGGCGCTGTTACATACAAATCCACACACAGCCACTGCCTTGACCTTTTTGCAACCATCGGCGCAATCCGTTTTGCAAGTGATGAGGAAATAATCACACGTTTTGGTCGTGCCTATGCAGAAGATGCTGACATGGCAATGAAAATACTTTTCTTTGGCCGTGACGTACGTGGCGGTCTGGGTGAACGCAGGGTGTTCCGCACAATTATAAAACACCTTGCAAACACACAGCCTGTATCTGTAATCAGAAATCTTCCATACATTGCCGAATACGGCCGCTATGACGATTTGCTGTGCCTGCTGGACACAGCCTGCGCTGATGCCACAATGGCAGAAATCAGACAGCAGCTGGAAAAAGATATGGCCAGCCTTGAAAAAGGTGGTCAGGTATCCCTGCTGGGCAAATGGCTGCCATCTGTAAACGCCTCTGGCAAGGAAACTGTAAAACTGGCAAAACAGATTGCACGTGGCCTTAAAATCAGCGATGCTGACTATCGCAAAATGCTGTCAGCACTGCGCCGCCAGATTAAAATCATCGAGAACAACCTGCGCCAGAAGGATTATTCCTTTGATTATGAAAAACAGCCATCAAAGGCTATGCTGAAATATCGCAAAGCCTTTCTGCGCAATGATGAAATCAGATACACAGACTTTTTGTCCAGAGTGGCAAAGGGCGAAGCTGTGCTGAAAACAGGCACAGTTATGCCTTATGATATTGTGGGCAAAATTGTGGATGACCTTAACTGGTCTGAACAGCGTATGGATGCCCCACAGCGCAAAGCACTGGACATTACATGGAACGCCCTTGAAGACTTTGCCACAGGCGAAAATGCCATTGTGGTGGTGGACGGCTCTGGCTCTATGTACAGTGGCTCCAGCCCAAGACCTGTGGACGTGGCTGTTTCCCTTGGCATTTACTTTGCCGAAAGAAACACAGGTCGGTTCAAAAATCATTTCATCACATTTTCACACACACCACAGCTGGTAGAAATCAAAGGCAATGATATCTACGAAAAAGCCTGGTACTGTATGACATACAACGAAGTGGCCGACACAAACCTGCAGGCTGTTTTCAGCCTTATACTGAACACCGCAGTGAAAAACAAGGTGCCACAGGACCAGTTGCCGCAGAAGCTGTATATTATTTCTGATATGGAGTTCAACTGGTGCGTACAGGACCGGTCTGCAACAAACTTTGAAATGGCAAAGGCAGAGTTTGCACGTTTCGGCTATAAACTGCCACAGGTAGTTTTCTGGAATGTTGCCAGCCGCAACCGTCAGCAGCCTGTTACACAGAATGAAAACGGTGTTGCCCTTGTCAGTGGTGCCAGCCCAAGGGTTTTCAGTATGCTTTCATCAGACGACTTTTCACCATATACATTTATGATGGAAGTTATCGGCAGCGAAAGATACGAAAAAATCGTGGCATAGGCAAATCTGTGGTATACTAATACAAAAGTCCCCTGCAGGAGGATATTATGACTGAAATCAAAGGCAAAATAAGCACAGCCATCTGCTATGCAAAAACGGTGGAAGAGGAAGCCGTGGCCCAGATACGCCGTATGTGTGACTATGATTTCACACAGGGCAGCCGTATACGTATTATGCCGGATGTACACGCCGGCAAAGGCTGTACTATCGGCACCACAATGACAGTACACGGCAAAGCGGTTCCAAACATTGTAGGTGTGGATATAGGCTGTGGTATGTATACAATAAATGTAGGCAAAGGTGACATCGACTTTGAAAAGCTGGACGCCGCCGCACACTTTGTACCATCAGGTAAAAATGTGTGGGATTCAAAGCAGGAAGATTTTGACCTGCAGCAGCTGCGCTGTTTCAGAGAGCTGAAAAACACCAAAAGGCTGGAAAAAAGTCTGGGCACCCTTGGTGGCGGTAACCACTTTATCGAGGTGGACCGTTCTTCAGACGGTACCAACTACCTTGTTATCCACACAGGCAGCCGAAACCTTGGCAAACAGGTGGCTGAAATCTATCAGCAACTGGCAATAGATTTAAACAAAGGCAAGGAAGAATATTTTGACAAAAGGGGCGAAATCATCCGTACCTACAAGGAACAGGGCAGGCGAAAGGAAATACAGAAAGCCCTGAAAAGTATTTCCCTTGCCAATGTGCAGACCACCATTCCTGAAGATTTGTGTTACCTTTATGGTCGTTTCTTTGACGACTATATCCACGATATCGAAATCTGCCAGCAGTTTGCAACCCGAAACAGAGAGAAAATTGCACAGATACTGCTACAGCGCACAGGTCTTACAGCAGGCGAAGCCTTCCACACAATACACAACTATATTGATACACAGGAAATGATTCTGCGCAAAGGCGCAATTGCCGCCCACAAAGGTGAAAAGGTGCTTATTCCAGTCAATATGCGCGATGGCAGTATTCTGGCTGTGGGCAAAGGTAACCCGGACTGGAACTTTTCTGCCCCACACGGGGCAGGCAGACTGATGTCCCGCACAAAAGCCAAATCCACACTGAATATGGAAGAATACAAAAAATCAATGGCTGGCATTTACACCACATCGGTAAATAGCCTGACCATTGACGAAGCCCCTATGGCATACAAATCCATGGACGATATCATCAGCGTTATCCACGAAACAGTGGATATTATCGAAGTGCTGAAGCCTGTATACAATTTTAAAGCGAATTAAAAACACAACACCCCGACCTGTAAATCGGTCAGGGTGTTTTTTATTCTGTGTAACCAGAAGCTTGTTTACTTTTCATAAGTTGGAGATAATATCCTATATCACCTCTTTGTGCCATTTCCAGCCGAAAGTCACTGCCGAATCTGACCATAAAACTGTAAATTATCCTGCTGGCCAGTTCATCCGCTGTCATATCCTGTGGTGCTTTTCCGTGGCTGTTTCGGATAAGTTTGCTGATATACTGCGGTTCTTCTTTTTCAGGGCAGGTAATAACAAAATTTTTATAAACAAGGTATTCATAAAATGTCGGCATTCGTGTATACCGTTCTTTTTTAAACAAATAATACCTTTGCCCTGCAAAAAATCCACGTATGACTATCTCAAACTCATTGAATAAAGGGTCAGCATATACTGCACTTCCGTTTTCATCTCGGAAGCCAAAGGATTTTGACGTATCCGTAAAAAACTGTATAAATTTGTCCTGTAACATAAGTGTATACCATGGTGGCTGTCCGAAAAACAAGTATACTTTTGTCACTTCTTCATAATTTCCCTGTTCTATACATTTTACCAGTCTGTATTCCTGCTCATCTTCAGGATAGTTCAAGTAATGTTCCGCCACAAGAAGCATTTCATCACGGGTAATGTTTTCATAATCTTTTTTTTCTTATTTCTTTAATTTTTTCTGCTCTTGTCATATAAGCCTGCTTTCTTCAATATATGCGCAAAGGATTTACAGCTGTGTTCTTTATCCTGTAGAACAAATGGCTGTAACGGCTGATATTTTCGCTCACGGTTATAAAGACAAAAACCCCTTTTTCAGCCAACATTACCACTTTATCAGCAACAGATATCTGCTGTTTTTGAGAAAGTGCAGTTTTTATTTCAACAAACAGGAAATCAACGTCTTCTTCATTTATGCGCAACACACCTTCCCCGTCTGTCATCACTGTTGTTTTATCAATGTATCTCGCTGTAAAGTCATCTGCAAAGCCTTTTATCAGCATCTGCTTTTCACGGCAATCAATTCCGTCAAAAATCAGCGGATTGAATACACAGGGCTGTTCATAAACTGCCAGCAGACCTGCCACAGCATACATATATTTTCCCCTGTCCAGCACATATTCACTTTGCCGTTGCTTAAAATACACTTTTATTGTGTTACTGTTGTCTGTATATCTCATAGCAAACCACCTTTAAAGTATAGTTTCTTCCCTTACGGCCATTTCGGTATAATCGCCTTTTTCAAAATAACCGCGGGATAAAAATCTGTGTGCACCCTCCACGGTACATCTTCCACAGCTGCAGCTGACAATTTCTTTTTCATCCGTTGATTCTATGATATCACCGCAGTGGTTACATTTTATTGCATTCACAATTATTTTGTATTCTGTCTTTTTCTGTTTGACAATGCATATTTCTGTGCTGGCAAACAGACTGCAGTTCCTGTTTTCAGAATATTTGCCTTTTACTTGTGCGTGTGTTTTAAATATGCCTTTTTTACTTGCCATATCAAACCGATATATATGACCATATTTATCAAAATTATATTTAGCAAGTATTATTTCATCTCTGCTATCTGTAGGCAGAACCACTCCGGCAAATTCTCTATAAAAAATATAAACAGATTTTTTGTCTCCCTGAAAAATGATTTTAGGGTGCAAGTCCAACACAGATACATATACATCCCATCTGTACATAATATCATCCGGATAGCTGGCAATTACCTTTCTGCGTCTCTGCATTCTGGCCGACCTTGGAAGGTTTGTAATAAACTCTGAAAACAATACAGCTTCCATATAGCCTTCAGGCGTACCGTCGTTATACACTATCTCCATTGGATTGACAGCTTTTTCAGGAAGTTTCATAGAAAAGAATCTCCCCACAAATGCAGGGTCTATGTAAGCGCCAGCATATTCGTCTCCCTTTATTGCCGCAACTGTACCGTACAGCCCGTGATATTCCTTTGATACATAACACAGCAAGGCATGTTCTTCGTCAATTTCCAGATGACTGAACAAATCTACGCAATCTCTGATATCCACACAGGCATAACCGTCACAGCGGATGGTCTGGTATATGTACTCCCAATCCATATTTGCAGTATACTCACGGCATTTTCTTCCCATTTCTTCAAAAGGATAATCTGTAAGATAATAAATACTTTTGTTCATACTTGCCCCCGTATTTTACAATCTGTATCGCTGGCAAAACAGCGCCCGTATCACACATATTATTGTTAGCAATGTAGCCATCTGAAGCAGTGTAATTGTGATTACAAAATATGCTTTTACCCGATAAATCAGCTTGTCTGACGGTGTGTTAAATATTTCTTCCCTGCTGTACACAGTGCCTGATGGCGTTTCATCTGTAAAAACTTTATTAACCATATTCCAGCTGGATTCGTATATCTCAAAAAAGCATTTCGCAAACATAGTTGTGAAATATTTAATCATTACTCATCATCACTTTCGTAGTCTGTGTCGAAATCATAATCATCTTCACAGTCTGAATCATAATCATCAAAATCACTGTATTCGTCTTTGTCATTATCTGCAAAGTTTCGGTCGAAAGCCAGTTTGTAGTGCATATATCCTTCCAGGCCTTCACCAAAGTAACCGTATTTTTTCATATTTTGCTCCTTTTATTTGGAATTTGTCTTTTTATCCCCGAACAGACCGGAGTAGGTTTTGTCTGTTTTACAATCCCTTAATCCAAGCCGATTTTAATTAAAAAAGCAGGTATAGTGATAGGCCACAAAAGAATCAACAAAACCGCTCCAATTATAAACCAAAATATATCGCCATCATCGCTTTCTTTAGATGTATGCGAGTTAGATGGTTTACTGTAATTGCTTGAACTTGTTGTTTCATTAAAAGACTGCATATAGTGTGCATAGCCAGTTGAACCTTTGCCGAAATATCCATAATCTCCGTTGTTACTCATTTTAATCACCTGAACATATCTGAAATAAGTTTATTTGCTTGCCTATATTATTTATCATTTCATAATATATTGCAAATCAGATGAGCAAAAAAGTGACAACTTAGCAGACAATATAATAACAATATGATAGAATAAATGGCAAAGGAGTGATACTATGGCAGTTATGCTTAAAAAGTTTGAATTTTTATCACAAGAAAAGGAAAACAAATTTTTCGAAAGAAATCCGTGGACAAAGCGCACTTGCTACTACACAACATACCCTTTTAACATGTTGCCTAGCAAACAGATAAAAGATATTACATTTGCGCCGATAACCATTTTTTATGGCAACAATGGCTCAGGGAAATCAACCCTTGTAAATATAATTGCAGAAAATCTGAAAGCACATCGTCGTTCACCTTTTAACAGCAGTGTATTCTTTTCGCATTACGCGCAAAGATGCGAAGCTTCATTTGAAGGAAAAAGGCCAAACAATATTCAGATTCTTACCAGCGATGATGTTTCAGAATATGTGCTGGACCTGCGCTACCTTTCTGAAGGGCTGGATGCCAAAAGGGAAGAGTTGCTGGAAGAATATATAGATAAAACCAGTAGCAATAAAACACTGAGTTCCTTGACAGAGTATGATGCATTTAAAGAAAGCCAAAATGCAAGAAGACAAACCCAGTCAGCATTTGTACGCAACAGACTTATGCGAAACCCAGATATGTTTTCCAATGGCGAAACTGCTATGCGATATTTGCTAGATACAATTACTGAAAATGGCATTTACCTTTTGGATGAACCTGAAAACAGTCTTTCTTCAATAAAACAGGCCGCACTTGCCGAATATATAGAAGACTCTGCAAGACACTATAACTGTCAATTTATTATTGCCACTCACTCTCCGTTTTTTTTGTCCATTCCTGGTGCTAAAATATATAACCTTGACTGCGTGCCAGTCAAAACAGAGTACTGGACCGATTTGGACAATATGAGAGCATATTTTGATTTGTTTATGAAATATCGTCACGATTTTCAATAGAATTATAATGTGGTACAATAATAAAAAACATCTTCGATTTCCGAAAGGACAGTTATGGACAAAGACAACAAAAAGAGACTGATGCTTATGAAGGAAGTGCTGGAGAAATATTCTGACGAACAGCACTATCTCACAACAGCAAATATTATAGACATTCTGGACAAAGAGTACGGTATGAAACTGCACCGCACCACTGTGGCAAGGGATATTGCAGACCTGCAGGATATGGACATAGATGTGCAGGCTGTACGCTCCACACAGAACAGATATTTTGTAGGCTCCCGCTATTTTGAACTGCCAGAACTTAAACTGCTGGTGGATGCAGTAGCGTCTTCCAAATTTATTACAGAAAAGAAAAGCTATGACCTGATTTCAAAACTGGGCAGCTTTGCAAGTATTTATCAGCAGGAGGCTATCAAGCGCAATATCCGTACAGAGTCCAGGGTAAAACCTAACAATGAAAGAACTCTGTACATAGTGGACAGCATCAATGAATCCATTAACCGTGGCAAAAAAATCAAGTTCAAGTATTACGATTACGATGTACATAAAAATAAACAGTTGCGAAACGGTGGAAAGCCATACATTTTCAGCCCTTATACTCTTGTATGGAACGGCGACTACTACTATGTGGTAGGCTATTCAGACAAGCACAATGCCATCGGCAATTTCCGTGTGGACCGCATCGACTCCACACCTGAAATATTGTTTGAAATGGCTGTACCTATGCCTGCAGATTTTAATATCTCGGAATACATCAAAACAGTTTTCCAGATGTATGATGCAAAGCACGAAACTGTTCAGCTGAAATGTACTGTAGATATGATGAAGGTTATTATCGACCGCTTTGACGACGATGTGTCAACAAAGGTTGTGGACGAAAACCATTTTATTGCTACAGTAGAGGTTGCTTTAAGTCCAAACTTTTACGGCTGGCTGTTTGGTTTTGGTAACAAGATTAAACTTATGGGTCCGGAAAATGTGGTGGAAGAATACCGCAGACTGCTGAAAGAAGAGATAGATAATATTTAACTCATCCTAACTTTTGATACTGGAGGTTGCCTATGAAACGAAAATTGGTTAATGGAGACGAAAGAGCATTGCTGTTGCAAAAATTTATGGACAGACAAATTTCCGATGAAACCTGCCACAAAATATCCCATACTTTCATAGGCAAAACACAGAAAGACAGAGAAACACACGCCCATAACATAAACGAAATAATTGACAACAGCAAAACAGAGCAGGAAATTCTTGATAAAATCAATAATATGCACCAAGCCCAAATTACAACACAAAAATTCAGATTATTTATCAGCATTCATATACATATGGGTGCTGATAACAACACAAAGAAAAACAATAAAATTTAATACCGACAGAGGATGGAAAATAGCGATTGCCCTAAACGGAGTAACCGCTATTTTGCTTTTATGATTGTTGAACTATATCTTGTTATAATTTATAATAATATTATGAAATATAATGGGAGGGTACAAAATGAAAACTCTTCGCCTAGACGAATTCTTAAGATCTTTAAAGCAAAATATAGATAAACCCAATTCCATGCTTTTAGGTGCAGGTGCTTCTATAGAATCTGGGATTGGGTCTGCAGCTGATTGCATTTGGCAATGGAAAAGAGATATATTCCAAACAAATAATCCATCGACAATAGGTTTATGTGATAATCTTAAAATTGATAGTAGCAAAAGAATAATACAAAATTGGATAAATGCTCAAAATGTATATCCTGAAGAAAACAGTGATGAAGAGTATTCTTTTTTTGCGGAAAAAGCATACCCGATTGAGGAAGATAGACGTGCTTTTTTTAGACATTTAATTGCCAATCACGAACCAAGCATAGGATATCATTTAATTGCTATGTTAGCACAAAAAAATATTATTAAAAGTGTTTGGACAACAAATTTTGATGGATTGATGACAAAATGTGCGCATAGTTACAGTTCTTTGATACCTATTGAAATTACTGCAGAAACCTCTGATAGAATATTTACTGATGATGTTTTATCGGAACTTAGATGTATAGAATTGCATGGAGATTACAAATATGGTCCTTTAAAAAATACTGCCAAAGAACTTGACTCTCAGAACGAAGTATTACGACAAGCATTACTGCATGAATTGACAAATCGCAATCTGATTGTTATCGGATATAGTGGTAGAGATAAATCTTTGATGGAAGCTCTATCTCAAGTATATAGCGAAAAAGGTGCTGGTCGTCTATATTGGTGTGGATATGGGGCAGATGCGCCTAAACCAGTGAAGGATCTTATTGAACTGGCTGAAAATAATGGGAGAATGGCATATTATATCTCCACAGGTGGGTTTGATAGCACAATGATAGATGTTGCTACTTACTGTATGAGTGAAGATAAAGAATTCCTTCTTAACATAGATAATTTAAAGAAAAAATTAGCAATCACTCCGAATTTGACACCTGCAAATTTTAATATTCCTTCAGCAAACATAAATAAAATTGCAGATTTAAATATTATTCCTTTTTCTTTTCCTAAACAATGTTATCAATTTGAAGTCACAAAACCAGCAAATCAAACAATGTGGGAATTTTGCCGTGATTTAACAAGATATAATATTATGGCAGTTCCTTATGAAAATATCATCTACGCTTGGGGTGAAAAGGAATCCATTGAAGAAGCTTGTGCAGATAAGCTAAAGAGCAATATTGAATTAAGTCCGCTTACAATTGAAGTTATTAAGTCAAACAGTAATCTTCAAGAACTTACATTAAAAACACTCACATGTATTCTTGGTGAAAAAAATAAATTAGGATATAATAAAAATAAAATATGGAATACTGGTGACGAGGTAAGTTTCATAATCGGAGGGAAAAGGGTATCTGCATATAAAGGTGTAGAATTATCCTTGTTTTTTGAAGATAAATATACATATTTCACAATAAAACCCAGTTATATGTGTTCCAACAAAACTCTTCTTTCAAAAGAAGAAAATAAGATTCTTGCAAACAAAATAAGTGATCAAATTAATGCAGGAAAGCCTAATTTCAATAGCCATATATATTTGAATAAGTGGAAAGAGAAATTACTTGGTAGGCGAAGTTTTTTAATTCCATATCCCATAAATGGGTCTAATATTTTTAAATTCAATATTAGATGTGAAACTGCTGTTCTAGGAATATGCAATCAATATGGCAGTTCAGCTTCATTGCCGCCAGAATTCAATCCCAATAGAATTCGCTTTAAAGGATTGGAGTATAAAGATCCCGAATTGATTTTTTGTAATGCATTGACTAAGAAAAAAGAAAAGCATTTTCATCCTATGAAAGGTTTAATCTCATATGGACCTATTGATTATGCAATGAATCAAAAATTATCGGCATATCCAATATCTATAGGTGTAATTTGTCCTGAAGGCTATGAAAGAAAATTCCATGAATTTATAAATGGATTAAATCAGCAAAGTATCGCTAAACAAAATACAGATTATTTAATATCATTTCCTGGATTTTATAATGCGTTTAAGGTAGGAATTGATTTGCCTAATCCAAATTCTATTAACTGGGCTAAAGTTACTGCTATTAATGGGTATGATAAAAATGAGTCTATAAAAATGTTTGGGGAATCGATATCACAAAAAGTAGATCAACTTAGTTCGGCGAATGTTGACGTTGTCCTTATTTATATCCCTGAAGATTATGAGCATTACACATCTTACTCAGATAAATATTTCAAATATGATTTGCATAATTTCATCAAAGCATTTGCAGCTCAAAAGCAAATTTCAACACAATTTATAAGAGAAAAAACTATAGACAGTGATTTAACTTGTCAGATCAGATGGGCGCTATCTTTGGCGCTTTATGTTAAATCTGGAAGAATACCTTGGAATATTGCTAATATCCAGAAAGATACTGCTTTTGCTGGAATAGGGTATAGTGTTAGTCAAAATGATTCTGGAAGCGAAATAGTGGTTGGTTGTAGCCATATCTATTCTTCAGATGGTCAAGGTTTAAAATATAAGTTGTCTCGAATTAATGATATAACATTTGACCGAAAGAAAAATCCTTATCTCTCAGAAAATGAAGCGTACAAATTAGGTGTAAGTATAAAAGATTTGTTCTACAAATCTTTTTCTGAAATACCCAAACGAGTAGTTATACACAAACGCACACCATTCCGCAAGGAAGAAATAAAAGGATTAACTGAAAGTTTATCATCTGCGGGCATTAAAGATATTGATTTAGTCGAAATAACATATGATGATAATCTTAAATGCTTCGCATTAGATCAAAATAATAAAAATGCGAATTTTTTCCCTGTCAGAAGAGGATTAGCCTTTCCTATAAGCGATAATGCTTTATATCTTTATACTCACGGAATTGCGCCGTCAGTACAAAATCCCAAACGTAGTTATTTTCAAGGCGGAAAAAGTGTTCCAATTCCAATAAAAATTGTAAAGCATTATGGAAATGGTGATATGACAAGAATTGTTACAGAGATTCTAGGATTATCAAAAATGAATTGGAATAGTTTTGAATTATATTCTAAACTTCCTTGTACAATTGAGTCATCAAACTCCATTGCTAAAATAGGTTGGTTGTTATCCCAATTTGACGGCACGCTATACGATTATCGTTACTTTATGTAATACTTAATAATACTTTCTTTTTAAAGAAAAACGGACCTAATTTATAGGTCCGTTTTTCTTCCTCATAAACAATAGTTAACTATTTACATCTGAAATATTCTATTTTGAATTTGGATATTCAAATGTGCTCACAATATCATTGATCACATTCAACATAGGTTTGAATTTTTCAAAATTAATAGCATTATAATGGGAAGCTACATATTTTGAAAATATTTCTTTACTATAATATTTTTGATTATCTGCGTTTGAATCTTTAGAGAAGTGCTTTCCATTAATTGTATGTGACAAAGTATTGTGGTCAAACAAATCTTCTATTTCGCACTCTGTTTTATTGTCAACTAATGGATTTGTAACAATGTAAATTTGATTATTTTGATTTGTTTTGCAGAACAATTTGTTTTCCAAATCCGTCTTATGTGTTTCTTTTAAGCGAATTGCAGTAATAAATTTTTTTAAAGGCTTATTGGGATTAGAGAGTTCGTTATCAAAAATCATAATAGTTGGATACTTGGGAACAGTATGTGCGATTTTTTCGAATATTTTGTTATAATTTTTTATATTTTTATTGTTATCATCTGAAAACATCATATAAAAATTTTTTGCAGAATCAGCACCCTCAGATAACCCTAAAAAATATTTTGTTTTTTTACTTCTTCGAATAAAATTAACATTAAATAAAAAATTTCCTTTTGAAGTTTTTTCTATTAAAACAGGATATTCCAAATATAGGTTTTTCAATGCCGCTTTAATATACAAGATATCCGTCTTGCCTTCAGTAATAATTGTTGGTTTGTTTGGATTCCAAAATAATTTGTAAAACAAAAACTTTCTATACTGTTCCTCTCTGCCATTTAAGTTTTCATAAGTACGAGTTGTACCCTGAGAATTTATATTATTGTACTTATCAATTTCATTTATGAACGAAAACATTCCTTCCAATTGATTTAAGGTGCCTTTTTTACCATTTATAATAGTCTCACCTTTTCTATACAAAGAATCTGCACATGCTCTAACATGTTTATAATATCGATAATCAACATTTATTTTTTTGTTTATGGTGAGTCCTGTAACAGTCTGTCTATTATTATTTTTTTGAATTCGTGTTTTATCTTCATTAATTTTAAAACCTGCTTTTTCTATTTCTTTCCTTAATTCCTCCATGAATTCTTCATATTCTTCTAAAATTTTGATGTTATTGGTAGAAAATGTCATATCGTCAGCATATCGAGTATAGTCCAACCTGTATTTTTGGGCTATTGCTAAAATCCTATAATCTAAAATCTGACATATTAAATTAGTTATTATCGGTGATGTCGGTGCACCCTGAGGAAGAGCGCCTTTATAACATGTTAATTGTGCCATCATAATCGCAACATCATGCGGTAATTTAAAGTAATTATTTTTTTCAAAGTAGCCAGCAACTCTGCCGAAGTGAAAACTTTCAAAAAAGTCCTTTAAATCTATATTAATCAATACATTTTTATTCTTGTGAATTTTTGCATTTGTTATTATCGATTTACCTTTTTCAAATCCATGAGAAACTTTTTGATTAGATTTGTTATCTTCTAAAATGTCCTTATGACACTGATATAACTCGGCCGCAAATTGGCGTTGTAATGATTTTAAATCACCAACAGGTGCGTTTATTGAACGAACGCCACCAGACTTTTTGGGGATTTCAAAAGATATGTAGTAACTGGATGGTTTTTTTGCGTACAGAATATATGTAAGTTTGCTGTATGGCATTTTAAAAAAATCTGCTAAATCTCTGCCGTTATTTATATCTTTAATTTTCATTTTATGCTCCTATAGTAAAGAGCGTATAACAACTCATTACGCAGAGCGACACGTCAACATAACGTCATGAACGGCATGTTTAAGTGCAAATGTTCCTACCTTTTTAATCAATGCTTGCGAAGCACAAGCCAAAAATCTTGTCATACGCTCAAATTAATATTATCACACTTAAAACAAATAGACAATATTTACGGGTATTCTGGAATGCTATATGCTGATATAGCATTAATCTTAAAACGATATTTTAAACCTCAAGTTTTCACTATAATGCAAAACATATTGTTTTCGTTTTACATTTGACGCAAATTATAGAGGGTTAAAGTCTCTTCATCCGTTTTTTACTTATTAACACCAGCAAAATATAGCTTTAACTGCCCTTAAAACAGCACTCATTTTAGGGGTGGTTTTTTGATATTTATAGTATATTAAATTTCAAATTTTTCCATATAATGTACACATCAAAATGCTACTATAGTAAAAACAAAGGAGGCGGTCGATTGTACTCATTTATTTCTGCAGCAAGCTATATTATAAGAACATTTTTCTTGCCAAACCCTTTTGATTGCTTTGGCGCACAGGCATTTTGGATTAATATGTTTGCTGGTGCAATTATGTATCCGCTAGCTTATGCGCTAACAGGTACTATCTATAGAAGAGGCGATGGTGCTGCTATAGGCAGTGCATTGTATTTTTTATTTTATTTCCTTATTCATAGCATTCTGATGCTTTTAGGCAAGTTTTCATTTGCATGGTGGAGTATTGCCCTTCTTATCATAGCTTTGGTCTTGTTCAAAATTACTATAGATAAATTGTTTCGCTACAATTAATGCATAACAAAATCATAAAACTACAACAAAAATGATGTAAATACACGATTTATATTGTAAATAGATTATAAAAATGTTAATATTATCACATAGCTGCACATTTTAATTCGTGGCAGTAAAGTGTACCCTGCCATATGGCGGGGTATTTTGCTTTTTAGGAGGAAAAACAATGTCTGTAAGTTATAAAAAACTTTGGAAACTCTTAATAGACAAAGATATGAAGAAAAAAGAATTATGCGTTAAAGCTGGAATCAGCCAGTCTTCCATAACTAAAATGGTAAACAACGGCCATGTTTCCACAGAAATTCTTGCAAAAATCTGTACTGCTCTCAGCTGCAGTGTAGATGATATTATGGAAATAATTCAGGAGTAGTATATATGAAGGAAATAACAAACGTAGGGATCAATATATCTGAAAAAGCCACACTTATCTGGAACGTGGCTGATATGCTTCGTGGTCCGTTTAAACCACACGAATATGGCTTGGTTATCCTGCCAATGACAGTTATTAAGAGATTTCATGACTGTCTGCTTCCTACACATCAGAAAGTGTTGGATGCATATGAAAAAGTAAAACAATTTGAAGTCGTTGATGGCTTCCTTACAAGGGCTTCTGGCTATCAGTTTTACAACACATCAAAATATACATTTGAAACACTTTTGTCTGACCCAGAAAATATAGAAACAAACTTCAGAGATTATCTTGCTGGATTTTCTGGTAATGTACAGGATGTTCTTTCTAAATTTGATTTTGACAATATCATAAAAAGAATGGTAGAAAGCAACACTCTCTACCTTGTTATAAAGGAATTTAATTCAGCAAAAGGTTATCTGGGCCCAGATAAAATTTCTGCTGTTGACTGTGGTTATGTGTTTGAAGACCTCGTAAGAAGATTCAGTGAAAGCTTTGGTGAGGAAGCCGGTGCACACTTTACAAGCAGAGATATTATTTATCTTATGACAGACATTCTGCTTGCTGAAACAAACTTTGATGGTCAGAACATTACTGTTTATGATATGACAATGGGCACATCTCAGATGCTTTCATGTATGGAAGAAAGAATCCATGCATTGGATAGCGATGCCACTGTTACTTGCTTCGGTCAGGAGTTTAACCCTTCCACATTTGCTATTGCAAAAGCAGATATGATGATTCGTGGTGGTGACCCAAACAATATGAGATTTGGTGATACACTTTCTGAAGACCAGTTTAAAGGGTACAAGTTTGACCGTATCATTTCCAATCCACCTTTTGGCATTGACTGGAAAAGAGAACAAAAAGCAGTTGAAGCAGAAGCAAAACTGGGTGAAGCAGGTAGATTTGCACCTGGTCTGCCAAAAATTTCTGATGGTCAGCAGTTGTTTGTTCTTAATGGTTTGGCAAAACTTGCTGATGATGGCAAAATGGCTATTATTCAGAATGGCTCGCCATTATTCTCTGGTGATGCTGGTTCTGGTCCATCAAATATCAGACAATATATATTGGAAAATGACTGGCTGGATGCAATTATTCAGTTAAGTACAGACCAGTTTTACAATACTGGTATTGCTACATATATTTGGGTGCTTTCCAAAGATAAGCCTTCTTATCGTGCAGGCAAAGTGCAGCTTATTGATGCTTCTCACTGTTATGAACCAAGAAGAAAATCTATTGGTACAAAAAGAAATGATATCACAGACTATTGCAGAGAACTTATCGTAAAGGCTTACGGTGAGTTTACAGAAGGTGCATTCGGGGATAAGAATGGCATCTATTGTGAGTCAAAAATCTTTGATGCTGTTGAATTTGGATACAACAAAATAGTTGTAGAAAGACCATTGCTCGATGAAAATGGAAATCCAGTTCTCAAAAAAGGTAAAAAAGTTGCCGATGCTTCTCTTCGTGATACTGAAAATGTGCCTTTAACAGAGGATATAGATGTATATTTTGAAAGAGAAGTTCTTCCTTATGCTCCAGATGCATGGATAGATAAAACTAAAACAAAAGTAGGTTATGAAATTCCAATGACAAGATATTTCTATGAATATCAGTCTCCAGAAGCTTCAGATGATATTCTTTCCAGAATTATTAGTTTGGAAGATGAAATTGCTGTTTCCCTGAAATCATTATTGCACAAGGGGGAATAACTATGGCAAGACAAATGAAAGACTCTGGAATTGAGTGGGTAGGAAAGATTCCTGCAGATTGGGATGTAGTAAGAATGAAATCCACTATCACTCAAAGAGATGGCGGTGCGTGGGGTGATGAGGCAACTGGTGAATATGGAGATGTTATTTGCTTGAGAATTGCTGATTTTGATTATTCGGCATTTAAGTTTAAGAACACACCAATTGAGGGACTAACACACCGACATTATTCAGAAGAAACAATAAAAAAACTCCACCTTAAGAAAAATGATATTTTGATCGAAAAATCTGGTGGTGGAGAAAAAACTCCAGTTGGCAGAACAGTAATTTTCGATAAAGAATACCCAGCATTATTTGCAAATTTTATGGACAGACTTAGGACTGCTGATTTTATGTGTCCTAAGTTTATGCAATATGTATTCGTTACATTTTATAAAAATGACTATACAAGAAATTACATAAAACAGACAACGGGTATTCAAAATCTTGATTTGACAGCAATGTTGGCAAATGAATATATCCCCCTTCCCTCCTATAAAGAGCAGATTAAAATTGCAGATTTTTTAGATAAAAAATGTGGCGAAATTGATACCGTAATTACCGAAACAAAAGAAACTATTGAAGAATATAAAAAGCTTAAACAATCCATTATTACAGAAGCTGTTACAAAAGGTGTTCGTGGCAGCAGACCTATGAAAGATTCTGGTGTTGAGTGGATTGGTGACATTCCTGCTCAATGGCAGGTTATTCCTCATAAATATGTAATGCACAAAGAGAAATCTCTCTGCGAGCATTATAATGGTGAAGATGTTATTTCGCTTACAATGAACGGTGTTATCGTCCGTGACCTAACAGCAGGTGGTAAAATGCCAACGACCTTTGATGGATACCAGTATGTTGACCCCGAAGACCTTTTGCTGTGCTTATTCGACATTGATGTGACTCCTCGATGTGTTGGTATCGTTAGAAATCACGGTGTAACAAGTCCTGCATATAGTCGTTTTAAGGTTCACGATGGATATCATAATGCTTACTATGATTACTTGCTCCGTTTTATAGATGACGAAAAAGTGTTCGTTCACTTGTCAAAGAATTTGAGAAGTTCCTTGACCGAGACCGATTTTGGTGCAATCAAAACCATTGTGCCACCATTGGATGAGCAAAAGGAAATTGCTAACTACCTTGACAAGAAGTGTATTGAAATGGATACATTGATTGCAAAGAAAACCGCTCTTCTCGCAGAAATGGAATCTTTTAAAAATTCACTAATATACGAATATGTAACAGGTAAAAAGGAAGTGCCAAATGGTTAACAGAATAATAGATGAAATAAATGTTTCATTAGATAACGGTTGCTATATGGCGGCTTTATCATTAGCCTTGATGTTACCTGATATTTGCGGATGTGCCGAATATGGTGTAAAAGAGAAAAATGGGATAAGGTATATTGGATGGTATGATAAATATATTGGACAATATGAGAAGAACCCATCTAAATTAAATGGTGATGAAAATATTCATTATCTCAGTGGCGAAGTGGTATACAGTCTCAGGAATAATGTATTGCACCAAGGTACACCTAATATTAACAAAGGCAAAGGTAATATTGACAAATTCACATTAACCATAGAACGTGAGGACTATGGAGTATATGTTGATGCTATTTCCACTAAATGGCATAATGATGATAAAGAAAATGCCGTGAGAGAATACAGAGTAAACATAAGAAGACTTTGTTTCATAATTACGGCAAATGCCAAGAAATATTATGCAGATAATAAAGAAAGATTTGATTTCTTCAACTACGAAATAATTGATATGGATGCTGTAGCACAATCACTCCACCGTATTGGTATTATTGATATGATTGCAGAACAAATTAAGGAGATTGATTATGGTAACAAATGAAAAACGTTTTGAACAGGATATAGAGTCCTTCCTGTTATCTCCTGCTGGTGGTTATACAAAAACCACAGATACATATGACCCTAAAAAAGGGCTTTATACAAACACCCTTATTAATTTCATAAAGGCAACACAGCCAAGAGAATGGGCTCGTTTTGAAAACACCTGCAACAGTGACCCTGTAAACAAATTCTGTGTGGCATTTAATAATGCATGTGATATGAGTGGTCTTATATCTGTTCTCAGACATGGCTTCAAACACAGGGGCATTACTTTCCGTGTGTGTTATTTCAAACCAGAATCTCACCTGCACAAGACAGCTACTGCTCTTTATGAACAGAATGTTTGCAATGTGGTTCGCCAGTGGCATTATTCAGCAGATAACAAAAAGTCTGTTGATATGATACTGGTGCTTAATGGTATTCCTGTGTTTGCTTTGGAATTAAAAAATCAGTATACAGGACAAACTGTTGATAATGCAAAAACACAGTGGATGTATGACAGAGACCCAAGAGAATTGCCGTTCCAGTTTAATAAGAGAATTCTTGCTTATTTCTGCGTAGACCATACAGATGTGTTTATGACAACAAAACTGGCAAAAGGTGATACATACTTCCTGCCATTTAACCAAGGTTCTAATGGGGCTGGTAATGATGGTGGCAAAGGTAATCCAGCTAATCCAAATGGTTATCCTACTGCCTATCTTTGGGAAAAGGTTCTGCAGAAAGACAGTGCGCTGGATATCATCCAGAAATTTATCCACTGTAAGGATAACAAGACACTTATCTTTCCACGTTTCCACCAGTTGGATGTTGTGCGCAAATTAATTGCTGATGTTCGTCAGAAAGGTACTGGTGTTAATTACCTTATTCAGCATAGTGCTGGCTCTGGCAAATCAAACTCTATAGCTTGGACAGCATATCGACTGGCTTCATTGCATGATGAAAATAGTAAACCAATTTTTTCATCTGTAATTATTGTTACCGACAGAACTGTGCTTGACAGACAGTTACAGGATACTATCAGTTCCTTTGACCACACTCTTGGCACTGTTGAAACAATTGGTGAAGGCAAAACTTCCAAAGACCTGAGAGATGCTATTAACAATGGTAGCCGAATTATTGTTACTACATTACAGAAGTTCCCAGTTATTTATACAGAAGTAGAAAATACTGTTGGTAAAGGTTTTGCTGTTATAGTTGACGAAGCTCATTCATCCCAGACAGGTTCTTCTGCAACTAAATTAAAAACTGCTCTTGCAGATACAGAAGCAGCACTCAGAGAATACGCAGAAATTGAAGGTAAGGCAGAAGATGAAATCGATGCTAATGACAAGCTTGTTCAGGAAATGATTGCTCATGGAAAACATAAGAACCTTTCATTCTTTGCATTTACAGCTACACCAAAAGGACAAACACTTGAAATGTTTGGCACAGAATATTCTGATGGCTCTTTCCATCCATTCCATGTTTATTCTATGAAGCAGGCAATTCAGGAAGGTTTCATTATGGATGTTCTTCAGAACTATATGACCTATAATACCTGTTTCAAAATTGCTAAAACAATTCCTGATAATCCTGATGTTCCTGCTTCTCGTGCAGCCAAAGTTATTAAAAGGTTTGAAGAACTGCATCCATATAATATTTCACAGAAATCACAGATTATTGTTGAAACTTTCCTTTCTACAACTTCAAAAGCAATTGGCGGTAAAGGTAAAATGATGGTTGTTACTTCATCCCGACTTGCTGCTGTACGCTATTATCACGAAGTAAAAAGATACATAGAAGAAAAAGGATATACAAATGTGGATGTTCTGGTGGCATTCTCTGGTTCTATCAAAGACGGTGGAGAAGAACATACAGAAAGCAGTTTGAATGTTCGTAAGGATGGTTCTCGTATTTCTGAAGAACAGACAAAGGCTGAATTCCATGATAATTTCAATATGCTCATAGTAGCAGAAAAATATCAGACAGGCTTTGATGAACCACTGCTTCACACAATGATTGTTGATAAAAAACTGCGTGGTGTTAAATGTGTTCAGACATTGTCTCGTCTTAACAGAATTTGTACAGGAAAAACTGATACTTTTGTACTTGACTTTGTGAACAAGGCAGAAGATATTCAGGATGCATTCCAGCCATTCTATCAGGAAACTTCTTTATCTCAGGAAGTAAATGTTGACTTGATTTACAAGTTACAGCAAGACCTTCGCAATTATAAGATTTATTCAGATAATGATATTGAAGCATTCTGCAATATTTACTATTCTGATAAAAAACAGGACAGCACAATGATGGGCAAAATGACATCTGCTCTCAAACCTGTTGCCGACAGATATAATAAAATGCAGCCTGATGAAAGATATAATTTCAGAAGACAGGTTCGTTCATACATAAAATGGTATGGTTATATATCACAGGTTTGTAGAATGTTTGATACTGATATGCAGAAAGAATATGTGTTCTGTTCATATCTGATAAGACTTATTCCACCTGAAACTGTGGAAATGATTGACCTTGAAGGTGCATTGAAACTTGAATATTACAAGCTGAAACATACATTTACAGGTGAAATTCAGCTTACTGAAACTGGTGGTGTTTATGTTCCTGCTGGTAGCAAAGGAAATGCTGTGCCAGAACCAAAAGAACCTCTTGAAGAAGTTATAAAGAAAATCAATGATCTCTTTACGGGTGAATTTACTGATGCTGACAGAGTTCTTTTGTATGCACTGCATGATAAGTTGAAGAATGATGTTAAACTGCAAAAAGTGGCACAAACTTCAAACCCACAGGTATTTGCAGAAAGTATCTTCCCTAAAACATTTGATGAAGTGGCACAGGATAGCTACATAGAACAGACAGAAGCATATACTTCTTTGTTCCAGAACAAAAATAAATACAATGCAATTATGTCTGCATTAGCAACCATGATTTACAAAGAATTTAACAGACCACAGTTGTAATAAGAAAATAAAAGCTGCCTCTAAGGCAGCTTTTATTATTTTAAAATCTTATCTATAATATATACATTTTTGATATTCGGCAGCATAAAAGTTTCGCCTTTTGTTTTGCCAATTATTGTTTTTTGTTGCGGGAATTTTTCTAAGTTAATAGAAAACTTCGTTGGCTTGCCGCTCTGTTGAATTGTTGCATGAACTATACAACCATCTTCTACACAAGCAATTTCTGTTACTTTCTTTATTTCTAGATGATCAACAGATGGTGTAACAACCGGTGTGGCAGTCGATTTGATTTCAATTTTTCCTGCTAAAACATTTGCAAGGCGCTCTTTTTCAACAGGAGAAACAACCTTGAAAATTTCAGCAATTATGAAATCAAACATTTCTTTTGAAACATCACACAGATACTGTTGTTTACCTCTATATGCAGATGTATATGGGCCATTAGAAGGCTGTATGCTATACAGATACGGAATATGTTTAGCTATATGAAATGGCTGCAGTAACGGAAAATATTCTGTGTCAATTCTCCATCCAGATTTATCCCATTCTAAAAAAGAAGCACCAGGTCTAGCAAAGTCATAGCAGTGACCTTTTGCGATACTTATCGCTACAATGTCACCTTGGTAACTATGAAAGATAATATCACCCGCTACTACATCTTTCATAGTCTCATAGCCAGCGTTTCTTTTGTTTCCACTAGCATATTTAGGCGACCACAAAAATCCACCCGCGCGTTCTTCGTGGTAAGTTTTATTCTGATAAACATAAAAAAAGTTTCTTCCCATAGCTTCACCTACTTACTAATTTATCAAGCATTGCTCTATCACCAGGGCAAAACATAAAATTTTCAACCTCTGATAAAGATATCCACTTAATATCGTTGTGTTCCAGCTTTTCCAATTGTCCATCACAAATAGAGCAATTAAAGAAGGTAAGATGAACAGTAAAGTCAGGATATGTATGTACCTCTTCGCCTACAACATCTCTTACTTTAATCTGTACAGCAAGCTCTTCTTGAATTTCGCGCACAAGCGCCTGTTTTAGTGATTCATTTGGCTCTACTTTACCGCCAGGAAACTCCCAAAAAAGAGGGTTTTGTGGTTTATGCGCAGGTCTTTGGCATATTAAAAATTTGTTATCTTGCCATATAATAGCCGCTACAACTTCTACCATTTGTCACCTCTATATTTCTTCCATACCAATTTCTCTCAGATAGTTATAAATTCCGTCGTACCATTCTGGTTTACGAGTAGCATCGATATCACTACCTTTTGGAACAAAGATAGCCATGCCCTGTCTTGCACGTGTAAGCAAAACTCTGTATGCATTTTTAAGATATATTTTATCTTCTTCTGAATTTACTTTGGTCCATTTATCACCTTTAAAGTTGTTATATGTCCACTCGCCATTCACATACCTATAGTTAGCATCCCATGCTACGATAGAATAATCCAACTCAAGACCTTGGATATCAAACTCTGATACTACATCCTCTAGCATGTAGCTAGAACGAACATCATCTTTGCTATTCAAGAACCAGTTCTCGACGTCAAGTTTATTTTTAACAAAAATACCCTCAGGTTTCAAACGCAAAGCCTTACTACTTGCAAGTAATCCATAACGAGTTGAACCACGACATTTGCTTCGTACCCATTCTTTCGCGGTATTCAAATCGCGTGTTACCACAAGCGGATATTTATCTTTTATACGATGATAAAGTTGTTTAGCTTCGTCAGTATCTGCATCCAAAACAGCTTTAACGAAAGCTGCTAAATCTGGTGTTCTGAATGAGCGTACAGATGTTGCAAGGTGCAGTTTTTCTATTTCGCAGATATTCAAGTCGTCGATCATACTGCTCCAGCTTCTACCACGACGATATTCATCATCGTTAAGCTGTGGAGTAATATACACATCCCAATCTGGAAACGCACGTTTCAGAGAGTCAAACCATTCTGGCAGACCGGCTTCACCATCATTAATTTCCTGACCACCACCAACTAAACAGATTATCACTGCCCAATCAGCGTGACGGTCCATTGTGCTAATCAAAAACTCAGGTTCACTATAAGGAAAATCGTCAACACCCTTTTTCTCTTTCATGAAACCTTTTATTTTTCTATGTGTCCAAGCACGCTGGGCTTCATCAAAAATCGCAATTCTTTCTGGTGGCACGTTATCATTGCCCACAAAAGAATCTCGATACTTATGAATAATCTGAATAAACGCAGATGTATCTCTTAATGCGGCTTTTTTAGATACTTTCTCGTTGTTTTCTTTAGCCTGCACAACCTTGTCTCTTGCAAGAGCTTCCTGTAAAACTGTAACTAACGGTAAGTTGCCTGACAAGAAAACAGCATGTTCTCCTTTTGTAGTATCAGAACGCTGAATAGCAATATTCAAGCCTACTAAAGTTTTGCCAGCGCCAGGCACACCAGTAATAAAGCAAATAGATTTTCTACCATTTGCTTTGCTGTATTCGATAATATTATTTATTTCTTCAGTAGTAACTGACAGATTTTCTTTATCTGCATCATTTCGTGTGATATCTTCAACCCTATGTCCATTGTATAGCGCTTGTGCTGCTTCAATGATTGTTGGCGTTGGCAGATATTCTGAATTTTCCCAACCTACATAGTCAAATGTTTCTTCTGTATATAATGCAGTAATGCTATTGATAGTGTCCGCAATATTATTGGAATTGCACCTCAGTGGCTCAATAATCCTTTTATTTTCAACAATATTGTTTAAAACTTCTGGTGCCGCAGTCGGAATCATTATAGGTACCAACAGCTTATTGTGACTTTCTTTCTGGAAGTTTCTCAAATCCAAAGCATAATCGTAAACTTGGTCATATGTAGAGCGAGAATAATCATTATCCCCACATTTAAACTCAAGTAGAAATACAATATTTTTATAAAGCACAACAACATCAACACGTTTGCCCATTCGAGGAATGGTGTACTCAAATATGATTCTGCCTTCTTCAAAATCCTGCAGCTGGGATTTGAGAACATCAATCTGTTCTTTCCATGCATTTATTTGTTGAATTGTTACCTTACCCAATCCAAAATTTGATTGAATTGTGCCAAGTATTTCATTATTGGATTGTCTCAAAAAATCAACAATCGACGCGGAGTAATAAGCTTTTAAATTACGCACACTTATCCCTCCTACTTAATTTCTTGTTCAAGGTCATCAAATAAGTAGCTATCAAAGAACTCTCTAACAGAGATATTCAGACCATCACAAATTTTCTTAATAGATACAATGCCAGGATTTTTGCTTTTTTCATTTAATATACTGTATACAGTAGATGGTGATACTCCTGCAATATTAGCCAAAGCATTGATTGCTATTTCACGTTCATCACATAGCTCAATAATTCTTTTTTCAACCGCTTCTTTAATCAACATAATATATACCTCGTTTACGATATATCGTTGATTATATTTTATAAAAAAACGCGATATGCCGTGTGGGATATATCGCACATTAATAACTTATTTGCTTTATAGCTAAAAAATTAATATAACAAGGTTTCATATTATTAAAAACACCCCTGATTATCACAGGGGCGTTTTTCGTTAAATGTGAAATTTTTGAAATAAAAGGCCGAAAAATTAACATTTCGGCCTTTTTCGCTGACTACATGTAGAGGGGTAAATTTTAACGAAACAAATGTGAAAGATTTTTAAATAAGCAAAGGTTCTGCCACTTAAACTTTTACAGTATTAATAGGGGCAAAATCATGTCAAATGTGAAATTTTAACGTAAAACGCTCATATTTTTAACATTTTAGCATTTCTCGCCCTCTACATATGGAGGGGTAAATTTTTCACCCTCAAAAACAATTGAATAGCGTCCTGAAAAATATGATACTGTGCATTAAGGCGCAGGCAGTAAAGCTGTGCAAACAATACGCTGGGGGCTTTGGGTGGGCTTTTACCGAGCAGGAAAGTTTCAGGGGAAGAACGCAATAGTGTGCCAAAATCGGCTTGTCTTGGCACAAAAAGAAGGTTGATAGGTAAGATGGTGCCAAAAACATAGGCTTTTGGCTCACTGTCTGAAATCAGTTAAAAATGGGCATATTTTCCGCTAAAAAAGAGTAAAGTGCCATTGTGGCACTTTTTTGCTGAATTCAAGATGAAAATACTGTGAAAAAGTGCCTTTATGGCACTTTTTGTGTCAAATCTGCAAATCAAAAATCTGTACCTTCGCAAAGTAATCCTGTTTTCTGTATATTAAAAGCAAAGAAAGGATGATGAAAATGAAACTGCTTAAGAAAATAGGATTTTTGATGTTGATATCCTGGTACATAGGGAAATATTACAACGGAGGAATAATATGAAACTGGAATACAGAAAATGCACTGACTATTTAATCCCAAACATTGAACTGCCGCCAAAACCTGCCATAGGCAAATACGGCAAACTGCGACACAGTTACCTGCGAAAACATAAAGAACCGCTGTTTACTGCTTTGACGATACAAGACAAGCTGAACAGCCATCTTGAGGAAATCGACAGGTCCGCACAGGAAATGTATGACTGTTTGGTAAACAGGCTGAAAGAGCAGTATGGTATAACAGAAAAGCTAAAAGCAGAAAATCAGCTGGTATGGGTTCATATGATGAACGAAATACATCAGATAGCTGAAGATTTTGTCCTTACCGATTTAATCTACAACTAAAAAAACAGGCACCTCGTTTGAGGTGCTTTTTCTTTTGCAAAAAATTAAAACTATGACATTGCTGTGGCAAGCAACGAATTGTGTCCCCAATTCAGCTTGTCAGGGCACCTGAAACCGTATGAAAGGAGAAAATATGGAAAGAAAACACGAAATTAAAATACGCCTGTCCAAAGCAGAACTGGACCAGCTGAATATAAAAGTTGCAAAGACAAACTTATCCAGAGAAGAATTCTGCCGACTGTGCTTTGAAGGTGTGGCAATACAAGCAAAGCCGGACGATGATACTCGCCGACTGCTGTACGAAATGCGAAAGATAGGCGGAAATATCAATGCCCTTGTAGCAAGGGCACACGTTTATAAATCTGTTGATACTGATGCTATGCGATATGAACTTTACAACCTGCATAATCTGGAAAAGCAGGTGGCAAAGCATTACTCCAACAAAAAGGGGTAGCCTATGGCTGTAACATCAATATGGCCAATCAAAGGCCGAGTGGACGGGGTAATCAATTATGCCCGTAATCCCGAAAAGACAACAGCGAAATCAGCAGGTGATGTGGCGACAATGCACATTGTAAAAAACGTAATGGAATACACCGCATACAACATCAAAACTGAACAAAGAAAATATGTAACGGGCATTAACTGTGATGAAGAATTTGCTATATCCCAGTTTATGAACACAAAATTGCTGTGGGAGAAAACAGACGGCAGGCAGTGTTATCACGGATACCAGAGCTTTGCCCACGATGAGGTAACCGCAGAAATAGCCCACGAAATAGGCGTTAAACTGGCAGAACGAATGTGGGGTGACAGGTTTGAAGTGCTGGTGGCAACCCATCTGAACACAGGCCATTATCACTCCCATTTTGTAATCAATTCTGTTTCGTTTGCAGATGGATACAAATTTTATAATTCGCCTGCTGACTACAAAAGAATGAAAGATATATCAGACCAGCTGTGCAGAGAATACGGCCTATCCACCATAGATAATCCTGCAGGCAAATCAAAATCCTATGCAGAGAGAAAGGCAGAGAAAGCAGGCCAACCAACGGTGAGAAACACTATCCGCAGGGATATTGATAGTGCAATAAACGCATCAGTTACCCAACAGCAGTTTATCAGAGCCATGGAAATGATGGGTTATCAGTTCAAGCTGTATGACTCTGACGGAGAAAGGCTGAAATACCCTGCCATAAAACCACCGGGAGCCAAAGGGTATTTCCGATTTCATAAGCTGGGGCAGGAATATGACCTGCCGATAATTGTGCGAAGAATAAGCCGCAACAATATAAGACAGGAGCCGTTCCCCGATATGTACAGGCAAAAACAATATTCAAAAGGAAGGCTGAACGGGAACTTTATCAGCTATGCCAAAAGAAACAGCCTGTACGGACTGTACCTGCGATACAGGTATGAACTTGTAAACATACAAAAACACCCATCGTCTGTACGAAAGATGCCTATGTCTATGCGAGAAGACATTATAAAAATGGACAGTATTATGAAGCAGTCTGAAACACTGGGCAAATACAGAATCGAAACGGCAGAACAATTAATAACTGTAAGAGAAAATCTGAAAGGCAAAATCGCCCAGCTGACTGATGACAGAAATGATTTGCGAAATGCTTTACGCCGTGCCGAAAGGGCTGGCAGCAACACTGACATCAAAAATATAAAAGAGCAAATAGCAGAT
>JAZQYH010000017.1:0-1792 GCA_045633415.1 Oscillospiraceae bacterium | reverse complement strand
CAGACATTGTAAAGTGTTGGGGTTGGGGTTGGCAATATTTCTTTAATCTGCAATGGCACAGGGTTTGCCACATCTGTACTGCTTCCATCTCCATTAAGGGCTGCTACATATGCATCATATGCTTCTGCAGGCACATAAATGATACCAGTCTGTGGACAGCCTGCAAATGCATTCACACCAAATGCAGGTGAAGTTGTATCTTCAAACTCAATAGTTGTAATATTTGCACCCGCAAATGCACTTATGCCTATTGTACTGCCTGCAGGAATTATTATAGCATCAATACCTGAAGCCTGCTGTGATCCAGCATCAACAAACACCCCATTACCTATATCTGTTTTGCCACCAAATATCAGTGTTTTAAGTTTTACAGCATTGCTTAAAGTGCCGCTTGCCAGTTTGCTTTCGCCTTTGAATTCAATTTTTTCCAATGATGGCACATTATAGATACTGCCACCAGCTGTAAGATCTACATTACCTTCGAACACAAGTTCTTTCAGCGCATTGCAACTATAGAAGATACCACTAGAGAATGTAGAGCCGGTTGGGAATGACAGTGATTTCAGTGCTGTATTTGGAGCAGATTCACTATAAGCGAACACACCTGAACCAATGCTTGTTTTGCCACCAAAGTTGATTTCTGCAAGGTTTGTTGTGCCCAAAAATGCACCTGATGCCAGTTTGCTTTCACCTTTGAAATCAATTTTTTTCAAAGCTGTCAGATTGGCAAAACAGCCACCTGCTGTAACATCTACATTGCCATTAAATGTAATTTCTTCCAATGCCGTACAGTAGCTGAAAACAGCACTGCCAAAAGTAGAATCCGCAGGGAAAGACAGTGTTTTCAGTGCTGTATTTGGAGCAGATTCACTATAAGTGAATACGCCTGAACCAATGTTTGTTTTGCCACCAAAGTTGATTTCTGCAAGATTTATTGATTCACCAAACGCACTACTTGCCAGTTTACTTTCACCTTTGAAATCAATTTTTTTCAAAGCTGTCAGATTGGCAAAACAGCTACCTGATGTAACATCTACTGCACCATTAAATACAATTTCTTCCAGTGCTGTACAGTATCTGAAAACAGCACTGCCAAAAGTGGAGCCAACAGGGAAAGACAGTTTTTTCAATGTTGTGTTTGGTGCTGAAGAATCGTACATAAATACGCCGGAACCAATAGATGTTTTGCCAGTAAAATTGAGTTCAGTAATATTTATTGCATTACCGAATGCACCTGAACCTATTTTGCTTTCACCTTTGAAATCAATTTTTTTCAGTGCTGTTGTTTTATAGAAACAGCCACCAGCTGTGATATCCACATCACCATTGAATGTGATTTCTTCCAGTGCAGTACAGTAGCTGAAAACAGCACTGCCAAAAGTAGAACCCGCAGGGAAAGACAGTTTTTTCAGTGCTATATTTGGAGCGGATTCACTATAAAGGAACACACCATCGCCAATAGTTACTTTGCCACCAAAAGTAATTTCGGCCAGTTTTGGTGTTTCTGAAAATGGATAATAATAAACACTATCTATTATACCATTTTGAATAGTCACATCACCTTCAAAAGTAAGTGATTCAAGATTTGATAATCCTTGGAATACTTTGCCAGCTATAGTTGCCACTGTGTTTTTAACAACAACCGTTTTAATTTCCGTTGCTGACACAGCAGTTTCCCACGCGGTAATACCAGCATCAGTATTTACAGTCAGTATGCCTGAGCTGCTGTCCCAAGTGTAGTCTTCTGCCGCAAAAGCCTGCACAGGCATCATACCAATGACCATCATAATGG
>JAZQYH010000016.1:0-3040 GCA_045633415.1 Oscillospiraceae bacterium | reverse complement strand
GCGTCCTGTTTTTATTTTGTATGTATAATATCTTATGCGCAAATGCAACAAAAGGGAATGATTTAATAATCAAACTTATTGTAAGAATTGCAGATTTATCAGTATCTGTGTGGAAATCTGACACGGTTAGCATTGACAAACCGACAGAGTTAGTGTATACTAACTCAAGTAGTTAGGTTGTGCTAACTGCGGTTAGGACACATTTTTGAAATTGTGTGAGAGGATTATATTTATGAGAACACTTAAAGATATAAAAGTAGGGGACAAAGCTGTTGTGGTAAAACTTCACGGTGAAGGTCCTATACGTCGTAGAATTATGGATATGGGTATTACAAAACGTGTTGAAATCCTTGTTCGCAAGGTTGCACCACTAGGTGACCCAATGGAACTGACAGTTCGTGGTTATGAACTGACACTGCGTAAAGCTGACGCAGAAATGATTGAAGTAGAGTAAGAGGAGAATTTTATGAATATCAAAATTGCATTGGCTGGTAACCCAAACTGTGGTAAAACATCACTGTTCAACGTTCTTACTGGCTCTAACCAGTATGTAGGCAACTGGCCTGGCGTTACTGTTGAAAAGAAAGAAGGTCAGCTGAAAGGTCACAAGGATGTAATTATTCAGGACCTGCCTGGTATTTACTCACTTTCTCCATATACACCAGAAGAAATTGTAACACGTCAGTATCTGGTAAACGAACACCCAGACGCTATTCTCAATATTATTGACGGCACAAATATCGAAAGAAACCTGTACCTTACAACACAGCTGCTGGACCTTGGTCATCCTGTAGTTATTGCAGTAAATATGATGGACCTTGTCCGCAAGAATGGTGACAACATCAACATTGAAAAGCTCAGCAAAGCACTGGGCTGTCCGGTAGTTGAAATTTCAGCGCTGAAAAACGAAGGTGTTATGGAAGCTGCTGAAAAAGTTGTTCAGCTGGCTAAAAACCATACACATGGTGACGTACCACACGTATTCAAAGGCGGTGTGGAACACGCTCTGGCGCATATCGAAGAATCAATCGAAAATGTGGTTGACAACAACTATATCCGTTGGTTTGCTATCAAACTTTTTGAACGTGACGAGCTGGTGAGAGAAGAGCTGAATCTTCCACAGGAAGTTCTTTCCCACGTGGAGCAGCATATCCGTGACTGCGAAGCAGAAATGGACGACGATGCAGAAAGCATTGTTGCAGACAGCCGTTATACATATATCGGTGATGTATGTGCACGTTCCATCAAAAAAGGCAGTGATAAATACGCCCTTACAATTTCAGATAAAATAGATAAAATTGTTACAAACAGAGTACTGGCATTGCCAATCTTTGCAGGTATTATGTTCCTTATGTATGCTATTGCAATGGGCAGTTTCTCATTCTCTATCGGTACACTGGGTACAGACTGGGCAAACGATGTTCTGTTTGGTGAATGGATTCCTACATTATTTGACTCCATTCTCACATCCCTCGGTGTTTCTGGCTGGCTGTATGGTCTGGTTATGGATGGCATTGTGGCTGGTGTTGGCGCTGTTCTGGGCTTTGTGCCACAGATTCTGGTGCTTTCTTTCCTGCTGTCTATCCTTGAAGACGTGGGCTATATGTCCCGTGTAGCATTTATTATGGACAGAATTCTGCGTAAATTCGGTCTGTCAGGTAAATCCATCATTCCTATGCTGGTTGCAACAGGTTGTGGTGTTCCGGGTATTCTGGCTTCCCGTACAATCGAACAGGAAAACGACAGAAAAATCACTGTTATGACAACAGGCTTTATCCCTTGTGGTGCTAAAATGCCTATCATTGGTCTGTTTGCCGGTGCAGTATTCGGCAACTCACCACTGGTTGCTACATCCGCTTTCTTTATCGGTGTTATGGCTGTTGTGATTTCAGGTGTTATCCTGAAAAAGTTCAAAGCATTTGCTGGTCGTCCTGCTCCATTTGTAATGGAACTGCCTGCATACCACCTGCCAAGCCCAAGAAACGTTATCCGCTCCACATATGACAGGGGTGCAGACTTTGTTAAGAGAGCCACAACAATCGTTCTCCTTTCATCCATCGTTCTGTGGTTTATGCAGTCTTACGGTTTTGTAGACGGCGCATTTATGGCAGTTGAAGACCCTAACGTTTCACTGCTGGCAGACCTTGGCAAACTTATCGCCTGGATTTTCTACCCTCTGGGCTGGATGGGCGATATGGCTTGGAAAGCAACAGTTGCTACATTTACAGGTCTTATTGCAAAAGAACAGGTTGTTATGACATTCGGTACACTGTACAACTTTGGTGGTGAACTGTCTGAAGCAGGCAACGAAATCTGGGCGATGGTTGCAAACGACTTTGGTCCTGTAAGAGCTTACAGCTTTATGATTTTTCAGCTGCTGTGTGCACCATGTTTTGCCGCAATGGGTGCTATCAGAAGAGAAATGGGCAATATGAAATGGACAGTAGGTACAATCGCTTACATGTGCGGTTTTGCTTATGCCATCTCCATGATTGTTTACCAGCTGGTTGGTATTGCAACAGGCGAAGCAACATTTGGCATCTTTACAGTAGCAGCTGTAGTTGTACTGGCTGCACTTATATGGCTGGTATGCCGCAAAGGCTATCAGTCAACAGACAAAAAATAATCCCTTGCATTTAACGAATATTACAGGAGGTCACACTATGGGCGATTTCATAGTACTCACAGTTATTGGTTTCTGCGTGGCGCTGGCAGTACGCTCCATGTGGAAAGACCATAAAAAAGGCGGCTGTGCCGGCTGTTCAGGTTGTTCACACAACTGTGGCAGTTGCCATTCAGCCTGTCGGGTTAAAACAACTGTATAATAAATATAGCCGTCGGTTTATCCGGCGGCTTTTTTGTGTGGAAATATCAGTGCAGAAATTTTTTGAAAAATAATTTTCCTGTTGAAACCGTGGGCAAAAAGTATTATTATTTCCTATGACAATAATTACAATCTTTTCGGAGAGTCTATGGACAAAAAGAAATTTTCCGTTTTATTTATAATCTGTATGGCAAATTCGCTGATATACACTTTGCC
>JAZQYH010000015.1:0-13944 GCA_045633415.1 Oscillospiraceae bacterium | reverse complement strand
TGGAATTGCAATGTCTGAAAGTCTTAAGCAGTATATAAATGCGTAATCGCCTATTTCTTCAAGACCGTCTGGCAGAGAAACTGATGTAAGGTTTTCACATTCACAGAATGAGTATTTACCCACATAAGTAATGCCGTCGCCGATAACTGCTGTTTTAATGTCTTTTCTGTATTCATACCAAGGTATGCTGGATGATGTGAAATCAGCCATAGCGCCACTGCCGGAAATAACCAGCTTGTCTAAAATATTGTCGTTGTCACTATCCAGCAGATTCCATGTTGCATTTGTACCACAGTTTCCGTTTGCAACATCAGTTTTAGCGCAGTTTATTTTTGCGCCTGTCAGATAGGTATTGCCTGTGCCTATGGAAATTTTAGCCCAGCTGCTTCTTGAGCCAGCATATTCCACAATGTCCAGAGTTTTACAGCCGTCAAAGGCATTTGCGCCGATGCTTTTAACACTTTCCGGCATATTTACCAGTGTCAGATATGTACAACCGCTGAACATCTGTGCAGGTAAAGTTGTTATACCCTCTTCAATAGTTGCTGTGCTCAGCCTTGTACAGCCAGAGAATGCACCGCTGGAAACGGATGTCAAAGCTGATGGAATTTCAATACGTCCCAGATTTGTACAGCCAGAAAATGCTTTTTCGCCCAGAGTTGTAACTGTTAGCGGAATTGAAAAGCTACTTAATGCTGTACAGCCGGAAAACGCTTCTTTACCAATGGAGGTTAAAGCAGTAGCTGTAATTTTTACATCATCAAGAGATGTACAGTTTTTAAAGGCTGCATAGTCGATGCTTGTTACATTGCCCTGAATTGTTACACTTTCCAAAGCAGTACAGCCTTTGAACACATTTGCACCTACATTTTTAATGCTATAAGGCAGTATCATACTTGTAAGTGAAGTACATCCTTCAAAGGCAGATGAGCCAATGGAATTAAGACCGCCTGTGCCTGAAATAGTTGTCAGGGACTTGCAGTTTTCAAAGGCATTGTAACCCATAGTTTTTATGGATGTATGGAGAGTTACAGTTTTAAGTGATGTACAGTCTGCAAACACACCATTGTCTATGGCTGTTACTTTGCGTGGAATTGTAATGCTTTCAAGTGATGTACAGTCCAAAAAAACATAGCCTTTGATGGTTTTAAGGCTTGAAGGCAAAGTAATTGATTTAAGTGATGTACAGCTGGAGAAAGCACCTGTGCCGATATATTCCAGCGTGGATGGCAGACTTACACTTTCAAGTGCTTCAAACAGCTCAAAGTTGTAGTTGCCGATTTCGGTTACGCCGCTTTCAATAACCAGAGTTTTTATTGTATCAATATAAGCTTCCCAAGGACGTGAGCTGTTATAGCTGTCTGTGCTGTATGTACCGCTGATAACCAGCTTGTCCATAACGCCGTCATTATCTGTGTCAGACACAGCCCATGTGGTGCTGTAACCGCAAGTACCGCTGGTAGCAGCAGCCGCTCTTGTAGACCAGACAGAAACCTCCTCCCCTGCTTGTTCATCCCCTGTATCTTCAGGTATCTGAAGCAAGGTGTCATTATCTTCCTCTGCAGGTGTGGTTGCTTCGCTGTCAGCGATGATAACCTGTGGCATATCCATAGCATAAACCACAGGGGTAAAATTACTTATTATCATAACAGCCGCCACAAGCGCAGCAGTCAATCGTTTTAACATAATTTTTTCTCCTTATATATACTTATATTTAACGATATAGCTATCTTCATTATACTCCTATAAAAACATATTATCAATCAAGATTTATTATTTTACAATTATGCCGTATTTTTCCCATGTAGCTAAATTATGCACATTGTTACTTTTACTGATATTAAAAATGATGACTGATATACGGCTACTTTTTAGATTTTATTCTGACGAACTTTTGACGAACTTTTAAATGTATTTTCAGGCATTTCCTACCCACCCCAAAAACAACAAAAATCCCAGTAAAATAGCGAGAAACCGCTAAATTACTGGGATTTCTTATTGGTGGAGCTGACGGGAGTTGAACCCGTGTCCGAAAAATTATTCACGACAGTATCTACGAGCGTAGTTTATCTACGACATTCCCTTTGAAGCAGGCCGACAAACAGGCCGCATCATCAGTAGCTTCATAAAATCATGACAGGGCTCAAAGCTTTGCCCTGTTCACGTGCTCTATCTGCATGACACCCTGGCCCCAGCCGATAGAAAACCGGGCAGGATGGCTACTTAATTAAGCAGCTACTAATGTGTTACGATTAGCGTTTATTTTTGTGAAGCTTTTAAAGTGGTGCCCCACCACTACCCGCTGCTCTCGCTGCAAACTCCCCGTCGAAATCCAATACAGCCCCTTGTATTGGTGTATAAAACAATGTTGCAGAGCAATCGTAACTTTATAATATCAATTATCTGTTTCTTTCTTTAAGTGCACGGTCTATATCACGCTTTGCGTCACGTTTCGCCATTGACTCACGTTTATCGTAAAGTTTCTTACCTTTACACAGACCAAGTTCAACTTTTACATACTGTTTTTTGAAATAAAGTGACAACGGAATCAAAGTCAGGCCTTCCTGCTTGATTTTACCCATAAGTTTGTTTATTTCTTTTCTGTGTAACAAAAGTTTACGCACTCTGAAAGGGTCTCTGTTAAAGATATTACCCATTTCGTATGGGCTGATGTGCATACCATAAACGAATACTTCACCATTCTGGATATCTGCCCACGACTCTTTAAGGTTTACTGAACCATTGCGGATAGATTTGATTTCTGTACCGTAAAGTTCGATACCAGCTTCAAATGTTTCAAGAACAAAGTATTCGTGTCTTGCGGCACGGTTTGTTGTAATTGTCTGTCCCATGGTTCACCACCTTTCAAGTATTAAGATAATATCTCTGGACTTTTATATTACTTTATTTATATTTTATTGTCAAGGGAAAAAAGATTGCGAACTGTCGAAACAAAATATAAATTAAGGCCGGTATATTGCCGGCCTTTATAATTTATCTGTTGATTCTGGATACGCCTGACTGCATAAAGTTATCAATTTCTTTTACACTGAACAGGTTTGCATCGCCATGGATAGTATGCTTAAGTACGGATGCACAGCAAGCAAATTCCAGAGCTTCCTGTGGTTCTCTTTCTGTAAGAATACCATAGATAAGACCTGAGATATATGCATCTCCACCACCTACTCTGTCTACGATATCATCGATATGATATGTTTTGGAAGCGATAAGTTTATCTGTATAGAGATAACCTGTAAGATTATTTACAGATGTGGAAATGATTTCTCTGCGAGTTGATGTCATGTATTTAAGATTTGGATACAATTCTTTCATCTGTCTGTACATATCAGCCAGCATTGTTTCAAAATCTTCACTTTCACTGGAAAGACCAAGGAAGTTCTGTGCATCAAGATAACCAGCGGAAAGGATATCCACATATGGCAGAATTTCTTTGAATGCTTTACCAGCCCGCTCAACAGTCCACAGTTTTGCACGATAGTTGTTATCGTAAATTGTTGTGATACCGTGTTCTTTACAGTATTTCAGCATTTCAACAACTGCATTTTTTAGATTTTCGTTAAGTGCTGCTGTGATACCACTTACAACAAAAACATCCACGCCATCAAAGAGTTTATCCAGTACTACATCTTCCAGTGTGAAAGATGTCATTGCGCTGTAAGCACGGTCGTAAATAACCTGACTTGTTCTGTTGCCACTGCCACCTTCAAGGAAATAAGCACCCATACGCATATTGTTACGAAGAATTGGAGATGTGTCTACACCCAGTTTTCTCATAAATGCAACAACTGCATCACCGATAGCGTTATCTGGCAGTTTTGTAAGCATTTTTGTATCAAGACCAAACTGTGCCAGTGATACTGCAATATTTGTTTCACTGCCACCTACGTGTACAGCAAAATCAAGGTCGGCAAAACGATGCCCTTTTGATGTAGAATAGCGAAGCAGAGTTTCGCCCATACATAAGATTTTCATTATCTCACCTCTTTAGCTTTTGCCACATACTGACCAGCTACTTCTGTGATTTCATCCCATTTGCCCTGTGCGCCAAGTTTGTTAAGTTCGCCACCTACACCGATTGCATCAACACCTGCTTTGAACCACTGGTCAAGGTTGTTCAGGTTAACACCGCCTGTTACCATCATAGATGCCTGTGGCAGTGGAGATTTTACTGCACCGATGTATGATGGGCCAAATGCAGAACCTGGGAACAGTTTTACGATTTCACTACCTGCTTCCATAGCTGTAATGATTTCTTTGATTGTCATACAGCCTGGCAGATATGGCACACCATATCTGTTACACATAACAGCTGTTTCTTTATCAAATGATGGAGAAACAATATATTTTGCACCTGCAAGAATTGCCATTCTGGCTGTTGGTGCATCCAGAACTGTACCTGCGCCGATAAGAACTTCTTTATCGTCTTTATACATTTCGCACAGTTCTTTGATAATATCTGAAGCTGCAGAGTTTGTATATGCCATTTCGATAGCTTTAAGACCACCAGCGATACAAGCTTTGGAAATGTTTACACCTTCTTCAAAACTTTCGCCACGGATAACAGCTACAACACCCTGTTTTTTCAGTTCAAGAATTACTTCTGATTTTTTCATTTCTTAATTCTCCTATAACTTAAAAGCCAAAATATCTCATTGCATTGTTGTAAGAGATACCTTCAACAATTTTCTTGAGGATTTTATCATCGTTTGGATATTCTCCGTTATCTACCCAAGTGCCAATAAGATTGCACAGAATGCGACGGAAATATTCGTGACGTGTGTAAGACAGGAAACTGCGGCTGTCTGTAAGCATACCAACAAAGTTGCCCAGCAGACCGAGATTTGCCAGAGATATCATCTGGTCAATCATACCAGTTTTATTGTCATTGAACCACCATGCACTGCCGTGCTGGATTTTGCCAACACATGTAGAATCCTGGAATGCGCCCATAATTGTACCGATAGCGGCATTGTCATTAGGATTCAGTGAGTAAAGAATAGTTTTTGGAAGTGCATCTTTTTCTGCAAGGGCATTGAGGAACAGTGCCATCTGACCAGCTGGAATATTATCATTGATACTGTCGATACCAGCGTCTGGACCAAGAGCCGCAAAGATTTTTTTGTTAAGGTCGCGGCGCACACCAAAGTGCATCTGCATTACCCAGCCTTTTTCCCGGTATTTTTCTCCGAGAAGAAGTAGTACATAAGTTTTGAACTTAAGAATTTCTTCCTGTGTAAGCTCTTCACCTGCAAGACGTCTTCTGAAAATTGCATTAGCTTCTTTTTTGTCTGCTGGGTAGAACATTACGTAATCAAGACCGTGGTCTGATACTTTACAGCCGTGCCGTTCAAAATGGTCAATTCTGTTATACAGAGCTTTTTTAAGACAGTTGATACATTCGATTTCAATACCCGCTGCATCGCCAAGTTTTACAATATAGTCAAGATAATCCGGCTTTTCAATCGCAACAGCTTTGTCTGGGCGCCAAGTTGGCAGAACTTTTACATCAAATGTTTCGTCCTGTGCAATTTTTGCGTGCCATTCAAGGCTGTCAATTGGGTCGTCTGTTGTGCACAGTACAGTTACATTGGACTGTTTGATAAGACCACGTGCAGACATGCCTTCCTCTGCCAGTTTTGCATTGGCAATATCCCATACTTCCTGTGCTGTTTCACCACAGAGATGACCTGTGTAGCCAAAGTATCTCTGAAGTTCAAGATGACTCCAGTGATACAGAGGGTTGCCAATTGCCATTTCCAGAGTTTCTGCCCATTTCTGGAACTTTTCTCTGTCGCTGGCATCGCCTGTTACATATTTTTCTTCTACACCATTGGAACGCATCTGGCGCCATTTATAATGATCGCCACCAAGCCATACCTGTGTGATGTTGTCAAATTTTGCATCTTCATAAATTTCTTTTGGAGAAAGGTGGCAGTGATAGTCCACGATAGGCATTTTGTCTGCATAATCGTGGAAAAGATGTTTTGCCACATCATTATCCAGCAGGAAATCTTTATCCATAAAAGGTTTCATAAGAACACCTCTGTAAATTATTTTTCGATTTTGTTGAGTTTTTCGTTTGCGGTAAGGAGGATTTCCTTTGTAAATACAGCACCCATTGTACCCAGAATTGATGTCATGCGAAGAACTGTAAAGCCACCCAGCATTTCTGACATTGGGCCAGACATCATAGCAAGAGTATCTTTCTTTGTTTCTTCAGATGTGCAAGACATTGATGCATCTACCAATTCCATAAATACTTCAAGACCTTCTGGATTTGCTTTTACATCAGAGAATTTATCGTTGATTGAGAAGTAGCCATCGATTTCAGTTACATCAAACCAGTTGAGAACTGCGCCTTTTTCTTTCAGCAGATAATCCTGATTGAATTCAGCAACTTTCTTAATTTCGCTGTAATCAACACATTCACCAGCAACAGCTTTAAGTTTTGTTACATCTTTGTTAGGTACTTCAAAATAGAAGAAATGAACATCACTTGTCTGTTTACCAAGAGAAACACCATTTGCAAACAGTTCAACTTCTGGCTGGTTGGAGTATACTGTAACTTTTGTTACATCCTCTACCCTGTCAACATAACGTTTGCCACAGATGTGTACAAATGGGTCGTCAGACAGCCATGCTTTGTATGCATAGAAAGAGTCTTTTTTGTATTTGCGGTCGATAGTTACAAGACCTTTGTGGTTCTGTCCGTTTTCGCCGCCTTCGTTTCTGCCGTCAGCACCAAAGTCGAACATATTCCAAACATGTGTAGCCCAGATATATTTGCGGCTGAACAATTGTTTGATAAGTTCTTCGTGGTAGTAAGCCTGATATTCTTCTGTGTAGTCACCCTGACGTGGGTCGGATGTATGCCAGTTAAGTGCTTCACAGCCGTATTCAGATACACCGATTGGAATCTGTGGGTTAACTTTGTGGAAGTTATCAAGCCAAGGACCATTCATTGATGTGTCGCCGCCATACCAGCCGAAGTAGTGGTTGTAGGAAACAACATCAGGAACTTTAATATATGGGTCATCGATTGGTGTCATAGAAACACACGCAATAGTTGTAAGACGTGTTGGGTCCCATTCGTGACACAGGTCATTGAGGATAACATGGTTTTCAATAAGGTCAGCGTCGCCACCATTGATGGAAATTTCGTTGGACAGACCCCATACCACAACTGATGGATGGTTGTAATTCTGTGCCAGAAGTTCTTTCATCTGGCTGATTGTATTTTCACGGCCTGTAGGCATGTGTTTGGAGATATATGGGATTTCAGCCCAGATAGCCATACCTTTTTCGTCACACAGGTCGTAGAAGAACTGGTCGTGCTGATAGTGTGCAAGACGAATTGTGTTTGCACCCATTTCACAGATAAGTTCCATATCTTCGATATGGTCTTCTTTGGAAAGAGCGTTACCTTTGCCCCATCTGTCCTGATGGCGTGAAACACCACGCAGTGGATAGCTTTCACCATTGAGGATAAAGCCTTCGTCTGGGTCGATAGCAAATGTGCGGCAACCAAATCTTGTGGCCACAGCGTCTACTTCGCCTTCATCATTTACAAGTTTAACTTCTGCAGTGTAGAGATATGGGTCTTTTACACCATGCCACAGGTGTACATTTTCAATTTTTACATTTACTTTTGTATCTGCAACAGGCACTTCTTTTTCTTCTACGACACAGCCACATGCTTTTTTAACTGTATAAACCAGTTTCTGGTTTTCAAGCGGATTTTTTACAAATACTTCAATTTCAACATCTGCGTCTTTGCCTTCAATTTTAGGTGTAACCTTGATACCAGGACCGCCATAAAATTCAAGGTCAAAGTGACTTTCGTTTGTACAGATAATGTTTACATCTCTGTACAGACCACCATAGAAAGTAAAGTCTGCCATCTGTGGATAAACTCTGTTGTTTGGAGAATTATCTACAGCAACCACAACAAGAGGTGTTACAACAGCTTTGAATTCTTCTGTTACATCAACACGCCATGTGGAGTAACCGCCGTCGTGATGAGCAAGGTGTTTGCCGTTTACATAAAGATCTGCAGAAGAGTTTGCACCCTGAAATTCAAGGAAATATCTGTCTGCTGTTGGCAGAAATTCAGATTTATCAACAGTTTTTGCATACAGACAAGTACCACGATAGTAGTCGTTGTCACCATCAAGACCGTCTATGTTATTCCAGGTATGAGGCAGGTTTACCCACACCCAGTTTTTAGGGAGGGACTGTGGTACTTCCTTTGTTTCGCTGGAAAATGCCCATTTGGAATTAAAATTTAATATTTTTCTCATTTTAATTTTTATCCCTTTCAGATATGAAAGTGGCGATTAATTAAACACCACTGTATGCAGCATAGCCGCCGTCGATAGGAATTACAACACCATCAACAAAGCCTGATGCTTCTTCGCTCATAAGGAAGAGTGTAGCACCGATAAGTTCTTCTGTTTCACCGAAACGACCCATTGGAGTGCCTGCAAGGATTTTGCCTGTTCTTGCTGTTGGTGTACCGTCTTCGTTCCAGAGCAGTTTTGCATTCTGTGCTGTGGAGAAGAAACCAGGAGCGATAGCATTACATCTGATACCTACATGTGAGAAATGAACTGCCAGCCACTGTGTAAAGTTGGAGATAGCAGCTTTAGCACCAGAGTATGCTGGAATTTTTGTAAGTGGTGTAAATGCGTTCATACTGGAAATATTGATGATGCTGCAGCCTTTTTTACCCAGCATATCTTTTGCAAAAACCTGTGTTGGCAGAAGTGTGCCGATAAAGTTAAGGTTAAATACAAATTCAACACCTGCCTGGTCAAGGTCGAAGAATGTTTTCATATTTTCAAGGTCTTCCATATGGAAGTATTCATTGTCTGTTGTAGCGCGTGGGTTGTTGCCACCTGCACCGTTGAGAAGGATATCACAACCGCCGAAATCTGCCAGAATAGCTTCGTGTGCTTTTTCGATGGATTCTTTCTGCAAAACGTTACATTCGTAAGCTTTTGCAGTGCCGCCTTCTGCAACGATTTCGTCTGCCCATTTCTGTGCAGCATCTTTGTTAAGGTCAAGAAGCGCAACTTTAGCACCGCAAGTACCAACTGCTTTTGCAAGTGTGGAGCAGATAACACCGCCAGCACCTGTGATAACTACAACTTTATCTTTTAAATCAATCTGAAATGGTAATTTCATTTTATTTTTTCCTCCAGTTTATCTAACATATCCCAAACGCCCAGCATATACATAATGCCCAGAGCTCTGTCGTAAAGACCATAACCAGGACGAACTGTACCCGGGCCTTCCCCCCACAGATGTCTGCCGTGGTCAGGGCGGATATAGCCGTTCCAGCCAGCATCGTGGTAAGCTTTGAGAATTTCGAGAATACCTGTGTCGCCATCACAGTCACGGTGGCTTGCTTCAGAGAAGTCGCCGTTTTCAAAGTGTTTAACGTTACGGATGTGGGCAAAAGCAATACGTTCGCTGTGTTTGCGCACGATATCTGCAACATTGTTTTCAAGGTTTGCACCAAGAGAACCAGAACAAAGTGTAAGGCAGTTGTATGGGTCGTCTACCATTTTAAGGAATCTGTCGATAGATGGTTCATCAACCAGCAGGCGTGGCAGACCAAAGATATCCCAAGGTGGGTCATCCATATGAATAGCCATTTTGATGTCTGTTTCTTTACATACAGGCATAATAGCTTCAAGGAAGTATTTCAAATTTGCCCACAGTTTTTCATGGTCAATACCTTCGTATTTTTTGAACAGTTCGTCCAGTTTAGCCATTCTTTCTGGCTCCCAACCTGGGAAGGACATATTATACTTTTCAGTAAAGTCCAGAATGTATTTTGCCATAGCATTATAGTCATCCTGAATCATGTTCTTTTCATAGAAAAGAGCTGTTGAACCATCGCCAACTTCGTGGAAAAGATTGGAACGTGTCCAGTCAAAGATAGGCATAAAGTTGTAGCAGATAACTTTTACACCAAATTCACTGAGGTTTCTGATAGTCTGTTTGTAGTTTTCAATATACATGTCTCTTGTAGGCAGACCGATTTTAATATCGTCGTGAACATTTACAGATTCAACAACATCCATATTGAAACCATATTCATCAAGCTGTGCTTTTACTTTTGCGATTTCTTCTTTTTCCCATACTTCGCCAGGCATTTTATCATGAAGTGCCCAAACAATACCGGAAACGCCAGGAATCTGTTTGATATAAGACAGGCTGATTTTATCGTTGCCTTCGCCATACCAGCGGAATGTCATTTGCATAATGAAATCTCCTTTCAAAATTATCTTTTATACGGTTATGGTTACCCAAAGTAACACATAATATCCTATAATAAATTTTATTTTACTTGTATACATTTGTCAACATTGTTACATATGCCATAATAACTAAAAATTAGTAGCTATTTTTTAATATTTAAAAATTTTATAGTTATATTTCAACTCATAATTCATACATTAATTTACACTTGTATACAAGTTTGTTTCAAAATAAAAAGCAGGTGCCCCCACCTGCTTTCATATCAGAATAATATGTCTGAAAACACTTTGAAAAACTGTCTGTTTTCCATTATTTTATCAGTGCTGTTCATTATATTATAGTAAACATGGTCTTCGTAAATTTTAAGCGCTTGCTCTGCATTGCATTTAACAATATTCTGGAAGATTTCATAATGCTGATTGTAGATTGTTGTCAGTTTTTCTTTGTCATCATTGTTGAGAAAAATTCTGAATCTGTCATAATGGTGCCGCTGTGCCTGAAGACGCTCCCATATATTTGGACGGCCAGCTGATTCAAAAAGTGTTCGATGAAACTCGTTATCCAGTTCCATAAACTTTGCCGCAAGAGCATCACCGCTTAAATCACTTGCCAAAAGCTGAAGCTGTGCATTGAGAATATATGCGCTTTTAAGATAGTCTCTCTGCTGTTTATTTTCAGCAAGGGATTTTATAATAGCCTTTTCGATATGTTCACGCATATAGATGGTGTCTACTATTTGTTCAAGGTCGATTAAAGAAACAAATGTACCGATGTGGCTTTTGATTTCTACAAGACCATCAGCTTCCAGTTTTTTGAAAGCATCACGCACAGGAGTACGACTGACACCAAAATAATTTGCAACATCAACCTCGCCTATTGCCTCGCCTGGTTTAATCTTCATAAGCAGAATTGCCTGGCGCATATTTTCATAAACTTTGTTAGGCTTTTTTTCTTTTACAGCCATATTTATCTTCCCTTTTACCACAATTTTAAACTTTATTTTATATTATCACATCGCTGACAGTAAAACAACAGAAATTAAGCCAGAAATCTATGCACAAACCAATGTAAAATTTATGTAAGCTTTGTGATAATATTGTTATTTCGTTGACGATAAATGTGTAAATATGATAAAATTTAATAAATATATAATATCAGTATCTCAAAAGGAGATTTATTATGAATGTTGTAGTTGTTGGCAGTGGTAAAGTAGGCCAGCTGCTTACTCAGCTTCTGGTTGAAGAAGAACATAATGTTGTAGTTATAGACAATAGAGAAAGTGTTCTGAACGAGCTTCAGGATACATACGATGTAGCTATTGTTCATGGCAATGGTGCTACAGTAGAAATACAAAAAGAAGCAAATGTACAGGAAAGCGATTTGTTGATTGCGGCTACTTCCAGTGATGAAGTAAACCTGTTGTGCTGTGTAGTTGCAAATATGCTGGGTGTAAAACATACAGTTGCAAGAGTAAGAAACCCGGAATATGATTCACAGATTGAGTTTTTGCGTAAAAAACTGGGTATCAATATAGCTTTAAACCCAGAAAAAGAAACAGCAAGAGAAATATTCAGACTTTTGCAGTTCCCTACTTTTACAAAACGTGATACATTTGCCCAAGGTCGTGTAGAACTGGTTGAATTTAAACTTACACCAGATAATCCATTGATTGGCAAAAAGCTGTGGGAGGCAAAAGAACTGGCAAGAGTGAATGCTCTTATCTGTGCTGTTGGCAGAGGTGATGATGTATTCATTCCTGATGGCAATTTTGTGTTACAGGAAAATGACAATATCACTGTTGCCGCTGAAGCTGCAAAACTTGTAAACCTTATGCACGCACTGAAAATGGTGCAAAGAACAGTGGACAATGTTATGATTGTCGGTGGCAGTCATATTGGTATTTATCTTGCTGAAAAACTGCTCAATTCCAAAGTTAATGTAACTATAGTGGATTCAGACAAAGCTAAATGCGAAGAATTAAGCGGCAGACTGCCAGAAGCTACAATTATTTATGGCAACGGCACACAGCAGGAACTCCTCTTGGCAGAGGGTCTGCGTGATATGGATGCTGTTATCACTCTGACAGGTATGGATGAAGAAAACATGATTATTTCCATGTTCGCAAACTCCATTGGCGTACCTAAATCTGTAACAAAAATTAATCGTACAGAATATCTGGGTGTACTGAAAAATGCAGGTATTGATACAACTGTAAGCCCTAAACGACTGGTTGCAAATGAAATAATGCGCTATGTACGTTCTATTATTGGCAACAGCAAATCCCTCGACAAAACATCTTCCGGCACAATCGAAACACTTTACAGATTGTTCCAGGGTAAAGCTGAAGCTATCGGATTTACTGTACCGGAAGAAGGTAATTTCCAGGGAATTTCACTTAAAGAGCTTAAGCTTAAGCCACATATCCTTGTTGCAAATATTGTACGTGGCAATCAGGTTATTATTCCAAAAGGTGACGACTGTATGTTACCTGGTGATTCAATCGTTGTTGTAACTACAGCTGAACAGGCTATCAGCAATCTTACAGATATACTTGATACAAGTAATTTATATTAATTTTACTTACGGAGGATTAATATGAATTTTCGAGTAATTTCAAAATACATGGGCAACATTTTGATGCTGGAAGGTGCTTTTATGCTGCCAGCTATCCTTGTCGCCCTGATTTATAAAGAATATTCCAGTATACCGGCATTTATAGCCACAATAGCAATTTGTGAAATAATCGGATTTATGATGTCCAAAGTAAAGCAAAGCAACAGAGGTATATATGCTAAAGAAGCTTATGTATCTGTTGCGCTGGGCTGGATATTGCTTTCACTGTTTGGTTGTCTGCCATTTATTTTCAGTGGATATATCCCAAACATTATAGACGCCTTTTTTGAAACTGTTTCCGGTTTTACAACTACAGGTTCAAGTATTCTGCAGAATGTAGAACTGCTGTCCAACAGTATGCTGTACTGGAGAAGCTTTACACACTGGCTGGGCGGTATGGGTGTTCTGGTGTTCCTGATGGCTATTGTACCAATGAGCAACACAAAAGGCGGTGGTGAAGGCCTGCGGCTTATGCGAGCAGAAAGCCCTGGCCCATCTGTTGGCAAAATGACACCAACACTGAGAGAAACTGCAAGAATTCTGTATATGATTTATCTTGCAATGACAGTAATTCTTATTGTTGCTCTTATTTTTACAGGTATGCCTGTATTTGACAGTATTCTTACTGCTTTTGGTACAGCCGGCACAGGTGGTTTTGGTATCAAAGCCGACAGTATGGCAAGTTACAGCTATCTGACACAGTTTGTAGTTGCTGTAGGTATGATGATGTTCGGTATAAACTTCTCTGTTTATTACCTGATTTTAATGAGAAAAACAAAACTGGCTTTCTCAAATGATGAATTCAAAACATATCTTGGCATTATTACAATAGCAACATTTATTATTTTCTGTGATATTGCAGGCAACTATGAAAACAATCTTGTGGCTATGCTGGACAGCTTCTTCTCTGTATCCACAATTATCACAACAACAGGTTTTGCAACTGCAAACTTTGACTTATGGCCACAGACATCCAGATTTATTCTGGTTGCACTGATGATATCCGGTGCTTCTGCTGGTTCTACTGGTGGCGGTGTAAAA
>JAZQYH010000014.1:0-6887 GCA_045633415.1 Oscillospiraceae bacterium | reverse complement strand
ATTCCCAAAGATGTGCTGAGTATAAAGGATGTGATGGCGTCTATCATGCTTTTTACTATAAGAACGCTGCTGTCACCGCTGATGCCGTCTTTAAGTGAAGCGAAAATAGCCATTGCGCCTACGCAGAACAGCAGAGAAGCTGTAACAAAGCCTTTTGCAAAACCGTCCACCCCTGCTTTTTCTTCAATCTTTCTGCCAAAAGTATTAAGCCTGTCTTCTATGCACAGCATCTCGCCTATTGCAACACCTAGAGCAAGGCAGACAAGCATCATAATTTCGCCGTTTGATTTGATTTTCCCGTCCTCTATTGTAAGGGCTGTGGAGAAAAATCCAAGCAAGGCAATGAGAAAAACCGAAAGGCCTATCATATCCATAATAGGTTTTTCTATTTTTTCCGGAATAGCTTTTTTTATAAAGCACCCCATAAAGCCTGCCGCAAGAATAGCTGTGCTATTTATTATTGTCCCTGTCATACCTGATTACCATATTTTCCCTTTGTTTAAACTGCTGCAGCTGGAAGTAAGAGTACATTCTGAATATTGCCGATGCAACCGATACGCCAATAGCTATTGCACCTGCAACCGCTATGGTTTCCAGACCTTTTTCGATAAACATCTCTGTATTGCCCTGTACACCATATTCCATTGTGTAGTAGATACCGCCGCCCGGAACCATTGGCAGAACCCCGATTACAAGAAATACTGTGGATGGTGTTTTTAAAATGCGGGACATAAATTCCGAAAACAGAGCCACTGTAATTGCGGCTATAAAGTTTTGCATAACAACCGAAGCAAATGGCGCTGATATAAGATATGCAAACCAGCCGAGGCCACCGCCAAGTGCTGATATCAATATTACCTTTTTATCGTGTACATTGAATATTCCGCAGAACACCAGACTGGAGAGAAACGCCCACAGACAAGGGAGGAAAAGTTCTTTAAACATATTACAGACCACCTCCGAAGAAAATTACACTGCTCATTGCAAGAGCTATGCCGACAGCTATGGCAAGTGCAGTAAGAAGCACCTCTGCCAGCTTTGTTGTACCGGTTATAACATCCCCTGCAATAATATCACGCATAATATTTGTAATTGCAACACCAGGAACAAGGGACATAATTGCGCCAATTATGATTTTATCGTAATGATGTGCAATGCCAAGGTTTACACAGATAATTGCTATATAGGCAATAACTGCACTTGAAACTGCATTGCTGAAAAATATATTGGACTTGCCTTTGGACATAAATTCAAGACAGTATTTTGTAGACAGACCGCATACAAAAGCCACAGCTGAATCCCTCAAATCGCCTTTCCAGAAAAGGCAGAAGAAAAACGCTGTAAACCCATATGCCATAAGGGATGTAAAAAAACTGTATGGCTTTTCTTTGCGTATAGCTTCTATTTCATCAAGTACGCTTTCTATGGAAGGTTTACTGCAGCAGGCACGTCTGCTTAAATCGTTGAATTTGGATAATTTATCAAGGTTGATGCTTGACCCTTTTACCCTTTCCACCAAGGTAACAGGTTTGCCGTCTTCTTCAATTGTTACGATGATGGTTGCAGGTATTGCAAAAATCTGTGCATCATAAATACCATAAGCCTCCAGAAAGAAGTTTATGGTTTCTTCAACTCGGTATATTTCGCCGCCGTTTTCAAGGATATTTCTTCCCAGCTTGCATGCGGCTTTAAGTACGCGTTCATTTGTTGTACTCATGTAAATTCTCATTTCACTCAATGGATTTTTGATATATATAATAAATCTATCAAAAATACACTCTGTTGTCAATTTGATTACAAATTAATTTCATTGGTTCAAACAGTTGTTATTTTTATCAATAATATGTTATACTTAATGAGTATAATTATATTTGGAGATTACAGTTAATGGAAATTTTGAAAAAAGATTTATACAGTGAATACGAAGACTTCTGTCTCAATCATCCAAAAGGTGCTTTTCAGCAGAGTGTAAACTGGGCTAAAGTAAAAAAAGACTGGCTGCACGAAGTTGTTGTAAGCCGTGATAAAAACGGCAGCATTGTGGGCGGCGTATCCATTCTTATAAGAAAAATAGGTCCTTTCGGTATGATGTATGCCCCAAGAGGTCCTGTATGTGACTATACAGATAAAGCTGTTGTAAAAGACCTTATCGGCGGTATAAAAGCTGTTGCAAAAAAACATAACGGCTATAAATTCATCTGCGACCCGCTTGTTCTTGCAGCAGACAGCGAAACAATACAGTTTTTTAAAGACTGCGGCTTTTCCATAAATGAAAACGCAGGCTTTCACGATACAATTCAGCCAAGATACAACTATATGCTCAACTATATCAAGGGTTTGTCCGAAGATGAGCTTATTATGAAATTTACATCAGGCACAAGATACTATATCCGTTTTGGCCCTAAAAACGGGGTTGTATGCAAGGTTGGTCTTGAATATCTTGATGATTTTTACAGAATTTACGAAGAAACAGGCAAGAGAAAACAGTTCTCCATCCGTTCCAAGGCATATCTTGAAAGCATACTTGTAAACTTCCCTGAAAACGCAAAGCTGTTTATGTGTTACTACCAGAATCCTGAAACAAAAGAAGAAACTGCGCTCTGCGGTGGGCTTTCCATTCAGTATGCAGGTACAACAAGCCATGTTTACGGCTGTTCCACCAGCGAGATGAGAAAGCTGAACCCTACCTATATGATGCAGTGGGAAATGATGAAATGGGCACTGGACGGCAACTGCCACACATATGATATGCAGGGTATTGCGCTGGATGAAGAAACAGATGCAGAACTTTACGGTGTTTACCGCTTCAAGGCAAAATTCTATGGTGACGTTATTGAAACAGCCGGAGAATTTACACTTACATTCAACTCTTTTGCAGACAAGCTTATTGCTTTAGCTTTAAAGGTAAGAAGCAAACTGAGAGGTTAGTTTTTTCAAATCTTGAACTGCAGATAATTTTTTGATAGAATTAAAAATTATAGTGAAAATATGAAAGGAGCGTTATTGTGGACAAACGATTCTACATTTCCAGAATTATCAACTATCCATCCGTGAGAGGTCGAATGCGAATGCGCAATAGCGCTGCAGTATAATTTTTATCAATCATCAATCAGAAAAAGAAAATTTTATTTATGAGGTTTATATAAAATGAGCGAAAAAAAATCCTTTTACATTACTACTCCTATTTACTATCCTTCCGATAACCTTCACATCGGCCACAGCTACACAACTGTAGCATGTGACGCTTTGTCCCGTTACAAAAGACTTCAGGGCTATGACGTAATGTTCCTTACAGGTACTGACGAACACGGCCAGAAAATTCAGGACAAGGCTGCTGCTGCAGGCAAAACACCAAAACAGTATGTTGACGATATCGTTGCAAACATCAAGGAACTGTGGAAACTTCTTGACGTTAAATATGACAGATTTATCAGAACAACTGACCACTACCACGAAGAAGCTGTTCAGAAAATCTTTAAAATGCTTTATGACAAAGGCGACATCTACAAAGGTTTCTATGAAGGCCACTACTGCAAACCTTGCGAAACTTTCTGGACACAGAGCCAGCTTGTAGACGGCAAATGTCCTGACTGCGGCCGCGAAGTTTACCTTGCAAAAGAAGATGCTTACTTCTTTAAACTTTCCAATTATGCAGACAGACTTCTCAAACACTACGAAGAAAACCCAAGATTTATCGAACCTGAAACACGCAAAAACGAAATGATAAGCTTTATCAAACAGGGCTTGCAGGACCTTTGCGTTTCCAGAACAACAGTTAAATGGGGTATCCCTGTAGAATTTGACCCAGAACACACAGTTTACGTTTGGGTTGATGCTCTCTCCAACTACATCACAGCTTTGGGCAAATTCAACAACGAATATGATGACTACGAAAGATTCTGGCCTGCTACATGCCACATGGTAGGTAAAGAAATTCTTCGTTTCCACACAATCATCTGGCCTGCAATGCTGATGGCTCTGGACCTGCCACTGCCAAAACGTGTATTTGGTCATGGCTGGCTTCTGTTGGAAGGCGGTAAAATGAGTAAATCAGTTGGTAACGTTGTTGACCCTGTAGTTCTGTGCAAACGCTATGGCGTTGATGCTGTTCGCTACTTCCTGCTGAGAGAAGTTCCATTTGGCAACGATGGTGTATACACAAACGAAAGTCTTATTGCACGTATCAACTCTGACCTGGCAAACGACCTGGGTAACCTTGTTTCCCGTTCCGCTGCTATGATTGAAAAATACTTTGACGGTGTACTGCCAGCTGAAAGAGAAGGCGCAGAACTTGATAAAGAACTTATCGAACTGTGCGAAGGTCTTACAGTTAAAACAGACAAGTTCATGGATGATTTGTCTATCCCACAGGCTCTGGCAGAAATTTTCAAAGTTGTACAGAGGGCAAACAAATACATCGACGAAACACAGCCATGGGTTCTGGCAAAAGACGAAGCAAGCAAACCTCGCCTTGCATGTGTTCTTTACAATCTTGTTGAAGCACTGCGCTTTGTAACAACTCTGCTGCAGGCTTACCTGCCAAATACAACACCAAAAATTGCTGCTCAGCTTGGCTACGCAGCAGAAGACCTGAAATATGAAACACTGGCAAAATTCGGTCATCTGACAGATGTTAAAGTAGCTAAAGGCGAAGTTATCTTCCCAAGAATCGATGCCGCTAAAGAACTGGCTGCTATCGCAAAAGAAGAAGCTGAAAAGAAAGCTGCAAGAGAAGCTGCACAGAAAAAAGCTGAAGAACCAGCAGTTGAAGAAGAAAAAGTAGAAGAAATCACAATCGACGACTTCTACAAAGTAAACCTTATTGTTGGTGAAATCAGAAACTGTGAACCGGTACCAAAAGCTGACAAACTGCTGAACAACACTATCTGGGACGGTAATAGAGAAAGAACAATTCTTTCTGCTATCCACGAATGGTATGAACCAGCAGACCTGATTGGCAAAAAAGTTATTATCATCGACAACCTTGCACCAAGAAAAATGCGTGGTTTTGTAAGCGAAGGCATGCTGCTTGCCGCTGACAATCCAGATGGCAGTGCAAACGTAATCTTTGTTGCTGATGATATTGCACCAGGTAGCAAAGTAAGATAATTTTATAAATTATTAAACACCTACAGTTAATTCTGTAGGTGTTTTTTTGTGATGACAAATCCTGATAAATAGTATATAATATGAAAAAGTTTTATAGACAAACTTTTCTTGGAGGTATATATGAATGAAATGATTAAAGTTATGGAAATAGTAATGCCTATTTTTGTAACTATATTTTTAGGTATATTCGCAAGGAAACACAACAAAATTTCAGAAGAAGCAAGCAAAGGTCTGCAAAGCTTCATAATGACATTCTGTCTTCCTTGTGTACTTTTCAACTCCTGTCTTACAGCCAATTTTGGTATGGAGTCAATTACATCAATGGTACTGGTAATGTCTCTTATTTTTATCAGTTCTGTATGGTCTTTTGGCATGAGAAAGAAAAAATACCAGTATCATAACCTGCCACAGATATTTTCATCACAGGAAACTGGTATGCTGGGCATTCCACTTTTTATAACATTATTTGGCACTGCACATGCATACAGAATGGGCGTACTGGATGTGGCACAGAGTGTAGTGGCTATACCTGTAATCGCAATTCTGTCAGCAGACACAGGTAAAAACCCTTCTGCCGGCTATGTGGCAAAAAAGGTTTTCAGCTCACCTTTGCTGTTAATGAGTATCCTTGGTCTTGCACTTAATCTTACAGGTGCAATTGATGTTCTGAATACAGTTGGTGTAGGTGGTGTTATTACAGAAGTTACTGGTTTTCTTTCAGGTCCTGTAAGCGCAGTTATCCTGTTCTGCGTTGGCTATAATTTCACTATGAAAAAAGAAAATATGAAAGATGTACTGGAAATCTGTGGCTGGCATTTTGTAGTTTTTGCCCTTATCTGCGGTATTATTCAGGCTGTATTTTTCTTTGTTCCATCTGTAGATATCCAGACAAGATGGGCTGTCCTTCTTTACTGTGCACTGCCAGGCAGTTACCTTACAGCCAGTCTTGGCAAAACAAGTGAAGACAGCGCAGTTGCCGCCAGCGTATGCTCTGTACTTACACTGATGTGTCTTGCAATTTTCTGCGTTATGACTGTGATTGTAGCATAATCCGATAGTTATTGTACGGCAATACATTCCACTTCTTTTATTCTGAAAACATAATAAAAATCACATCATTTATGCACAGTGTGCGGAAAGAGGTTAAATATGAAATTTAAAATGGTTCACGAAAACTACAATGTTGCTGACCTTGACAAATCAATTGCTTTCTATGAAAAAGCTCTGGGACTTAAAGAAATAAGACGCAAAAACGGCAATGGTTTTATCATTGTTTATATGGGTAATGAAGAAAGCAGTTTTGAACTGGAACTGACATGGCTGGAAGAACACCCACAGTCATATGACCTTGGCGAATGTGAATTTCATCTGGCTTTCAGAACAGACGACTATGAAGCCGCACATAAACTCCACGAAGAAATGGGCTGTATCTGCTATGAAAACCCAGCAATGGGCATTTACTTCATCACAGACCCAGACGGCTACTGGCTGGAAATCGTGCCAACAAGATAATGCTTGCCAATATTTAGACAGAGGTATGTTCACCTCTGTCTTTGTTTTAATGCAGTAGCCAAATCAATGCCGTTATGTTACAATAAAGTTATTCAATAAACAGGTGGTATATAATGAGAAAAGAATATTTTGATTTTATCGGTGAAGACGATTTTAGCTTTAATTGCATTATCTGGTTGCCTGAAAGCCATCCAAAACTTGTTTTACAGCTTACACACGGCATGACAGAACACATCGGCAGATATGAAACTCTGGCACAGGTACTG
>JAZQYH010000013.1:0-6214 GCA_045633415.1 Oscillospiraceae bacterium | reverse complement strand
AGCATACTTACCACCCCTTTCTGTGACTGTTTTAGTCAATGCTAATCTAAAGTAAAAGGCTTTCAGATTGAACGGTGGTAAGCCAAGCGCCAAGCCCTACGGCTGTAACCTGTGGCGCATATCCTGAAAGCCTTTACTACTATTATAATAAGTATGTTTTTGTTTTAAGTCAAATTTTTACCGCGGTGACTATTGTCAGCTGCTTTCTTCAGTAGCCATATCGGTATGCGTCCAACTGGGCTGGGCGGCTCTGGGCTTCCTGAAAAATATATATCTACATATAGATTGCCCCAGCCTGATCTGAAAGCCATGACTATATGTTCAGCTACTGGAATAGCGACAGAATAATCATGTGAATCAAAAGCCCTTATATCTTCAAGATCAGCACCAGAAAATGGTACACTGAATATTTCAAAGCGTTCACCGTCAGCTAGTTCAGTGCCAGCAGCTGGTACACAGTAAGCACTGCCATCACCTGACACATTTAAAAATACTTTACCCATATATCACCCCAGCATTTTAACAAGTGCAATAATAACAAGTGTATATATAAGAACAACCCAGAAGCCAAGATAGCACCGCCAGAATATATGGCGCGGTACATTTTCAAGTTTATCAAGTATTTTATAAAAATTATTCATAATAAAAGCCCCCATTCATAGCGGTTATTATTTCAGCTTTTTCTGATGGCGCGGCAGCTGTATCAAGATCAGCTTTTTCACAAAGCATATAACCAGACAAGCTGCCGACAGTCCTGACTTCGCACAGCGGTCTTCCGTTTTCAGTGTTATTATCATCTGCTACATCTAAGAAGTCAGCCATGATACCAAAGATATTATTAAATGACATAGTACCATTACTACCCATCATAGAAGGTACTGGCTGACTAACAGCAGCTGCGTCACCGATAGCGCCAAGACCATTAAAAAGCATACCTGAAACATCACCAGTAACAGCAGACTTTATTGTGTTAAGTGCACCGCCAGCAGCGCCAGTAAGCGCACCCTGATTAAGTACATTCTGCCCCAGCTGGATTGGTACACCGATTTGCGCTGTATATATGCTTTCATATATAAGCTTATCTCTGTACTTAACATTTAAGCGTCCAGTGCCAGTCATAATGTCTACTTTATAATCAAGGTCAAGTGTGGCAGCGTCCATAAGATTAAAATTATCAAGCGGTATTATACCCCACTGACCAGCTTCAAGCCTGTATTTTGAATATGGCGGTAAGTTCAAATACTGTCCACGTGTGGCTGCTTTCGGGTGCTTTGGTATAGATACACTAAAATTTGTACCCCATTCAAGCGAAGCTACTGGCTTTAAACTACTGCCTGTAACTTCCCACCAGCCCACATTCACAGCGCCATTAGTTACAGGTACTGCAAACGGAAACCACATACAACTAACTATAAATTGCATGGGATTAAAGATACAGGTAAGCAGCTGCGTACTGATTTCTGATACATCATAAGTAGAAGGCGAATCAAGCATATAATTGACAAGCGCTTTAATAGCTGCTGCGCTTCCAGTGTAGTATGTAACCGCGCCACCGTTAGCAGCTGCCCCCTTGCCCTGAATACCTATTACAAAGCTTCCGCCATTTTTATCAAACGGTGAAGTGATTGTAACAGCTTCGTGTGTATTCTGGGCTTTTGCTGGGTAATAGTTATCTACTATCCTACCGTTAAAAGCTGCTGCTGATCTTAGAATATACTGGCTTGAAGCGCCTATGTCAGCCTTAAAAGTTGCCAGTGCGTCACTGCTACAATGATATTCGGCAAGGTCATTAGCTACAATTACAATATCATCTATATAATAGTAGCGGCTGCCCCATTTCACATAATTGTGTGACAGATCATAACTATTAAGCAGAAATACAGGATTAAGCACACTACAATTATCTTTTAATCTTACTGTTTTTGTGCTGCCGCCAGTGGGCTGCTTTGTACTGTTTGGCTTTTTCTGGAAGCCTGAAAAGCACTCAATAACCATTTAGATGTACCCCCTTCATAATTTTTGGAAAGTCTGTATAACATTCATCTTTGTCGACATTACCTTTAATTCCGGAAATCGCGCCCCTACTTGTGTACTGCCACATAGCGTACTGCTTCACATAGCTTGGCTTCTTGCCGTATCTTGCGACCCATAAAGTGTACTGATCAATCATGTCAAGCTGAAGCATTTCTTTAAATGTATTTATGTCACTGCCATATATGCCAGTAAAATATTTGTGCGCTTCCATTTCTTCACAGAAAGCTATACAAGCGCCTGTGTTAGCTTTTCTGTATCTTTTCGGCGTAACTTCTATGTCAATATATACGGGGTATTCAAAAGTTTTACCCTGAAGAAGCTTTAAGAAGTGCTGCGCGTACTCTTTGCCATCAGCACACCATAACTCTTTACCAGCGTCATAATATGCACCGACTGGAATGCCAAGCTTTTTACAAGCTGCATAATATTGCTCAAATTTGCTATCTTTATAATATCCGCCATAATTACCGCCAGCGCGCAAAATAACAAAGTCAACCTGTTCTTTGACTTTATCCCAGTTAGTGACTACATTATGACGTGATAGGTCTATGCCTTTAAATATCTTCGTCATAATCTTCTTCCCTTTCTTTTAGTAGTATGCTGGCAATCTTCACACACTGGTCAATCTGATCTTTATTAAGTGACTTAGCATACTTTCTGATATTCTCATTTTTAGCTTTCCAGTAGTAGAAACCAAAAGACAAAGAAGCCAGCGTAAAAGTACCAGTGATCAGCGCCGCAAGTGGCGAAGAATCACCCATAAAAACTGATACACATACCAGCACAAACACGGCTATAATAAGCAGTTCGACAAATATCAGCAGCTTCTTTGAGTATTCAGCATTTTTTAATCTCTTTAACATGATCATCACCCCCTTGATTTAGCTAAATGCTTCCGTAGCGTGTCTTTTGCTTTGTCAAGATCTTCTGTGTATTTATAATCTGTATGACTACAATATGAAAGCTCAAAGTCAATAAAAGCTAACATACAATTTATAAATACTTCATTAGTATCATCTTGTTTTTTAAATCTGTCATTTCCCAGAATCAGTTTCTGGTCAGTTTCTTTCTGCTTTAGTTCTAAAGCAATAACGCGCGCTTCTAGTGTATCATGTGGCTTTTCAAGAAACTTTTTAAAAGCGTAAAACATACCAAGTAAAGTACACACTGATACAAGAAGCTGAAATACTGGTAAAATACTTGTTATCATTGTAGTCACCCCCTTACAATAAAATAGCTACCTATATTATAAAATACAGATAGCTATTTTGTCTTTAGGTGTGATCTTCTGTATACTTACTTTCAACTAAAGCAAGTTCAAAAACCAGTGGCGCTGCTTCATATATTCTGTCAAATAGACACGTCAGCTGCTGTACTATTACACTACCATCACCTTCAATATGTACTTCAGTTTCAAACCGTCTTTCTGTTCCTTGTGGGCTATCAGCTTAATCATATTTCACCTCTATTAAATTTTGCTTGTACCATTCCTTAATACCAAGCGCTGGAATATAGCAAAGCGCTTTATCTTCTTTGTAGTCATATACTGTTATTTCTGTACCATTAATAAATGCTTTAGCCATTTCCTGACCCCCTTTTATTTTGCTTTCTTTCCAGATCAATACAGCTTTCATGGTAAAGATTGGTTGTTTTTCTCTTAGTCTTGATTATAATAACACCGCTGTTTGTCTTGCCGTTTATCCAGCTGATAGACTGACCACATAAAGGGCAAGTTGTATGTATGTCGTATCTCATTTCATCACCCTTACAGTCATATATTCTACGCTGTCCTTCTGTAATGTCTTTGTCAGCTGGTCACCAAAGTCAGTAATAAAGTCTATCACAACATTATCACTTATGTTAGTGATCTGGCTCACATGGTCATACAAATGACGCTTGCCGTCTTTCTCATAAATAGTTACATCAAACATTGGCTTACCACCTTTCTTAGTAGTGCGCTGGTGTACATGGCAGACACCAGCGCGATAAGAGGAAATATAGATTAAGCTTCAAGAAGCTTGTCTATCTGTTCATCAATAAGTGACACCGTAGCTTCATCAAGCTTGATATAAGCATGACTGTAATACTTGCCGTCACTTCCCTTGTATGAAGGAAATGAAACAAAGTCACCGTTTTTACCTTCTACATAGCGACAGCCATAAATGCTGACACCGTTGATATTTACATCAAAAAATACAGTGTCCTTGTACTCTTTAGCCCTGATCACTTCGCAGCTGTAAATTTTTGCTGCTTCCTTCTTTGCGCTTTCTGCTTCCTTGTTTTCTGATCTTCTTCCCATTGTCATTTGTTCCTTTCTGTTTTTGGTAGTGGGTACACTTGTCTGTGTACATACATCTTTCACAAGGTAAGCCAGTCAATAGTCTGATCTGGCATACACTTTTGATTTCTGTTTTAGATGTTTTCTTTCGCATAAGATCACCTTAATAAATCACAATTTTTTCAAAGTCTTCTGCTTCCAGAAATACCCTTTTAGCACCAAGGTCAATATTAATACCATTGTCATAAGACTTCAGTATAACAGCTTCAGAAAGTTCAATATCAGCTGTCATGTTTGTCTGGTCAATGTCTTCTGTTTTGATTGCGCTGGGTATAAGGTCACGAATTTCTGCGTATGCGTCAGCAGATAGTGTAATGATATGACGTGTCATGCTTACCACCTTCTTTCTATCTCACGTCAGATAAAGTTATTGGTTACGTATTTAGGATAGAATAACGAAATACCGTTGTCAAGTCTAAATTTTAAAAAACTGCCTATAATTCATAATAAGGTCATACATTGTATACTGTTCAAACATCATTCTGTTATCAATAGAGGCTTCCTGAAGGTCAATACACCAGTCAATGTAGAAAGCTTTCTGGTCATTTTCTACTTTCAGATTATAGATACGTTGCACTTTAGCTGGTGCAAGGGTCATGTAGTACGTACCTTCTTTATTGTAAATATAGTATGTTCTGCTTTTAAACTTCACCCCTAGCATTGGTATATAGCCTTTAAGATTTGACCGCTTGACTGCTGTAAAATCGTCATAACCAAATTCATTATTTAGCGCCATTCTGCCCCAGTCAGTGCAAGCCATAGCTTTATAAATTTGGCTTTTTGCTTCTTCTTCAATGAAGGCTGCATTGTCATTAATCTGATGTACAAATATGCCCCTGTCTACATCTTTAAAATATGCGCTTTTATTTACTTGCATATCGACCAGCTTGTCTGTGATCTCTAATATGTTACAAACTGGATTACTTATTTTTGTAGCATTAGCAAGACAGACCAGCTTCAGTGCTGGCTGTCCTCTATGTTCACGGTCACGGCTTACTGTTTTATAAAGGTCAAGAAGCTGCTCACCTTCTCGCCTGTTTATTCTATCCCACGGCTGCGGTATAAACTCATCAAATATCAGCCAGTCAGCTTCAGAAAGGTCAAAGCCCTTTACTTTTGATACACCATTAAGGCTGACCACATAGCCGATAGGAAGCCCTAAAGGGTCACCGTCTTCATTACAATTATAAAAGCCCCCTATACCCTTCTTGATCTTGTACGCACGTACGTTGCTGCCTATATCTCTATTTATTGACTTAAAGGGTGAAAAGTCAGCGTCTGGATCAGTTTCATCATGCTTTTTATAACCACATAGAAGGTCAATGTCTTCAAGTGTCCGCTTTACAAAGACAAACTTACGCTTATTCAGGTAGCAGCTTTTTAAAGTGCTGTATGTCTTACCTGTATTTCTGCCACCTATTATGATATAACACCAGAAGCTATCATCTGTTATGTCATTTTCTATATCATAGTAATAGTTATTTTTAATCATCTTAATACCCCCAAGTCCAAACATTTAAGCAGCCAAGATATAAAATAAACAATATTGTAATAAATGCTATTGTCAATAATATTTTATTCATATATTTGCACCTCTATTTCTTCATCAAAAATACTTTCCCAGTCTACTTTATTGACAGATGATAAAAGATAATCGCATGGCGAAAGGTCTATTGAATCACCGATTTCATTTCCGTGCTGATCTGTATGTATATCTTCAGAAAAGAAGTAAGTATGCGTCTGCTTTCCTGTTACAGTTCCGGAAAATATAAGACCGTCTGTAAAGTTTTCTATGTCGTCATTAAGACACAATGCACCTGTCTTTTTAGGTACACCAGCCAC
>JAZQYH010000012.1:0-64912 GCA_045633415.1 Oscillospiraceae bacterium | reverse complement strand
TGCATCCTGTAAGATATTCCAGACCAAGTGAGCCGTACATAAGTGGTGTTACGCCAAACAGCTCAGACACCAATTTTGCGTTGTCCATAAAAGCCTGTTTTTTACTGTCATAATTATGCACAATATGATTGTACATTTTATCTCCCCAGAAGTCATAGAGATTTTTATAATTATCTATTTTCAGTTTAGCCTGCATTTCAAGGCGGTAAGGCACTACCCCGTCAAACGGATGCACCACACCGTAGAAACCAGAAAGTATGTACAGATGATTCTGTATATACTCAAACTGATTCACATCAAAAACAGTAGGTGCCATATATTTGAATGCAATACCATCATAAGCCAATATTGCCGGGGTAATATTGCGATGCAGATTCATATTTTCCAGACGCTGAACATTCTGTGTGGCAATACTGTCGTTACACGCCCACAGTTTTTTAAGTTCGACATAGGTTTTGGACTGGAGTTGATTTTTGATTATTTCTGTTTTATCAAGAAATGGCGGCATACCTGTACATTCAAGGCTGTCACAGTCCACCACCATCTTTTTTGCCGGTGAAAGAATTATTTTAAGCATAGTTACCTCTTTTTTACCTGATAGCTATATCTTATATTTATCCTGTCATAAAATCAATATAATATTGATAGTTTGCATTATAAATTGTAAAATATTGTTATAAATTAAACTGGAGAATATATATGAAAAAATATTTTACCAAATTATTGACATTGTGTTTATGCATCACTACATTCGCATCATTTTTTACAGGTTGCACACCAAAGACAGATACTGTAAACACTTATGATGGAAATGGAATCTCTATTCAAGCGATGGAGCTTATTCAGTTTTACTGCGACCACAGAAAGTCACTGGATTACAGTGTGGCAGACAATACCAGTTTTGCATTTGCATTTTTAAATGAAAAAGGACTTTTGAGTAAAGAATACAAAACAGAAAACACAGATAGCTACACTGTTACATACGGCAGGCTGATGGATGTATATCAGTTCTTACATGCCGGTAAATTGCCTGCAGGCTGGTGGACAGCTCCTTCTACATATGCCGATAAACAGTGGACAACAGACTATATAGTTTATAATTGCCGCCTTGAATTTATCTCTCTTGAACAATCTGATGAAACACATTTCACCGCAATTTTTGACAGATACTACAATGATGAGTTGTATGACAGAATATCATTCACTATGGAAAAACAGGCTGTGGAAGAATTACCTGAAATATTGAAAAAAGAGTATAAAAGCATACCTGAGTTATGGAGAATAAAAAGCGCTGTTGAAGTTATCCCTGAATTTTCAGAAACACCAAGAATTGTTGAAATATACACTGTTGCTGATTTCAAAGCCGCTACCAAAGAAATAAATACATATGGTGACCTGTGCAATCAAAAACTATATGTACTGAAAGCTGACATTAACTTTAACGGAGCAGAAATCACTCCAATTGGCACAAAAGATGAAACCAAAACCAATGGCGTACAGACAGCTGCAGGTGGCTTTGGCGCCAAATTTGATGGTAACGGGCATACATTAAGTAATTTTACCATCTCCTATGATGGCGGATATTTCTATGCTGGTCTGTTTTCCAGAATTACAGCAGGCGGTACAGTACAGAACCTCAATATAGAAAATGCTGTTGTGAAACCTTCTGGTGATAAAACTTTTTCCGGAGCAAAAGGCTCCGGCCTGTTGGCAGGTTACTGTAATGGTGCTATCAAAAACTGTTCAGCATCAGGCACTGTAATAGGTGGCGAAAAGACTGGCGGTCTTGTAGGCCATCTCTATGGATTGAACGAAGATGGAGCAAAATACAACAATCAGTTGAGCTATGGTGTAATCAAAGATTGCACTGTAAATGCAGATGTAAGCGGTTACAGCGAAGTAGGTAACTTTGCAGGTATGATTCACTATGGATATATAGAAAAATCCACAGCTAAAGGTAGCATAACAGCTTCCAAAAAACCAAATGCTGTAAACGAGGTAAATCCTTCACCTTTCAGAATAGGCGGGTTTATCGGTACATCCATAGGCTGTCATGTCTATGACTGCGATACAAGCACATCCCTTACAATCAATGATACCCCTAAACATGTTGGTGCATTCAGTGCAACTTGTGAAAGCAGTAGTTTCTATAACTGTACTTATGATTCCTCCAAAGTATCAGGTGTTAAAACCGTCAGCTATGTTGGTGTAAATTCTTCGGTAGGAGTAAAAGCAAAATAATAAAAAAGGCAGGGTCTTCCCTGCCTTTTAGTTTGCAATAATTCAATTATTCGCCGAATTCGTTTTCATCGTTCCATACTTTGCAGTTGTCCATAATTCTGGCTTCGCCAAGTTTGGAAATCATATAATGTGCCCAATCCCAGGATTTCTGTGCCTGTGCACATGTATACTGTGTCAGATATTCTTTTGCAGCTACTTCGTCCACTGTTTTCAGAGCTTTATATGCGCCTTCTACAGCGTCTTTTTCCAGTTCCCAGCCTTTTTCCAGTTTTGCAATTTCTTCTTCGATTACTTTATGTGTACCTTTGTAATCAAATTCTGTAAAGTACAGCAAAACTTTAAATGCCCAGAAAGCTTTGTCTGGTGAGTAAACCAGTTCTTCGTTGTCTACATAGAAATGTGCTGCCTGTGAAGCCTGTGGGCTCATCCAGTTGTAGCCTTTTGGAATTCTTGTAAGTGCTACTGGGTACCAAGGTGTATATGGTGATACACAGCCTTTTGGTGCGGCACGCAACATTCTTGTCAGGTTGATATCATCATTAAATTCCACAACAATGCTTTCTACTGTCATTGGGTTACAGATTGTAGTTGGTGAATAGTAACCACGATGTGGGTTCTTTTCAAGACCATTTGTTTCATCATCAGCTGTGCCTATGTAATGAGCACGCATTACTTCTTTCAAATCGTCTGCAGAATATTTTTTCTCTGCTTTCATTGAGAATGGTTTCAATTCATCAAGACCAAGTTCAACACCTTTGAGGATTCTCCATGCATTTCTTGCACGGTAGATGTTATACCGTTTCATCTGACCATCCTGATAAACTTTTGCAAAGTCAAAGTCTGACCAATCACCATCAACAGCAGGTGTATACCAACCATTTTCAACAGCGTGTGGGATAAGATTTGGTGATGCATAGTAGTTATCTTTGTCATTAAGGTCAATTTTATGGATTGTATACCAGTTAGGGATGTAGTAAACTTCATCATCGCCTACACGCTGTGCAACAACGTTAAAGCCTTTTGGAACCTGTACAACCCATGCTTCATCCTTATCTACAACCTGATAAGAACGGGATGAGAAATAGCCGAATTCTTCAACAAGCTGTGCAATAACCTGTACGCCTTCACGTGCTGTTTTTGCTCTTTCAGCTACAAGACGGCGAATACCGTAGCCAATGCCATAAGCTTCTCTGTTGTCGCTAGGATGACCTGTAGCGTCTTTACTTGGGCGGCAGGCATTTGATACTACTGCTACACCAAACTCGTTTACAAAGCCATCTGCAAAGGAAATACCGCCTTCGCAGCGCACTTCTGACCAGTAGTAAGAATAAGTTTCTTCCACCTGTGGAATAACTGCCTTGGCATCAGCAAATGTGATAACTGTACCTGGTTTGTGTTTGATTCTGGGAACAAGATGTGTCTGCACAACAGCTTCTGTATCGTCTTCATTGTGTGCCAGCAGAACTTTACCAGTAACAGATGCATTTTTACCAACGATAGCTGTGGAGCAGTTGCCTCTGTCTGAACCCATATATTCATATACCAATTTTGTCATACGTACCTCCATTTATTAAATAAATGTTATTTTATTTTAATATAACATTTACAACAAATTAAATCAACATTGCAATGATTAATTTGTTATATTTTTATAAATGGCAAAAATAAAAAGACCTGATAAAAATCAGGTCTTTGGTGGAGACGATCGGGATCGAACCGACTACCTCTTGAATGCCATTCAAGCGCTCTCCCAGGTGAGCTACGCCCCCATATAAATTTTGCTTATTTATAATACCATAAAGAGATTGAAAATGCAAGCAATTTTTATTCAATGAGTATATTGTATGCTTTTTACAGGTATATCCCATATTGAATATATTTATCAAAATTGTTATACTGGAAATATAAATTTACATTGAACGAGGAGAATATCATGGAAAAAACAATAGCTGTTGTATGTGCTATGAAAAGCGAGGCTGATGCATTGATAAGCAAACTGTCCGGGCTTGAAAGCACAGTTGAATATGGGTTTGAAATATATCGTGGAAATTTTAACGGCAATAACATACTTATTTGCATTTCTGGTGTAGGTATGGTGAACATGGGTGCTATGATTACATATCTTTCTGTGAAATACTCCCCTGATTACTTTTTCAACTATGGTATTATCGGTGGTTATGGCGATATACATAAAGACAGCATTGTTGTTATAGAAGATTGTATCAATATCAACTCCACTATGTTTGATGCCGCACCGGCAGGCAGCGGTATCAGCCTGTCCAGAGCAAAACTTGTAACTTTCAGCGAAAGCATAGACAACTCCCCTGTTATTTATAAATCAGCCGAAAAACTTCTGAAAGTGGCAACTGAAATTGCTGATACGGAAGTTTTATTCGGCAGACTTGGCTCTGGTGATATATGGAATAAAGAATATGACAAAATAATGCTGTTTTACAATGAGTATGGTGTATGTGGTGAGGATATGGAAGGATATGCAATGTATCAGGTTGCAGACAGGTTCAATATTCCAGCACTTTCCGTAAAGGGTGTTTCAAACAATGAAATTCTCGGTGAAACATATGACTACTCTGTTATGGAAAAATTGTCCGAATTTGCATACAACATCTTAACACAATTATAAAAAGAAAACACCTGCAAGGCTCCCTGCAGGTGTTATTTTTATTAACTATAAATCAGAAAACAAATCTTCTTTATAAACGCCGTCAGCAATAAGCTGTGCAAAGCTTTCTACCACATAGTCTTTGTCTTCTTTATATGTTACACCAAACCATTTGTCGTTTGTTGGTAAAACTTTTACTGAAATGTCGCCTTTTTCAAGAAGCTGGCCAATATGGATTGGCAACAGATATTCTGATTTCAGCTTATCATCAGCTATTGAATCAAGGAAAGATGAAAAATCTCTTTCCAGTATTTCCATATATTTAACTGGAAGGCCCCACATATTCATTGAAACTGGTGTTTCTACATCTATTTCAACACCACCAGACTGTGCACCTGTTGATGTTTTTTCGATACCTTTTGTTTCAACTATTCTTGTGAGATAGCTGTTTTCATCTGTCTGGCAAAGACCTCTTGTTACTGCACCGTTGTCGCTGAGAGTATTTTTAAGAATAAAACCAGCCATACAGTATTTGTTGTCATCCACATCGTTTATAAGGAAATTATGGATGTTTACAAATGCTTCCTTGCCATAGTAGTCATCAGCATTGATTACAGCAAAAGGTTCGTTGATAATATCCTTTGCCACCAATACAGCCTGACCTGTACCCCAAGGTTTTGTACGGCCTTCTGGTACTTCATATCCTGCAGGCAGTTTATCCAGAGACTGGAATGCATATGCAACTTCTACACCAGCAGACTGACAGATTTTTTCAATTCTGTCACCGATAACTTCTCTGAAATCAGCTTCTATATCTTTACGAATAACAAAAACAATTTTGTTAAAGCCAGCTTTTATAGCATCATAGATGGAATAATCCATAATTATTTCACCATTAGGTCCAACTGGAGCCAGCTGTTTAACACCGCCGCCAAAACGTGAACCAATACCTGCCGCCATTATAAGTAATGTTGTTTTCATTTTTTCACCTATATAATCTTTTTATTGATTATTTCTAAATTCATATAATTTAGTATTATTTTAGTAAACTAAAACAATACCTTTATTCAATATATTATAACAGATTTCCACAACAAAGTCTATATAATTAATTTATATAACAAAAAATACCCCTGTCAAAATATAGTGACAGGGGTATTTTTTTAATCTTCGAATTCAAGTGCAAGACCAGAACCAGTTTTGATATAACAGGTAACTTTGTCTGCAAAGTCTGCTATTGCAGGACCTGTGCAATGACATACACCAGCATATTTTATACCGCTTTCATTAAAATATTTTACAGTTCTTGCAACTCTGTGTGGATTGTATGGAACAAGATGAGTACCACCGAATACAGCGTGGATTTTTTCGTCTGGAAAGTGTTTTTTAACAGTTTCCAGAATATTCATTATACCGTTATGGGCACAGCCAGAAAGAACAACAAGACCATCCTTTACCCTGATTACACACGCCTGTTCGTCACGGAATTCATCTACCACGTAGTCCCCTGATGGCATTTCCATACGGGATGCAGGCCACACTGATTCAATATCTCTCTGAACTGGGAAATTTGCTACAAGATAAATATCATCGCTGATTTTATACAAATCGTCTTCTATAATTCGCATGCCAAATTTACCATTGGTGAAAAACCATTCCAGTGGCATAGCAGGACCCACCATTTCCAGATTTTTAGCTGCTGTAGGGTCTGTATCCGGGTCAAAGCGATGGTCCCAGTATTTGCGCACGTGGAACCCTTTATGGAGTAAAATCTGTACATCCGATGTGAATTTATCTTTCATAAACACAAAGCCACCGGCGTGGTCCACGTGGTTATGGCTGAATGCAACCACATTTACCTGTGACAAATCAATACCCAGCTTGTCTGCATTTTCACCAGCTGCACCAAAATAGCCAGCATCAAACAGCAGTTTTACATCACCTTTTTCGATATAAACAGATGTGCCGTGTTCGCCTTTAAGACCTTCTTTTACAACAGAATTTTCTGATAAAAAAACCAATTTCATAATAAATTACCCCGTTAGTTGATAATATCATTATAAACAAAAAAGACTGCCTTTTTCAAGACAGTCTTTAATATTATTCAGTAAATCTGAATTACAGCAGGATACCTACAAATACATTGCAGAATACCAGTGCAACGATTGTCATCAGTTTGATGAGGATGTTGATAGCTGGACCGGATGTATCTTTGAATGGGTCACCAACTGTATCGCCTACAACAGCAGCTTTGTAAGCTTCGGAGCCTTTACCGCCGTGTGAGCCGTTTTCGATGTATTTTTTAGCATTATCCCATGCGCCACCTGCGTTGGACATGAAGATAGCCATCAGAACACCTGTTACCAGGGAACCTGCCAGCATACCGCCAACTGCTTCTGTACCAAGGAGTACACCAACAGCCAGTGGAGCAACAACAGCCAGAACGCCTGGAACGATCATTTCTCTCAGGGAAGCTTTTGTAGAGATATCTACGCAAGCTGCGTAGTCAGGTTTGCCTGTACCTTCCATGATACCTGGGATTGTACGGAACTGACGACGAACTTCTTCGATCATGGAGAATGCAGCTTTAGAAACTGATTCCATTGTGAATGCAGAGAAGAAGAATGGCAGCATACCACCGATGAGAAGACCGATGATTGTTGTGTGTGACAGAATGTTGATAGATTCGAGACCTACAGCTTCAGCGTAGGAAACGAACAGAGCCAGAGATGTGAGAGCTGCGGAACCGATAGCGAAACCTTTACCCATAGCAGCTGTTGTGTTACCTACAGCGTCGAGGGAGTCTGTGATTTCACGAACGGAATCATCCAGACCGGACATTTCAGCAATACCACCAGCGTTGTCAGCGATTGGGCCGTAAGCGTCAACAGCAACTGTGATACCTGTTGTAGACAGCATACCAACAGCAGCCAGAGCGATACCGTACAGACCGCATGTTGCGAATGCAAGGTAGATACCAACGCAGATGAGGAGAACTGGAACAGCTGTAGATGTCATACCAACAGCCAGACCGGAGATAATTGTTGTAGCAGCACCTGTTTCAGACTGCTGAGCGATTTTCTGAACAGATTTGTAGTCGCCAGATGTGTACATTTCTGTAACAACACCGATGAGCAGACCAACGATAAGACCAGCAATGATAGCTGCAGCTGGCATGAAGTTGCCAAAGAATACTTTGGACAGAGCGATAGCACCTACAACAACGATAGCGTCAGCTGTGTATTCACCAGCGTTGAGAGCTTTCTGTGGAGATGTACCTTCTTTACCTTTAACGAATGTGGAACCGATAACAGAAGCGATGATGCCCAGAGCTGAAAGAACAACTGGGAAGATAGCAGCGCCGTTTTCGATAACAACTGTGTTAGATGTCTGCCATACAAGACCAAGTGTGATAGCAGAGATGATAGAACCTACATAAGATTCGAACAGGTCAGCACCCATACCTGCAACGTCACCAACGTTGTCACCAACGTTGTCAGCGATAACTGCAGGGTTACGTGGGTCGTCTTCTGGGATACCAGCTTCAACTTTACCAACAAGGTCAGCACCAACGTCAGCAGCTTTTGTGTAGATACCGCCACCAACACGAGCAAACAGAGCGATAGAAGAAGCACCCAGGGAGAAGCCGAACAGGATGTCAGCGTTACCTGTTACAGCGTAAACTGTTGCTACACCGAACAGACCGAGACCTGCTACGCACAGACCCATAACTGCACCACCGGAAAATGCTACAGACAGAGCTGCTGCAAGACCGGATTCTTTAGCTGCGTTAGCTGTACGTACGTTTGCTTTTGTAGCAACGTTCATACCGCAGTAACCAGCGATAACGGAAAGCAGAGCACCGATGATGAAGCAAACTGCTGTCATCAGACCGCTGAGCATAGACAGCAGAACGAAGAGTGCAACTGCGAAGATTGCAAGAATTTTGTATTCAGCGAACAAGAATGCTCTTGCGCCTTCAGCGATAGCGCTTGCGATTTCTTTCATTCTTTCTGTGCCTTCGCTTACTTTGTTGATTTTACCTGTAAGCACGAATGCATAGCCAAGACCAAGAAGAGCACAAGCAGCTGCAATATACAATAAATTCACTGTTATTTCCTCCTAAAAAATCTTAATCAATTTGTTTAAATTGCTATTAAATTATTTTAATGCCTATCAATTATATAAGATTATTCATAATTTATCAATACTTTTTTTACAAAAATTCAAAATTTTATTGTTTTTTGTCAAAAGTGCAAGTATTTCGTGAAAAATATATCTAATTGACTTGCATTATGTCAAAATTATCTGTTCAGGAATGCTACAAATGCCTGATATGTTGTATAAACGTCGATTTTTGAAACCAGTTCAAATGGTGCGTGCATAGAAAGAACAGGCACACCAATGTCAACTGTATCGATGTTTTTCTGGGAAACGAATTTAGCAACTGTGCCGCCGCCACCCTGGTCTACTTTGCCCAGAGTACCTGTCTGCCAGAAGAGTTTTTTAGCATCCAGCATATTTGTAACTTCTGCAAAGAATTCAGCTGTAGAGTCGTTAGTGCCAGATTTACCGCCTGCACCTGTGTATTTTGTGATAACTACACCTTTGTTCAGGTAGCAGGAGTTTCTTGGGTCCATAACATCTGGGAATGTTGGGTCGAATGCTGCGTTAACGTCAGCAGACAGACATTTGGAGTTTCTCAGAGCTGTGAGAACATTTACCCCCTGCATCTGTGCAAGATATGTAATAAAGTGTTCCATCCAGTCAGAATGCAGACCAGCAACACCGTCAGAACCAACTTCTTCTTTATCAGCGTATACAGAAACTGTTGTATAAACAGGAGCTGTTGCTTCAACTTCAGCCATAAGGGATGTGTAAGCACATACTCTGTCGTCGTGGCCGTAAGAACCAATCATAGAGCGGTCAAAACCAACATCTCTTGCTCCACCTGCTGGAACCAGTTCCAGTTCAGCATTCAGCAGTTCTCTTTCTGTGATGCCATATTTTTCATTGAGGAAAACCAAAGCTGTAAGTTTAACAGCATCTTTCAGGTCTTCACCCTGATATGGAAGGCTTGCCAGAACGATATTCATTTCTTCACCACGGATAACATCAGCCATTTTTCTTTCTCTCTGATCTTTTGCCAGGTGTGGCAGAAGGTCTGTGAGGCAGAATACTGGGTCAGATGGGTCTTCGCCGATGTGGATTTCTACTTTTTCACCTGTTGTTTTGATAACAACACCATGAATTGCCAGGGGCAGTGTTGCCCACTGGTAACGTTTTACACCACCGAAGTAGTGTGTTTTGAAGTAAGCAATTTCGCTGCTTTCATAAAGTGGGTTTGGTTTAACGTCGAGACGTGGGCTGTCGATATGGCTTGCTACAACGCTAACGCCGTTATCAACTGTTTTCTGGCCGATTGTAGAGAGGATAACTGCTCTGCCACGGTTGTCTACATATACTTTGTCACCAGCTTTGTATTCTTTACCTGGTACGAATTCTACATAACCATTTGCTTTTGCAATTTCCAGAATGCTCTGTGCTGCCAGTCTTTCTGTTTTGCTTTTTGTAAGGAAGTCTTTGTAAGCTTCGCAGAATTCAAAGCTTTTTTCTGTCATAGAAGCATCAACTTTAGCGATGTGTTCTACAGAGTATGTCAGTGATTTCTGCAGTTCTTTACCTGTGAGTTTTTCCATTATTATACTCCTTCTTTGTTTTGATATATTTCTTGATAACTTGTATAAGCTTTGTTTATCTTATAAACATAGTTGTTCATCTGTGTATAAGGGAATTCCACAAGAACATCTGTTCCCTGCTGGGTCAGAAGTTTGTCCACGGTTCCCCAGCCGCTATGATAAGCCGCTGCCGCAGTGTCTACACTGCCGGAATACCTTTCCAAACAACGTGATATATAATAAGCCCCAAATCTGATAGAAACATCAGGCTTATACAAATCTTCAAATACAATATTTTCTTTTGGGCACAGTTTCAATTTTATCCATGAAAAGGTTTCTTCTGTAATCTGTGTAAGCCCAATTGCACCCGCTGATGACTTTGCACCCGGGTCAAATCCGCTTTCTGTTTTTATAAAAGCGTACAGCAGATATTTATCTACGCCAAACTCTTCTGCATATTTTTCAACATATTCCTGATATTCGATAGGATAAGTTGCCATTTTGAACTTTTCGGAATTGATTGTTTTTATATACATCAGATAGGTTACGCCGAGAAATATCAGAACTGAAATCAAAAAATTTCTTATACCTTTTATAACCATACCTCCTATAATGCTTCCAGCTGTCTTAATACAAGTTCGCCCTGAAGGATAAGCCCCTGTACGTCCTTGTTGTTATTTATAACATAATCAGCCTTTTTCAGCATGTCGGAATATGGTGTCTGTTTAAGAATTCTGGTTTCTGCCTGCTGATAAGTGATATTGTCACGTTTCATAAGACGGGCACACTGTGTTTCGAGTGCCGCTACAACCACAACAAATTTATCACAATATTTTTCAAATGAATGTCCGATGATAACTGCACCATCCACAAATACAAGCTTGTCTCCTTTGTCAAAAGCCTCATCAGCCTGACGAAGAATTTCAGCAATAATAAACGGATGGGTAATATCTGTCAGTTTCTGCAGATTTTCCTCTGAAGCAAATGCTCGCATGGAAAGCAGTTTTGTATCTATCTGACCTTCAAATATTATATCTGCACCAAAGTGTTCTGCAAGTTGCTGCTGACATTCAGGAAATGTACGTATATCTTTTGCCACAACATCACAGTCTACAACTTTGTACCCTCTTGATGAGTAAAAAGCTGACAGTGTGCTTTTGCCACAGCCACTCTGGCCAGTTATAGCCACTATAGTTCCTTTATTCATTATAAGTTCACCACCCTGAATCCTGCTGCACGAAGCAGACGGTTATATACTGCCAGACCTACACCTTCTGTAGATGGCATCATGGCATATACTTTACCTGCACCAACCTCATCTAGTTTACGCAGAGCATGGAAAAGCTTTACAGCCTGGTCAGCACTGTCTTCTTCTTTTCCGTAGCAGACTGTTTTTACATTGAGTCTGTCTGCATATTCATCAAAGCAAAGTGCTGTTGCTTTTTCACTTTCAACAAGCTCTTTGTATTTTTCAAATGTTGAATTGATAATAACAACCTCTGCTTTAGGTGCATAATGTTTATGCTTAAGCCCCGGTGAAAGAGCTTTTTCATCTTTTTGCAGTTCTTCCGTAATACCTTTTGAAAGAATAACCTCTTTTTCAAGAATTTCTTCCATCTGGGCTTTTGTTACATAGCCCGGGCGGAACAGTACAGGATTTTCACCTGCCAGTGAAATAACTGTTGATTCAACACCAATGTTGCATTCACCGCCGTCCAGAACCAAAGGAATACGGCCTTTCATATCATCAAAAACTGTCTGTGCATCTGTTGGGCTTGGGCGACCTGAACGATTTGCAGATGGACCAGCCAAAGGCAGACGTGTTTTTGAAATAATTTCGAGGACAACAGGGTTTGATGGCATACGGATGCCAACGGTTTCAAGCCCCGCTGTAGCTGCATAAGGAATAACATCCTTTTTCTTCAATATCATTGTAAGTGGGCCTGGCCAGAAAGCTTCAGCCAACTTGATAGCGTCCTCTGGGATATCCTGTGCAATGTCATTCAGCATTTCATAGTCGCTGATGTGAATAATAAACGGATTATCCCGTGGACGTTCTTTTGCTTTAAAAATATTGGCACAGGCATCTGCCTTTGTGGCATCTGCAAACAAACCGTATACAGTTTCAGTAGGTATAGCCACAACATCGCCGCTTTTGATTAAATCGCAAGCAAGCTGTATGCTTTCCTGTGTCGGTTTAAGTATTTTTGTGTCCAAGATTATGCCTCCGCGCTTTTCAGCTTTTCAGCCTGGTCTGCTGTAACCAGTGCATCGATAACTTCATCAATATCACCATTGAGAACCTGTTCCAGTCTGTAAATTGTAAGACCGATACGGTGGTCTGTCAGACGGCCCTGTGGGTAGTTATAAGTACGGATACGTTCACTTCTGTCACCAGTACCAACCTGACTCTTTCTTTCCTGTGCAACTTCTGCTTCCTGTTTCTGTTTTTCAATGTCGTACAGACGGGAACGAAGAACTTTCAGGGCTTTGTCTCTGTTTTTGTGCTGGCTTCTTTCGTCCTGACATTCAACAACAAGACCTGTAGGAAGATGAGTTACACGGATAGCGGAAGATGTTTTGTTAACGTGCTGACCACCTGCACCGGATGAACGGAATGTATCGATTTTCAAATCGTTAGGGTTGATGTCGATTTCAACATCGTCAACTTCAAGCATTACAGCAACTGTAACGGTGGATGTATGGATTCTGCCCTGTGTTTCTGTATCTGGAACACGCTGAACACGGTGTACACCACTTTCAAATTTAAAACGGCTGTATACACCTTCGCCTTCGATAGAGAAAGAAACTTCTTTAAAGCCGCCCAGTTCTGTTTCATTAAGGGAAAGAATTTCTGTTTTCCAGCCTTTTGAGTCAGCGTACATGTTGTACATACGGTAAAGATTGTATGCAAACAGGGCAGCTTCTTCACCGCCTGCACCGCCACGGATTTCGATGATAACGTCTCTGTCGTCATTTTCATCTTTTGGCAGAAGCAGAATTTTCAGTTCCTGTGAATATACTTCCAGCTGTTCTTTGCTTTCGTCATACTGCATCTGAACCATTTCTTTGAATTCCGGGTCAAGACCACCTTCGTCCAGCATCATCTGTGCTTCTTCAAAGTTTTCTTTTGCCTGTGTGTACTGGTCAAATTTTTCAATCAGTGGTGTAAGATTTTTATACTCTTTCATCAGATTACGGTATCTTGTGTTATCGTTGATAACAGTTGGGTCCATAAGCAACTGATTGATTTCTTCATATCTTCTTTTTACTTCAATAAGTTTGTCAAACATGTATTACTCTCCATCTTTAGCAATGATTTTTTTGATGTTTTTTTCTATCTTTGAACGCGGTATCATAACTTCCCTGCCGCACTTTGTGCAACGGATTTTAAAATCCATACCTACACGCAATACAACGAATTCATTGTTTTTACAGGGATGCTCTTTTTTGGTAATTATAATATCATTTACTTTTATATCCATTTATTCACCGCCTATATTACATTATCTGTAATATTTTATCATAAAATTTATAAATATAACAGCCCTTATATTGAAATTCAGCAAATATTTTAAAAAATAATGGAATTATAAATAAATTTTTTAGTGAAAGCATATTATTTTAAGAACAATCAGTATTTAAGGAAGGTATTTTATGGAGTATACACGGGAATCCAACATGGCTGTAACACCAGGAATAACATATGAAAAAATAGAAAATGCTATACATACCAAAGAAATTTTTTGTGCCAAAGCGCTTGTATATGAACGGGATAAAGGCCTGCATTTCAATCTGGGTGGTATTAAAGGTATCATGCCTTCTGAAGAGGTTTTATACACTGTGGACGGCAGTAATGTAAAAGATGCGGCAGTTATCACCAGAATTAATAAAAACGTTTGTTTTGAAATAACAGGTATATCCAGCGGTGAAAAACCATTGGCATATCTGTCCAGAAAAAATGTACAGAAGCGCATATATGAACAGTATGTAACAAAGCTTTGCCCCGGTGATGTTATCCCCTGCTGTATTACACACGTGGACACATTCGGAGTATTCTGTGATATAGGCTATGGTATAACAGCATTGTTACCTATAGATTTTATTTCTGTTTCCAGAATAGCCAGCCCAGCCGACAGATTTTATGTGGGGCAAAATATTCTGGCTTGTGTAAAAAGCATTTCTGCTGACGGAAAAATTGTACTTACCCATAAAGAATTGTTGGGTACATGGCTGGAAAATGCCAACATGTTTACTCCGCACACTACTGTATGCGGTATAGTGCGCAGTATGGAAGAATATGGCGTTTTTATCGAACTTGCCCCAAACCTTGCAGGACTGGCTGAGGTATGCGATGATGTACAAGTGGGAGATGCTGTAAACGTGTATATCAAAAGTATTCTGCCAGCAAAAATGAAAGTAAAGCTGGTGATACTGAACAAAACAGCCAGAGAAGAATATACCGATGATATCAGCTATTTTATTACCAGCGGACATATAAGCAGCTGGAGATATTCCACAGACAATGGTATAAAAAACATCTACACAGAATTTGACAGATAATTACACACGCAAAAAGACGAGGCTATTGCCTCGTCTTTATTACAACATTTTCTTTAAATTATTTTTTTGGTACTGATTCCCAGTCTTTCAGGAATTTTTCGATACCAGAATCTGTAAGTGGGTGTTTGAGCATCTGCATAATTACTTTGTAAGGAACTGTTGCGATGTCTGCACCTGCAGCTGCACATGCTGTTACATGTGTAGGCATTCTGATTGAAGCAGCGATGATTTCTGTTTCGATGTTGTGGATTGCAAAGATTTCAGCAATTTCGCTGATGAGGTTGATGCCTTCCATACCGATGTCATCAAGTCTGCCTACGAATGGGCTAACGTATGTAGCGCCTGCTCTTGCAGCCAGGAGAGCCTGTGCTGCGGAGAAGATAAGTGTAACGTTTGTTTTAACGCCCATGCCAGAAAGGATTTTTGTAGCTTTCAGGCCTTCTGCGCACAGAGGGATTTTGATAACGATATTTGGATGAATTTTGATAAGTTCTTTAGCTTCTTCAACCATAATAGCGCTGTCCATGCTGATAACTTCAGCGGAGATAGGGCCGTCAACGATTGTTGTGATTTCTTTTACAACTTCCTGGAAATCTCTGCCTTCTTTAGCAATCAGTGATGGGTTTGTTGTAACACCACAGATAACACCAAGGTCATTAGCCTGACGGATTTCTTCAACATTAGCTGTATCAATAAAAAGTTTCATTGGTGGAGTCCTCCTAATAATTGATATACTTTGATATTATCACATATAAAGGCTGTTTACAAGAGAATAATGTATATTTACCAAAATAATACAAAAATATATTCGTATTTTGTACTAAATTACCTATATAATTCAGAGCTATATCAGTGCTTGAAAAACAGGTGTAAATTTTGCTATAATTATCACATAAATTTCAAGGAGGTATACAGATGGACAATATGGCCATTACTGCTGGCGTTCGTGTAGGCGGATTAACAGACAGAACAGAAATCAAAATACTTTTGTGCTATCTTCTGGCGGAGTTGAAACAGCCTATAACACAAAATCAGCTGATTGAATGTGTTTGCGGACAGGAACTTGTAAACTATTTTGAAATGCAGAGCGCCCTTCAGCATCTTCTTGATAACAATTTCATTAAAGAAGATGAAAACGGCTTCTCAATACTGCCTGAGGGCAAAGAAATTGCACAACAGCTTGAAAGCGTGGTTTCTGCCACTGTAAAAAGATATGCATATACAATGGCTGTAAATATCCTGCAGTACGAAGCACTGAAAAAACAACACAAAATTTCCATCACTGCTGTTGAAGGTGGTGGGTTCAATCTTCACTGCTCCATCGAAGACAATACCTTTACTATTTTCTCCATGGATATTCTTATGCCAGACGAGAAAAGCGCACAGTTTGCAGGCGAACAGTTTATCCTCAAAGGACAGGATATGTTCAAATGTATGCTGGGTATAATGACAGACACCCCTGCCATGTACAAAGATTTTTTAAGTAAATAAAAGTTAATATAAAAACAAAAACCGTGTATCAGTTGATACACGGTTTTTTTTATGTAACAGTAAATTGGTATTAGCCAAGGTCCTGTGTAGATGTGATGTTAACTTTACCTGTTTTGAGGCAGTAGTTGGAGTACCAGAAGATGAATGCTGTTGCAAATACTGTACCGATCATAAGAGGTACTGTCAGGGACATCAGTGAGAATACACCTGTCAGCAGGGATGCAACGATAGATACCCACATCATAAGTCTGTAAGCACCAGCAGAAATGTTGAGACCTGTGTTAGCCCATTCTTCTGGATACTGTTCTGGCAGTTTCATAGCTCTGAGGTTAACGATAACGCCGAGAACCATACCAGGAACCATAATCATAGCAACGATGTTGTCAAGAGAGAAGCCGCCGAGAACTGGAAGGATAGCACCAATCCACATAACCAGCATAACTTTTTTCTTGTCCATCAGAGATTTTGGCAGCCAACCATCCTGAGCAATGCCCTGAATCAGTGGAGCGTAACCTGTTACACCACCCAGCAGAGCTGTAGACAGAGAAGCCATAGCACCACCGATGATAAAGAACAGGAACAGACCAGCTGGCAGAACTTTCTGTGCAAGGTCGCCAAGGTTAGCGTAAGCAACTGTTTCGTAAGAACCAAGACGGGAACCTACAAAGCCCAGCAGGCAGTAGATAGTAGCACATGCGATAGAAGCAATGAGCCAAGCAAGTGGAATGTTTTTCTTTGGTTTTTCAGCAACCTGAGCCATGTTGATGATGTTGGAAATACCATCACATGTGAAAGACATCATAGCGATAGCCATTACGAAACCACCGATACCACCGATCATTGATGGTTCACCTGTGTAAAGTTCAGCTGTATTGTTGTTGTTGATGTAAATCAGACCAAATACGATGAACATACCAAGTGTAACGATTTTGGAGATACCAAGCAGGTTCTGTACTTTGGAGAATAGGTCAGCACCTGTTGTACCAAGGATGAAGAACAGAGCAAGGTATACGCAAGCCAGAGGAGTCTGGAATGGAGCAACTGCTGGAATCAGTGTTGCTGTGTAGCTTGCGAGAGAGATACCGAATACTGAGAATGAGAATGCAGATACAACAGTTGTAAGTGCAGAAACACCTGTCAGCATTGGAGTCAGGATAAGAGCCTGCTGTGAATACATACCACCGGACAGTGAGAACATGGAAGCCATGATAACCATTCTAACCTGCTGTGACATTTTAAAAATCATAGCAATGATGAATGCGAGCCATACTGCACGACCTGTGTAACCGATACCTACGCCAAGCATAGAGAAGATACCAGCACCGATACAGCCACCCATACCCATGAACACAAGGTCCATAAGTGACATTTTCTTTTCGTTCATAATTTTTCTCCTTAAGGAAATATTTAATTTGTGACAATCAGAATCAAGATTAATTCCTCGGTTTGATTGTCAAACTTTCAAAGCTATGTTATCATATTTTATGTTATTATGTCAACAAATATGAACGAAATGTTGATTTATCAAACTGAAAGGTGGTGTTTGTATGCCAGAAGAAAACAAGATACAGGATATGGCTAATCAAATGCCTGAATATCCTGCCAGAGATGTTTTGTATGAATTCAGCCAGGCTTATCACAGAAATTCCAATACCATACATATTTTTGATGATGGTACAAAAATGACAACTGTGGAAGCACACACATTAAAACATATATGCCAGAACAAAGGTGTTACTATCACTGACCTTGTAAATTACTGGGGCCGAACAAAAGGAACTATTTCCAGCCAGATAACCAATCTGGAAAACAAAGGCTATGTATACAGAAGAAAGTGCAAAAAAGAATCCAGAAAAATACATATATTCCCTACTCCTCTGGGGCTCGAAGTAAACGAGCGGCACAACAGATATGATATAAAAGAAGTAGAAGAATTTGTAAAAAAATGGACAAAAAAGTACACTGTCGAAGATCTGCATAAACTACTGGAATATATGGATTTCTATATTGAAATAGCTTATAGCGAATAATACATAAAAATAAACCCATGCTGATTTTTATCAGCATGGGTTTTGTTGCAGTTAAGGTTATTCAAATTTAAGATTTTCCAAAATATAACTGATGAGAGAAGCTATTCTTTCATCCTGACCTGTGAGTTTAAGATATCCCAGCATACATTCAAAGCCTGTAGATGCACGGTATTCTGCCACTGAAGCATTTTTTGCCACACTGGCTTTGGAAGCATTCTGCCCTCTTTTTGCAAAAGACAGTTCTTCCTCTGTAAGAATATCCTTTATCAGTTCCAAAGCCATAAACTGACCGTGTGCGCTGACATATTTTACAGTTATTTTGTTAAGTGTATTGATGTTATATCTTTTGCTGGTTACGAAATATTCTCGTATTGCCAGGGAATACACTGCATCCCCCACAAATGCAAGAGACACTGGTGATTGCTCTCTGATGTCAACCATATATACCTCGGATTAAAATACAAATTCAAATTCAAAATCTTCGATTCTGATTGTGTCGCCTTCTTTAACGCCCATTTCTTCCAGTTTTGCAATAATGCCACTGTCGCGCAGACGGCGCTGGAAGTACTGCAGGCTGGAGTAGTCGTCGATATCTGTTGTGTTCAGCAGGTCTACAAGCCACTGTGCATCAATGTTGAATGCACCGTCATCTGTACGGAATACAGTGAAGCTGTTACCATCAATTGTTTCTGTAGGAACAATGTATTCTGGTTCGTAGATTACAACAGGTGGCAGTTTCTGCAGTTCGTTGTAAACTGTCTGTACAAGACCATCCAGACCTCTGCGTGTTGCGGCAGAAATAACAAACAGTTCAATGCCTTCTTCTGCACAAAAATCTCTGAAACGCTGGATATCTTCTTCTGTTGCGATATCTGTTTTGTTTGCAACTGCAATCTGTGGACGTTTTGAAAGTTCTTCACTGAAGTTTACCAGTTCGTTATTGATGAGTTTAAAGTCTTCAATAGGGTCACGGCCTTCAGAACCGGAAACGTCTACAACATGAAGCAGCAGACGGCAACGTTCAACATGGCGCAGGAAGTCATGACCAAGACCTACACCTTCGCTGGCCCCTTCAATGATACCAGGAATGTCAGCTGCAACGAATGAAGCTTCTTCGTCAACTCTTACTACACCCAGAACAGGAGAAAGAGTTGTAAAGTGGTAGTTTGCAATTTTTGGTTTTGCAGATGAAATTGTGGAGATAAGTGTGGATTTACCTACATTAGGGAAACCAATAAGACCCACATCTGCAATAAGTTTAAGTTCCAGAGTAACGTCCATTTCCTGACCTCTGAAACCAGGCTTTGCAAAGTTTGGAATCTGGCGTGTAGCTGTAGCAAAATGCTGGTTGCCCAGACCGCCTTTGCCGCCTTTTGCAATTACATAGTCTTTTTCTTCTGAAATATCAGCGATTACAAGACCTGTTTCTGCATCTTTGATAACAGTGCCGATTGGCACTTTGATAATAAGGTTTTCAGCAGATTTACCGGACTGGCGTGAACCACGGCCGTCTTCACCGTTCTGTGCAATATATTTACGTTTGTAGCGGAAGTCCATCAGTGTGGACAGGTTTCTTTCACCACGGAAAACGATATCGCCACCTTTACCGCCGTCACCACCATCAGGACCGCCTGCGGCAACATATTTTTCGCGGTGGAATGCAACTGCACCGTTGCCACCATTGCCTGCCTTAATACGAATTCTGGCAACATCAACAAACTGAATAGCCATATTTACCTCTCCCCTTTCGTTGTAATATCAATATATATTATCATTAAAAAGATTGTGTTTATACTTAAAAACAAAACCCGAACTTATATAAAGTCCGGGTTGATTGCCAACTTATTTAGCGTATACGCTTACCTGTTTTTTATCACGGCCCAGTCTTTCAAATCTTACTGTACCATCGATAAGTGCGAACAGTGTATCATCGCTGCCACGGCCTACATTTTCACCTGGGTGAATGTGAGTGCCTCTCTGGCGAACGAGGATGTTGCCAGCTTTAACAACCTGACCATCTGCTCTTTTTGCACCAAGTCTTTTTGATTCAGAATCACGACCGTTCTTTGTAGAACCAACGCCCTTCTTATGTGCCATTATTCAATTCCTCCCTTATGAAAATTAACCAACAATTTTAGTGATTTCTACTTTTGTGTATGGCTGTCTGTGGCCCATTCTTCTGGAAGAGCCTTTTTTAGGTTTGTATGTGATGATGTTAAGTTTTTTGCCTTTGCCGTTTTTCAGAACTTTAGCTTCAACTTTAGCACCTTCAACAACAGGTGTGCCGAATTTTGCGTCTGCACCTTCGCCTACGAACAGAACTTCTTCGAAAGTAACTGTTTCATCAGCCTGTACATCAAGTTTTTCGATGAATACTACATCGCCTTCGCAAACAGAGTACTGTTTGCCACCAGTAACAAATACTGCTTTCATTTTAATACCCTCTCATTAAATAAGTCTCGCTGAACCAGGTGTATATATCAATTATATATAACTTAATTAACCATTTACATGCGGCTTAAATATAATAGCATAAACCTATAGTAAAAGTCAATAAGAAAATGCCAATTTTTTCGCTATTTTAAACAGTTTTTTGCACTTTTTATAGTGTTTTTCAACAGGTTTGCTCTTGTCATCAGACCAACGCCACCAGGTACTGGTGTAATCTTTGAAACCACATCAATACAGGAGTCAAAGTCAGCGTCACCGCAGAGTTTGCCTTCACTGTTTCTGTTAATACCTACGTCAATTACTACTGCGCCAGGCTTCAGCATATCGCCTGTAAGGAAACCTGCACGACCTACTGCAACTATAACAACATCTGCAAGACGTGTTTTTTCTGCAATATTTTTTGTCTTTGAATGGCAGATTGTAACTGTAGCACTGCGCTGAAGTGCCAGCACAGCAACTGGTTTGCCTACGATGTTACTGCGACCGATAACCACTACATCTTTGCCTGTCAGGTCAACACCTGCATAGTCCAGCATATCCAGACACCCTTGTGGTGTACATGGTGTATAGCAATCTTCGCCAATATTCATATTACCAACATTTACTGCTGTAAAACCATCCACATCCTTTTCAGGCGCAATAGCATTGATAACAGCATATTCATCAATATGTGCTGGCAATGGCAGCTGTACAAGGATACCGTGAACAGATTCATCTTTATTCAATCTGTCTATTTCGGCCAGCAGTTCTTCCTGTGTAGTTGTTTCATCCATTGCAATGTTTTCTGAAATAATGCCACATTCTGCACAGTCTTTGTGCTTGCCTTTTACATAGGACAGGCTGGCTGGATTTTCACCAACAATAATAACAGAAAGTTTTGGATAGATGCCTTTTTCATTAAGCAAAACAACTTCTTCTTTTACCTGAGATTTAATAAATGCTGAAACCTCTTTACCGCTGATAATTTTATTATCCATTTTCAACTTCCCTTTCTGCTTTGTTTATCTTTATTTGATTATATACTATAAACACAACTGCTACAAGCACTGTAACAACTGCGATAATCTGGCTTGTTCTCAGACCGCCATTTGTTGCAAGGCTGTCTGTACGCAGACCTTCGATAAAAAATCTGCCAAAACCATACCATGCGCCAGACATACACAGCATTTCGCCTTTGAATTTTCTGTGTCTGAAATAGCTGAAAAGAATTATAAAGCCGATTAAACACCATACAGATTCATAAAGGAACGTAGGGTGTACAGGCATATTAGGGTCTACTGTAATTCCCTGCTGTGCAAGGTATGGTGCAACACGTGTGAGATATCTGGTAGTGGCTTCGCTTATCATACCAAAAATGTTTGTTGTATTTGTGCCGAATGCTTCCTGATTCATAAAGTTTGCCCAGCGACCAAAAGTCTGACCAAAGAGGAAGCCTGTGAACACACAGTCTGCTGCATCCAGAAAGTTGATTTTTTTCCATTTGCACAAAAACCAGCCTGAAGTAAGACCTGCAATAAGACCACCATAAATACCTATACCGCCGTCTCGCAGATTTATCATATCCCATAATGTTTCATATTCAAATGGGGCAAAAGCAACGTAATATGCACGGGCACCAACTATGCCACAGACTGCGCCTATCATGATAATATCTATAAAATCATCGTCATTGATATTCAGCTTTTTCCCCAGATAAAGCGCCATTGAAGCCCCCCGCAGGATTGTAAAAGCAAATATAATGCCATACCAATATATATCAAAACCCGCAATAGAAAAAGCCACACGGTTGATTGTAAGTTCAATGCCAAGTTTTGGGAACTGTACGTGATTAATCATTTTTACCCTCCAGTGGCATAACTGTAAACACTGTGCGTTTGTCAGCCCTGAACATATTTTTCAGCTGGGTGTTTACATCTTCCAGTGTGATACCGCTGAGAGTTTCCAGTGCTGTGTATGCTGTTCTGCCTTTGAAAAATGCTGATGCCATATTTGTGGCAACCTCTTCCACATTTTCAAAATCAACAATCATACTGCCATACATGGAGTTTTTGCTGGTAAGGAAATCTTCTTCTGTAACGCCTTCAGTTTTCAGTTCCTCAATGGCCATTTCAATTTCTTTCAGCAGTACATCAGGATATGCTGTTTCGCCTGAAATGATTGTAGCATAGTAGTCTGTGCCTGAGAAGATTTCACCTTCGAAAGTGCCATTTACAATGTTTCTGTCATACAGTTTGTTGAACAGCTTACTTGTGGAGCCAGACAGAACATCCATAATGATTTCACCGCAAAGTTCTTCTTTGATAGTTACAGGATTGGACATTTTTTCCTTGTAGCCAACTGCGATAAGTGGCAGGGACACAGGCATATTGATGCTTTTTTCTGTGTAATTGATTTCGTCTGGTTCTTCAGTGCCAAGTCTTTCCACTTCAAGAACTTCGTATTTGAAACCTGCTCTTTCACATGCCGCCAGAACTGTATCTGCTGTGATATTACCAGCTACGGAAAGGAACATCTGTGATGGTGAATAGAATGCTTTTGCACAGTCGTACAGCATTTTATCTGTAATATAGGAAATACTTTCCACTGTACCTGCAATATCATCACGTACTGTATGGTTTACAAACAGACCTTCCAGAACACCAAAGAGCATACGCCAGTTTGCACTGTCGTCATACATTTTGATTTCCTGACCGATAATGCCCTGTTCTTTTTCAACTGTCTGTGGTGTGAAATATGGTGTAGTAACAAAATTCAGCAGAATATCCAGAGATTCATCCACTTTATCTGTTGCTGTGAAAATATAACAGGTTTTGTCAAAAGATGTAAACGCATTTGCATTTGCACCTGTTTTTGCATATTTGTCAAAAGCATCGCCATCTTCGTTTTCAAACATTTTGTGTTCAAGAAAGTGTGCAACACCAGCAGGGATATCGTATCTCTGGCCGTTCATCACAAAGCTTCTGTCCACAGAGCCGAAATTTGTGGCAAAAACAGCATGCACAGCGTTATAGCCCGGCATATTATAGCAGGCTATATGCAGACCGCTGTCTGTCTTTATAAGCTGATAGCTTTCATTTAATATATTATTTCTGATTTCTGACATATTTTTTCCTTTATTTAGAGATTGTATATACAACATTGAGGTTCAACAGACCAAGAACATTTCTGATGTCGTCAGCCGTAACCTTTTCTACCCTTTCCATAACCATTTCAGGAGTAAATGCTGTGCCACGGATAGCTTCATTAAGGTACCATGCTTCAAGACCGTGGAGTCCGTCATAGTTTGATTTAAGACTATTTTTAATAATCAGTTTTGTCTGGTTGATTTCTTCCTCTGTGATTTCACCTTCAACCATATTTTTAAGTTCAACCTGTACTGCATCTATGGTGCGCTGTGTGTTGTGATGTTCAACACCAGAGTCGACGCTCATACTTGATGTAAAGCCGTTGAAACCTGCGGCGCAGTAATAGCACAGGGACTGTTTTTCCCTTACATTTTTAAACAGTCTGGATGAAGCAGTGCCGCCATAAAGAGCAGATGCCACCAGCATATGATATCTTTCATCTTCTGTAAGCAGTCTTTTTGTTGTGTATACAAGGCATACTTTCCCCTGTGTTGTATCCATTGATTCTGTATAGAATTCTGCTTCTTTTGGCTCAACGGCTGTTACAGGCAGAATTTCAGCCTGTGCAGAGCGCTGGAAAGAAAATGCCTGTGCAAGTTTTTCCACTGCAGAATCAGGATTGTTGGCTGTAATAAGAATTTCAACCACCGCCATATCCAGCATTTCTTTATAGCAGTCGTACAGCATTTTTGGTGTGATGCCATCTATTTCTTCAAGATAACCCATTCTTTCTACGCCATTGAGGCCATCACCAAAGAATTTTCTTCTGGCATTTTTTACACAGTAGCCACGTTTGTCGTTTATTTCGCCTTCGATGTCTTCACGGAGTTTAAATTTCTCCACTTCTACCCAGTCACTTACAAAAGCGCCATCTTCAAGGCAAGGGCGGAAAATTACCCCCAGAAGCACGTCACAAAGCTGTGCCAGAAGGTCTTCATTATTTATACAATATTCATTTTTTATTCCCTGTACTGTAAAACGCATACAGCGGTTTGCACCGATTACAGCAGTACCTACAGACAGCTGTGCCGCATACATTCTGTTCAGTTTTCTGGAAAAAATCTGCATATCAGGGTAATCTTCGTATGCTCTTTCCATAAGACCAGGCATAAGTGCATACATTGTGGCCTTTTCCCTTGAGTTTGGCACTATCAGATTAATGCTGATACGGTTTCTTTTGAACTTTTCATTAGGTAACACCGTAATATATGCTTTAGGTGCGATAGATTGTCTGTTCATAATATCTCCAGTTTAATAATAATCTTACTAAATAGTCATTGTACCACAATCGAATATAAAAATAAATAAAAAAATCGACCCTTTACAGAGCCGATTTAAAAATCATTTTATAAAATCCTTATGAATTTTGTGCACAGCAAGGTCAGCATCTGCTTTATCGACAAAAACGCTGATTTTAATCTCGCTGGTACTGATAAGTCTCACGCTTATATCATTCTCGTACAGTATCCTGAAAACATGGGCAGCAACACCTTTGCTGGTTTTTACACCAGAGCCCACCACAGATATTTTTGCCACATCATCTTTGATTACAACATCAGAATATCCGAGTTCTGCCTGTTTTTCTTTCAATATTTTTTCAGCAGATTCCTTGTCTTCCTTGTGAATGGTAAAGCTGATATCCTGTCTCCCATAATCAGACGCAGGCAGAGAAATCATATCCACGTTTATATCAGCATCACTTACTGCCTGAAAAATATGATAAGAAATACCGGAAACATCAGGAATTTCTCTCAATGAAACTATACAGATATCCGGTTCCTTGATTATCCCCTTTACAGTTGCACTGCCAAATGCCATAACTTCTTTTATTATTGTGCCTTGTGCAGCAGGGTTATCAAAAGGAAGAATATGAAGAACAACACCAGCTTTTTTTGCTGATTCCACCATATCCATGGATACACCTGTGTAACCGCTGTGGCAAAGCTCCACCACTTCGTCATAGTCTATTCTGTCAAGGCGAACAGCCATATCGGTAACATCAGGGTCTGCTGTAAGTATGCCATCATATCTGATATACACCTGACATTCTACTGCACGAAGCTTCCGGGCTGATTCCACAGCAGAAACCGCTACATTCTTTTCAAAAGACATCAGCATAATATTGGCTGATGTCTTTCTTATTTCTTCAACGGATTTTACAGGAACAATATCATCTGATGTGTACAGTGAAACATTCGCCTTATTACACACAAGCACAACTTTATTGCCCATCTGCAAATCTTTAAGCAGAAGCGGATAAATATCTATGCCGTTTTTAGCGCAGTTATCTATATACTTTACAACGTACGCCATAGATTATACATCCTGCATAATGCGTTTTGCAGTAACTACAAACCGATGTTTGTTCATTTCTTCAACAAGTGAATCAACATCGCCAACCATATCCTTAACTTTAAGTGTGAGAGATACAGCGGCTGTGCCATCAACAGGTGCGGCCTGTGTGATAGTAACAATACTTACATTATACTGTGCAATAATCTGCAGAAGTTTCTGCAATGCACCAAGCTCGTCCATAAGTACAACATGAACAGCAACTACTGTCTTTGTTTCGCTTACATCAAAAATTTTATCTTTATATTTATACAGCGCACTGCGTGAAATATTCACTTCCTTTGCCGCTGCAGACAGGTTTTTAACATTTCCGGCTGCCAAAAGCTCTTTAGCTTTTACAACCTTCATAAACACATCTGGCAATACGTCACTATCTACCAATAAAAATCTTTTAGCCATTTCCAATACCTCTCTATAACTACAATGAGTAATAATATATTTATTGTAGAGTATATTGTAACCAAATACAATATGCAAAATGTATAATAATTAATACAAATGTTTTACACTGGCGAACAAAAATTAAAAACCACAGCAAAAAGCTGTGGTTTTGTGTTAAGTTTTAAATTTCTCTTCTACCTTCAAGTGCACGGTAAAGTGTTACTTCATCAGCATATTCAAGAGAAGCACCAACTGGCAGACCATATGCCAGACGGGTAACTTTAATACCAAGCGGTTTAACCAGTCTGGAAATATACATGGCTGTGGTTTCACCTTCAATAGTTGAACTTGTAGCCATTATAACTTCTTTTACTGTTTCATCCTGCAATCTTGCCAACAGCTCTTTTACTGTGAGCTGTTCTGCTGTAATGCCGTCCATAGGTGAAATAAGTCCGTGAAGCACGTGGTAAAGACCTTTGTACTCTCTGGTTTTTTCAAATGTGGAAACATCACGCGGGCTTTCAACTATACAGATAACAGAATTGTCCCTTTTTGTTGATGAACAGATAGGACAGATATCCTTGTCAGTATAGTTCCGGCATACAGGACAACGTTTAATCTTGCTGTGGACATCCATAATAGCTGCTGCAAATTCTGCCGCATCTTTTTCGTCCATAGCAAGCACCTGATAAGCCATACGTGTGGCACCTTTCCTGCCTACGCCGTTAAGTCGTGAAAAGTTGTTTATAAGCCTTTCAAGAGGCTCTGCATTGTACTGAGCCATAATTAGAATATACCAGGTACGTTAAGACCACCTGTGAGTTTGCCCATTTCTTCTTCGCTTTCTGTTCTTGCTTTTGTAATAGCATCGTTTACAGCTGCTGCTACAAGGTCTTCCAACATTTCAATATCTTCTGGGTCAACAACGCTTGGGTCGATGGACAGTGCAACAACGTCATGTTTACCTGTAACTGTTGCTTTTACAAGACCTGAGCCACTTTCACCTACATATTCTGTTTCATCCAGTCTGTCCTGAAGTGCTTTCATATCATCCTGCATTTTCTGTGCCTGTTTGATAATCTGGTTCATGTTCTGTGGGCCGCCGCCCATACCTTTTGGTAATCTTGCTTTCATTTTATATATTCTCCTTAAAAATTAATCTATATTTACTTCCACGCCAAGGTTTCTCAAAGCGAGGATATCATCAAGGCTGTTATGCTGTGTTTCCACAAACATATTGGCAATATTTTTGTACCCGCCAATGTTATAACGTTTGCCACACGCGTTATAAATAGCATTTTTGATTATGCCGTTAACTTCTTTATTTGTGCGTATATAGTTATTCAGACCTTCATTGCCTTTTATATATACAATGCTTTTGTAAAGGTAAGCAGTGGATGTTTTTATAAAGGAATGAAGTGGAATATCAATATCTGCAATCTGGTCGATAACATCCTGCCACCAAGCAAATGGAACTGGTTTTTCTTCTGCTTCTGCAGGGATATTCACCTGTTTCGGCTGTACTGCTGGCTGTGCAGGTTTTGGCTGCGGTGGTATTTCTTTCACAGTATTTGTCTGTACTGGTTCACTTACAACGGGCTGAACAGCTGGCTGTGGTACAGCAGTCTGCACCTGCTGTACAGGCTGTGCTGACACTGGTTGAGCTGGCTGTGGACGTGCAGAAACTGTCTGTGGAATCTGCTGTGTGTTACACATTGTGTACACCGCAATATCCATGGCAATTTTTGCGTTCTGACCTTTTGAAATATTATCCAGCGCATCTGTAAAACAGTTCAACGCAAAGGATATAAAGCTGTGTGAACAGGTCACAGCCTGACTTTTCAGTCTGTCAAATTTTTCTTGTGAAATATTCAGCAATTGTGGTGTGCTGCCCACAAGATTTGCAATAAGAAGGTTGCTGAAATGAGCTATAAGTTCTTCGCAAAGACGGCGGATATCAGCACTGCGCTGAATAAGGGCACGGAGTGTTGCCAGTGATGCCGCCATATCCCCTGTAATAAGGTTTGCAGCAAATGCAAATATATCATCATCTTTTGACACACCAACAAGGTTTGCAACTATATCTTCATCAATATAATTGCCCATGGAGATACATGTATCAAGAATACTGTTTGCATCACGCATAGCGCCGTCTGACAAAGTAGCTATCATTTTAGCTGCACCTGCAGTAAGGTTTATGCCTTCTGCTTTGGAAATTTCCAGCAGTGCATCAGCAATATCTTCCACCGTAAGTTTAGTAAAGTCATATCTCTGACAACGTGAAAGAATAGTGGCAGGTACTTTGTGGATTTCTGTTGTTGCAAGAATAAAGATAACATGTGCTGGTGGCTCTTCCAATGTTTTAAGCAAAGCATTGAAAGCCGCTGTAGACAGCATATGAACTTCGTCGATGATGTAAACACGATATTTTGCCATAACAGGCAGATAGTTTACCTCGTTAAGTACATCACGTATATCTTCAACAGAGTTGTTGGAGGCAGCGTCCATTTCTGTGACATCATAAATAGACTCGTTTTCAATACCTTTACACACATCACATTCAAGACATGGTTCACCATTTATCGGGTTAAGGCAGTTTACTGCTTTTGCAAATATTTTTGCACAGGTAGTTTTGCCTGTACCACGGGTACCTGTAAACAAAAAAGCATGGCCAGTTTTACCTGCAGCAATCTGATTTTTCAGTGCCTCTACCACAAATTTCTGTCCAATTACCTGACTGAATGTTTTTGGGCGGTATTTTCTGTACAAAGCTATATGCATATACTTACCTCCTTATTTTAAAATAGGACAGGCTATAAACGCCGAAGCGTTTCGCATTATCACATATACAAAGAAAGCTATGCATCGCAGGGAGAATCCGCTTAGTGCTGCTTGGTTCCCCACCTGACACGGTTCACAGCCAGCCCTCGTGCGGCTTTCTTTGTATATCCGACAACGCGTATAGCACTGTCCTTTAACCATTCTATATTAACATATATTTTTCAAAAATTCAATATGTTTATACAATTTTATGGCTGTCAACTTGCAGTTGACGTATAGTTGGTGGACGGACACTATGAAAAATGATAAAATATCAGTGTGAGGTGATAAAAATGACAATGGGCAGCAGAATTGCACAACTGCGAAACAGCAAAGGATATACGCAGGAATATCTGGCAGTACAGTTGGGGATTTCACGACAGGCTGTGCATAAATGGGAGAAAAACGAAACCAAGCCTGACACCGACAATCTGATATTGCTGGCACAGGTGCTGGGAACAGATGTGGACTATCTTGTGACAGGTACAGAACATACAAATATTACAAACAAACGAAAACTGCCTAAATTATGGTCTTACCTGCTTGTGATAGTCGTCACTGTAGTTATTACCTTTATAGTAACTGTAATATTTATCGCAAACCAACCTGTTTCTTTTGATGCAGGTGCCTGTGGTGGTGGTTTTGAAACGGCGATATTTGACCAGTATGCAAATACTTTGGTTGAAGAAAACTATGCATTTCTCACTCATCACCTTGACGAAAATGATGCAGAAACCGTGACTATAACCCCTGTAAGAGAAAGCAGGAATGTAACATACAAGGACAAAGCTATTTATATGTCTTTTGATGTGGAGTATGTATTTGGCGATAACAGCACAGAGAACAAAACCCTGCATTTTGTGGGCGAAAGAAAATGGATACAAAAATACAACTGGAAAATTATAAAATAAAAAGACTGCTCTTTCGAGCAGTCTTTAACTTTGTGAAATAAAATTATTTAACGATTTCGCCAACTGTTGCGCCACCGCAAGCGTTAGCTTCGTCTGTGTCGATGTGCATAGCTGTTGCGTAAGAAGCAGAAACTCTAACTACAACGTCATCGAAAATAAGGCTTCTGCCTTCGGAATCAGCTTTAACTTTAACGATTTCTTTGTCGGAAACGCCGAAAGCCTGTGCATCTTCTGGTGTGATGTGGATGTGACGTTTTGCAACGATTACACCGTATTCCAGATCAACTTCACCTGCTGGACCAACCAGTTTGCAAGGTGCAGAACCTTCCAGAACGCCAGATTCTCTAACTGGTGCATTCAGACCGATAGAACGAGCGTCTGTTGCAGACAGTTCAACCTGAGATTCTTTTCTAACTGGACCAAGGATAGAAACGTTTTTAATTTCTTTTTTTGGACCAACAACTGTTACTCTTTCTTCGCAAGCGAACTGGCCTGGCTGAGAAAGGTCTTTTTTGTGTGTGAGCTGGTGACCAGCACCAAAGAGTATATCAACATGTTCCTGTGAAAGGTGAATGTGTCTTGCAGATGTTTCAAGTAAAACTTTTGCCATTGTAAAATTCCTCCAGAAAAATTTAATTTTTTATTTTTCGCTATAAATAATAATACAGTAAAAAAACAAATATTACAAGTATAAAATAATACAAGAATTTTTTTCAAACAAATGCACAAAAATATTGAAAAATACTATGCATGATTGTGAATTTTTACAAACAGATTATCACACAAACATAACATTACATACTATATTAGTAGGGGTGAATTATGTGAATAAATTGTTTTTACACAGATTTTACAATAAAATGCTATATTTCGATGCAGGTGTTCAGCTGTGCCTATATGGTTTTAACTATTACCGCAACCTCATAAACCAAGAAAAAGCAGAATCTTTTGCTGGTGAAAAACTGCATTGTGTGAATTGCCTTTTACTTAACGATTTCTCTGGGCGGTGTGAAAATTTTATTTATAAATATATACAAAAACTGTATATGCATAAATCCCATACGTTTTTGATTATAGATGATTGTTTTGGCAAAGAAAAATTCTGTGGTATTTATGTCCCCTCTTTTGATATTACTGCCCTGTCGTCCTGCGACGGGGATGATATGAGTACATTTTATTATTCCACCGACCGAAGAAAAGAAAAAGATATATATTATTCAAAACTTGCCCTCGCCTGTTTTTCCAACGCTGGTGATTATTGCTAAAATAATATTATTATGCTATAATTTAAAAAGACAGTTGATTACAACTAAAGGACGTTAAAGGAGAATTAATATGGAATTTAAAAAGGTAAATCTCGTTTATTTCAGTGCAACTGATGTAAGTAAAAAATATGCACAGGCTATGGGCAAAGCACTGGAAAAAGAAGTAGTGGAATATGATTTCACAAAACCTGAAAACAGAAACCCAGAAAAAGCACCAGCTTTTGGTAAAGAAGACCTTGTTATTCTGGCACTGCCTATCTACGGCGGCAGAATCCCAACAGTTTGTCTGGAATATGTAGAAGCACTTAAAGGTGACGAAACACCATGTGTAGTTATCGGTACATACGGCAACCGCCACTATGACGACGCAGTTGTTGAAATGGAAGATATGATGAACGCACAGGGCTTTGTAGTAATTGCTGGCGGCGCAGTTATCGGCAGACACTCATTCTCCGACCAGATTGCTGGCCACAGACCAGATGCAGAAGACCTTGAAGGTGCTGCAGAATTTATCAAACTGGTTGTTTCCAAAGAAGGCAAAAAACTGCCAGAAGGTACAATCCCAGGCGCAAGACCATACAAAGAAAAAGGCGGCGCACCAAACACACTTCTGCCAGCTACAAGCGACGCATGTATCGGCTGTATGCTGTGTGCAGATACTTGTCCAAACGGCGTTATCAGCAAAGACGACCCTAAAGAATTTGCAAAAGATGCATCTTTCTGTCTTAAATGTAACAGCTGTGTAGTTAAATGCCCAGTTGGCGCAAAAGAATTTACACAGGAAGCATTCAAGAAAACACAGGAATTCTGTATCAATGCATTTGGCAGCCCAGACAAAGAAAACCTTTACTGGATGTAATTACATAATACCGACTAAAGCACAGAGTGAAAACTCTGTGCTTTTTATTTTTGATTTCTGCATAGAATTAAAATAAAACTATGGAGAAAATATGAACCCAAAATTAGATTTGAAACAACTGGTATGGATAGGAACAGGCCATGTAATAGGCGCAGGTGTTGTAAGTATTGTGGGTAGTCGGTTGGCTGTTACAGGCTATTCCGTATGGCTGGCATTTCTTGTTGCCTGTATTTTATCATTTATCCGTATTTTACCGGTGATATTCATTACATCTGCCATCGAGGTAAAGGGCGGCAGATATGGTATAATCACCCGCTGTGCAGGGCAGAAATATGGTGGGCTTATCACTTTATCGAGCCTTTTGAACTGGTCACGGCGTGGCACAGCTGTAATAGCACTGTGCAGTTATATCGCAGATTTTGTTCCTGACAGCAACAGCAAATTTGTCACCTTGCTTATCTGGGCGTTTTTCTGTGCTGCAAATCTTTTTGGCATAGATGTGATGAGCAGAATTCAAAGTATAGCTACTCCCCTTTTACTGTTTGCTCTGGGTGCATTTTCATCAGTATGTATAGCCAATACTCAAACAGGCTATATGGATTTGTCTTCTTCCGAAATGTTTACAGGCGGTTTAAACGGATTTTTTACAGCTGTGGTACTGTTGAGTTATGCCTGTGACGGAATAGCCTCCCTTGCAAATTATTCAACCGAAACCCAATCTCCACAAAAGAACATTCCCCTTGCCATGATAACAGTTTCTGGAATAACAACTTTGATTTATGTGGCAGTAGGCTTTGCCAGTGGTGCTGTATTACCATTGGAACAAACAGCTGGAAATACACTGACCGTTACAGCAAAGGCTGTTTTTTCACCATTGTTCTATAATTTATTTATTATATTCGGTCCTGTATTTGCACTGCTGACAACCATGAATGCTGGTATAATGGACTCTGCCTTGCCTGTAATGGCCGGAGTAAAAGAAGGCTGGCTACCCAAATGGCTGGCAAAACAGAACAGGTTCGGTGCATATTATGTAGCTATAGCCATTATTTTTATAATAGGTGCCCTGCCTGTCGTAAGCGGTATTTCTGTGGCACAGGTGGCCAGCATTACTATGGCACTGGGGGCTTTGTCAGCAATCCTGCTGATTATTTCAGCTGTTAACTTCCCTTTTATTTTTCAGAAAGAATGGGAAAAATCCCACTATCATATTCCTCGCCCCTTTTATTTTGCAATCGTTTTGTTCTGCGCTGTGGCAGAAATATTTGTAGTGATACAGTCTTTAAAGGGGATGGATATTAAAATGGCTGTGATTAATATCTCTCTTCTGCTTGTATGCAGTATCTATGGTATGATAAAGAAGAGATGAAATCATTTTTAAAACATACATTTAAACAATTAATTCCTTTTGCATAGCACCAAAAAAGGCGACACTAAAAAGTGTCGCCTTTAATTTTTTATTCAGCTTTTTTTCTCATAATTGACATTGGTCTGATTTCAAACGGACAGTCAACTGTGAATGACATTTTTGAATGTGGTGTAGACTGTACTTCTTCACCTTCAGCATTTTTAATCCAGCTTGGAGTAAATTTCAGTGTATCGCCTGTTGGCTGTAACACTTCGATTTCATCACCAAGGTTGAATTTACCACGCTGTGAACAGTAAAGAACACCGTCTTTCCAGTCTTCAACTACACCCAGCAGGTCATATTCTCTTACGTAAGAAGAAGTATCTGTTGTCTGGATAGCGTTTTCTGGGCCGAAATAGAAGCCTGTGGAGTAACGACGATGACTTGTTTTTGTCAGTTCATCCATTACATCCAGTGGACACAGCCAGTTTTCTGGATTCGCATAGTAAGAATCGATTGCTTTTCTGTATGCAGATGTTACTGATGCAACATAGTAGAAGCTTTTTGCTCTGCCTTCGATTTTAAGACTGGAGATACCTGCTTCAATCAGCATATCAACATAAGGACCCATGCACAGGTCGTTGGCGTTCATAATGTATGTACCGCCTTCGTTTTCGCCGATATCATATTCCATACCTGGGCGTGTTTTTTCGTGCAGTGTCCATTCCCAGCGACATGGCTGTGAACATTCACCACGGTTAGCATCACGGTTTGTCAGATAGTGGGACAGCAGACATCTGCCAGAAAAAGACATACACATAGCGCCGTGTACAAAACATTCAATATCAAGGTCTGCAGGTGTGTTTTTTCTGATTGTGATAATATCTTCAAAAGACAGTTCTCTTGCCAGAACAACACGTTTTGCACCCAGTTTATATGCGGCATTTGCAGAAACATAGTTTACTATACCTGCCTGTGTGGAAACATGCACTTCCATATCAGGTGCAATTTCTTTAACCATTGCAAGAACACCGATATCTGCAACAATAACAGCATGAACACCGATATCTGCCACTTTTTTAATGAATTCTGGCATTCTTACCACTTCTTCATTTGTTGGCACTGTGTTCAGTGTAAGGTAAACCTTTTTACCAAGACTGTTTGCAATATCTACAGCTTCCTGCAGCTGGTCAAGTGTAAAGTTTTTTGGTGCGGCACGCATGCCGTATTCTTCTGCACCCAGATAAACAGCATCTGCACCGTATTCAAAAGCGTATTTAAGACGCTCAATATCACCAGCTGGTGACAAAAGTTCAACTTTGTTCATAAATTAATCCTTTATTATTTTTTAAGGGATGCATTTACAGACCATGCTTTATCACAGTTTACAAGATGCTGTGAATATGTCTGTGCATACCAGTATTTACCTGTAAGGTCTGTTACAAAGAAGTAGTAATCATCTGCCATAAAGCCTTCATCTGGCCAGAGAGTTGCTTTGATAGCTGTGATGCCAGGGTTGGAAATTGGTCCCGGTGGCAGGCCTCTTACTTTGTATGTATCGTATGCCGCCATCATACCTGCTGGCACCTTGTTTACACCGCCATAGTACGTAACGATATAGTCGTAAACATAGTTGCCTGGTTCGTTGATATAACTGCAAACATTACATTCCAGCAGTGGCTGTGTAGAGCCTGGTTCCAGACGATTGCGCAGACAGGCTGCAACATATTTCTGGTCTTCTTCGTGACCTGCTTCTTCCTGTACAAAGGATGAGAGTGTGATTACTTCGTCCAGAGACATGCCAATTTCATCCATGCGGTCATACATTTCCTGTGTAATCTGGTTGTCAAAATGTTCGTACATTTTTTCAACGTAGTTGTACACAGTATCATCTTCATAAAATTCGTATGTATCTGGGTAAAGATAGCCTTCGCCTTTCATAAACTTGTGTTCATGTTCTTTGATTTTATTCCAGAATTCAAACTGGCTGAAATCGCCATTGTTGGCAACGTCAATAAACTCCTGTGCAGTACACAGACCATTGTTTTCCATGCGCTGTGCCATCTGAATAAGAGTGAAACCTTCAGGGAAAGTAACAGTAACTGTAGGACGTAAATCCTGTACTGTGCTGAGAACCTGAATAATCTGTTCATAGGACATATTTGTATCCAGAGTGAACTGACCGTACTGAAGATTCTGTGGTGGGTTCATTTTAGTGTAGAGTTTGAAGTAAAGGCTGTTTTTTACCACGCCATTATCAGCCAGAATCTGACCGATAGCATTGGCACCACTGCCTTTTGGAACATCGATTGTAACTTCTGTGCCAGGTTTATCAGAGCCATTGATGTCGCCCAGAGCTGAAAAGCCCAGAGCACCACCCACAACTATGCCCAGCACAAAGATAAGAGCAATAATTTTTTTCAATTTAATTCTCCTCTTTATAAAAACGGGGATTAATCTTCGCCTTCTGTATCTGCACGTCTGTTAAGCTCTTTCATCATAGGGATAACCATGATAAGTGCAAATGTAAAGGATACAACGTCTGAAGCTGCCTGTGCCAGTGAAAGACCTGTAAGACCCCAGAAATGTGTCATAATGATTACACATGGAAGCAATGAGAACAACTGACGACAAAGGCCAAGGAAGCCAGCCTGGAATGGTTTGCCAAGAGCCTGGAAAAGACCTGTGGCAATCATTACCCACACATGCATTGGCAGAACAACACACTGTGAACGGATAAGCAGCATGCCTATGTCAAGAACGTCAACTTCAGGTGTGAAGATTGTAATAGCCTGTTTTGCAAAAGCAAACAGGAATGTACCGAGTGTAGCACAAAGAACTACACCAATAAGGCTTGTAAGGTAGAATGCCTTTTTAACACGTTTGTATTTTTTAGCACCCCAGCAGAAGCCAGCGATTGGCTGGAAGCCCTGACCAAAGCCCATAACTGCACTACCTACAAAACGCAGGGATTTGTTTGCAACTGAAATAGCTGCAAGGGCTGCGTCACCAAATGTGGCGGCTGTACGGTTGATTGTGATTGTGGAGATGGACATAAGGCTGGTACGCAGCATTGTAGGTATACCCATACGTGCAATTTCTGCGTAAAGATCCTTTTTAGGTGTAAAGAATTTTGGTTTGATATCAATAATACATTTTCTCTGATAGTATGGCATCAGCAGAATAATCATTGAGATAAATTTGGAAATACCTGTTGCAATAGCAGCACCAGCAACACCCATACCCAACACATTGATAAACAATGGGTCAAGGAAGATGTTGATAACACAGCCTGAAACAGAACCAATCATGGAGAATGTGGTACTGCCTTCTGCACGGAGAGTCTGTGAAAGGCAAACTGTAGCAGCTGTGATTGGTGCGGAGAACAGAATCCATGACGCATATTCGATAGAAAATACTTTTGATGTTTCTGTAGCGCCCAAAAGGATAACCAGTGGTTCACGGAACATATAGAACACAGCGGCAATACATGCAACTATACCCATGGCTGTGAACAAAGTGGTAGATGCAGCACGTGATGCTTCATCGTGGTTTTTAGCACCAAGCTGACGGGAAATGTAGCTGGACGCACCCATACCAAAACCAAGAGCAATGGCACGCATAATCATCATAAGGGAGTCGTTAACACCAACAGCGGCAGTAGCGGCTTTACCTAACTGGCTAACAAAGTATGTGTCAGCCATATTGTAGAGGGAGTCAATCAGCATTGAAACAACCTGTGGCAATGCAATAACAGGAATAACTTTCAAAAGATTTCCTTCAAGCATAAACTTGCGGCGCTCTTCCCTCTTTTGTTCAACTGTTTTAGTTGAAGAACTCATTTTAAACACCTCTGATACTTTTTCAAATTTAAATTAATACTAACATTTTAACACAAAATTTCTGTAAATGGAATCAAAAATTTTAGGTGCCTAACTATAATATGTTTTATTCAATTATAAGACCAGTATAAATTTCCTCGTTTATACCATAAACTGCACAGTCATTTTCCAGTTTTCCTTCACCGAGGAAAAGGTTGGACTGTGGCGAAAGATAAACTTCTGCTTTTTCACAGCCTGTTTTCTCTCTTATGGCCTGTAAAAGCTTTACAGCGTGGTTGGTGGACACTGCCAGCAGTTCTACCACTCGCAGGGTATCACCCTCTGCATAATACACAGCATAGGCATCTTCTGTTTCTGCAGTACTGCCACCGGAAATATAATGGCTGTACGCAAAAGATTCATAGCCTTTGGCAGTGTAATGCACAAATGGCTCATCACAGAATTTATCTCTCATGCCTTTAAAACGTGAGGCTGTCACAATATCAAACTGTGCATTTGTCCAGATGTTTTTCTTTATATCAAGATTGCAACGGCGTACTTTGCTGATGTTTGTAAAGCCAAGTCCTGCCCAGAAATCAAACAGATTTTCACTGGCTGGCATTAAAACGCAGAATGTAACGCCCTGTTTTCTTTTATCTTCCAGAGTGAAGGCCACAAGTTCCTTCATAATGCCTTTTTCTCTGTATTCTGACATAGTACACGCAGAGTAAAGGTAGAAACCTTTACAACCCTTATATTCCATATCAGCCATAGAAATCAGCATTGAAACAACAGTTTCTCCGTCTTTTGCGATATAAAAATTTTCTGGTTTACAGGAAGAAAACACAAAGTCTGGAAAACCAGGGGTTCCATCATCAAACATCTGTGTCCACAACTCCTTTACCTGTGGCATATCTTCTGTTGTAGCTTTTAAAAACTGCATTTTTTCTCCTGTTTATCTGGTTTGTGCCAGATATTTCTTTCTTATTTCATATGGGAAGTAGCTGAGTTTTGCTTTTCTCAGATTTTCCATCCCCATATCGTCTTCCCTGTTAATCAGTTGGAAAGAGCCAAAACAATTCGCAGCAAAGTCACGATTTATAATGGCATAGGCACCATTTACATCGTGATATGCTTTTTCTACCAGGACATCCACCATATTTTCATTTATAGGTGCCGCTATCGACAATGAAACAATGTTACCATCTGTTTCTATCATAGCCCCCAGAAGATTCAGATAATCAAAATTATCCAATAATAGTTCTATACCCTGCTGTTCACTTACAAGGTCCCAGCTATTGTCAGCATTGTAGCGGTTGCACCAGTCATATAAAAACTGTTTCGCCTGTGGAATATTCTCTTCTGTAATTTTTATAAATTTATAGTCAGGATTTTCTCTGACAAAACGTGAAACGTGATTACGTTTTTTCTGGTAGTTTTTGCCCTTCAGTGTGGCTAAATCTTCTGTTTTATAAAGATAATCAGAGCCGTCTCTGTCTTCTGTAACATTAAACAATCCGCCAAATTCATTCTGCATAAACAGGGCATTGCTTTCATCAATACCGTAGATGCTGATTTTTTTACCATCAGCATCTGCGATTATTTTTTCTATAGCCTGTTTTTTATCCATGTCACCCCGTGGGTAAAGATACCAAACATGTTCTTTACCAAAGGAGCGCATAAAAACAGTGTTTTGCTCAACAGCTATCTTAACATCGTGGCGCTTTGACCATATAAGCATTGTCGAAAAACAATGCTCGCAGTTTTCAATGCCAGATGCTATGAAAAGCTGTGATACTTTTTCATAATCCTTTATCTCAATATCTCTAAATTTCAGCATAAATTAAAGTAAATGTTCAATTTTTCCCATTACCTGCTGTGCGATTTCTTCAATAGTGTACGGATTTTCGCCATTATCACAGCGGATAACCTGCCAGTTGTCGTGCTGTGCACAGAAACGGGCTGCCTGACGGGATTTTGCCAGATAGTCTGTATCTTTTTCATGGATATCTTTTTTGCTTTCATCACCCTGATATCTGCCTGAAAGAAGTTTCTGTGAAACTTCTGGTGACATATCAAGATATATAACACAGTCTGGTGATGGAATACCCATTTTATTATATTCAAAATCATACAGCCAGTTCATAAAATCTTCCCAGTGTTCTTCGTCCAGTTTTGAACACTGATGAACACCATTGGAAGTAGTGTATCTGTCTGCAATGATTATGTAATCTTCACTGTATTCTTTGCCCCAGTCTGCTTTAAAACTGGCAAAGCGGTCTACTGCATAAAAGCTGGATGCGGCGTATGCATTTACGTCGCCTGGTTTTGAACCAAACTGACCTGCAAGATACATTTTTACCAGTGCAGATGAATCACTGGAGTACACAGGGAAAGAGATTTTTTTCACTTTTATGCCCTGTTTTTCCAGAGTTTCAAACAAAAGCTGTGCCTGTGTGCCTTTACCTGAACCGTCAAGACCTTCGATAACTATAAGTTTACCCATAATTATTCACCAACTTTTGTATTTTTCAGCTGTGCATATTTGTCTCTCATTTCCATCATACGACCACAGCTCATTTTACCTTCTGGGCAAGGACCTGCTACACATGGAGGACCTGAACGAACAAACAGTGCTGGTGCAACTTCGCAAACCAGTCTCAGCATTTCATCTGCCAGTTCTCTGATTTCCCACTGTGCACGTGTGCAGCAACGATGACGGAAGAAGTTGTTAAGACTGCGTGTGTTCATTGTAACAATCATTTTTGTTGTACATGCATTTGGCAGAATGAAACGCGCATCTTCCAGTGCTTTCTTTTCAGCTGTACGGTTTGCAGTTTTTTCGTCCATACCCTGTGCCATAAATTTTTCTTTATGTGCTTCTTTAAGCAGTTTTGTTACTTTCTGGTAGTTTTCAGCAGCCATAGCCATGGAGTTGTTGAATTCTTCCAGAGAAACAGGGTCGTCCATAATTTCTGGTGGTGTAACGAATTCTGGTTCTTTCAGATTTACATATCTCTGGCTCTGTACAGAGTAAGAACCGATTCTGTGGCGTGTAATCTGTGCCAGCAGAGAACGGGAAACGCCTTCAATAGCAAATGTAAAGCTGGCGTGTTCTGTTGGGCTTTCGTGACCAAGAGAAGCAAGCATTTCTACAAATTCTTTGCTTTTTTCTTCTGTAAGACCTTCCAGAAGTGTGTCAATCTGTGCATTGGAGTAGCAAAGTTTTGCAGCTGCTGCAACAACTTTTTCAGGGTTTGGAGTATGAGCAATCAGTTTTACTTTCATAATAAACCTCTTCTTATATATTCGTTAAAATTTAATTAATCAATTTTTGAAATAGGGGCAAAGTTTGCCATTACCTTTTTTGTGCCTACGCTTTCAAATGTGATTTCCAGCATAGAGTCATTTGCAATCGGCGTGATTTTTACCACAACACCTTCACCAAATACATTGTGTTTCACCCTGTCGCCAACTGCAAACACTTTTTTGCCTAAAGATGCCGCCGCAGGCTGTGCAGGTTTTTTAGGTGCGATTGATGAATTTTCAAGGAAAGAGTTTCTGCTGTATGGTGATTTTGTGCTTACTACAGTAGCTCTGTTAAGTGGTTCCACCCTGTTGATTTTAGGACGTTTATCAATCATTTCGCATACAGATTTATCCATTTCTTCAATAAATCTTGATGGTAGTGGGCGTTTTGTCTGACCGAAAACCATTCTTTCACTGCAATGGGAAATGTACAGTTCTTTCTTTGCACGTGTGATGCCAACATACCGCAGACGACGTTCTTCTTCAATATCGTCCTGATTGTAACGTGACATTTCACCCGGGAAGATACCTTCTTCAACACCTACAAGGAACACATATGGGAATTCCAGACCTTTTGCAGAATGGATGGTCATAAGTGTTACACTGTCAGCATTTTCATCATAGTTATCGATATCACTGATAAGGCTTACTTCTTCAAGGAACATTTCCAGTGTGGCATCTTCATTCATATCTTTATAAGCCTGAATGTTGGAAACCAACTGACCGATATTTTCCAGCTTTGTTCTGCCTTCTTCACCCATTTCACTGAGCATCTGTTCATAACCTGTGATTTTAATCAGATTAGGTACGAACTCTTCCATCGGACGAGTGCGGTAAAGTTCCAGCAGTGAGCGATAGATGTTAAGGAAGTTGTTCAATGGAGCAAGTGCACGTGACAGGCGTGGATAGTCGTACATATTGTATAGCACCTGTACCATGCTTACACCTTTTTCATCTGCAATTTCCTGCAGTGTACTGATTGTGGTGTTGCCGATTTTTCTGGCTGGAGTATTAATAATTCTTTTCAGACGCAGATTGTCAGTTGGGTTTACCACAATGTGGATGTATGCCATAATATCTCTGATTTCAGCCCTGTCATAGAAACGATGACCGCCGATAACTCTGTAAGAAATACCACTTCTTGCAAGGGCATTTTCCATGTTGGAAGATTGCATGTTCATTCTGTAAAGAATTGCATGGTCCGAAAGTTTTGCGCCTTTTTTAACATTGTCACCAATTATGGAAACAACATTGGTTGCTTCGTCAAATTCTTTATCCAGATGATAAATTTTAACTTTTTCACCACCGGAAGTAGATGTCCACAGTGTTTTACCTTTACGGCCTTTATTGTTTTCAATAACACTGTTGGCGGCATTAAGGATATTCGATGTAGAGCGATAGTTCTGTTCCAGACGGATAACCTTTGAATCTGGGAACTGCTCTTCAAAGCTCAAGATATTTTCGATTGTAGCACCACGGAAACGATAGATACTCTGGTCGTCATCACCTACTACACACAGGTTGTTATGTCCCTGTGCTAGAAGATTTACCAGTTCAAACTGGGCTGTGGATGTATCCTGGTATTCGTCTACCATTATGTAACGATATTTGTTCTGATAGTATTCCAGTGTTTCACTGCTGGCACGAAAAAGCATTACTGTGTTGTAAATCAAATCGTCAAAGTCCATTGCATTGGCTTTTTTAAGACGTGACTGATATTCTTCATAACATCTTACAATCAGCTTTTCGTGGGTATTTGTGGCATATTTTTCAGCTTCTGCAGGTCCGATAAGTTTATCTTTATAGCCTGAAATTCTGTTCATAGCCACTTTCAGTTGTACAAATTTATCGTCGATATTAAGGTCTTTCATTACCTCTTTCATAACACGTTTCTGGTCGTCTGTGTCATAGATAGTAAATTCTCTCCGATAACCCAGCAGATAACCGTCACGGCGAAGTATTCTCATACAAAGAGAATGGAATGTGCTGGCCATAATATCACGGGAAGCTTCGCCCAGAGATACTTCAAGTCTTGTACGGAGTTCAGCTGCCGCTTTGTTTGTAAATGTGATTGCCAAAATATTCCATGGGTAAATCTTACCTGTGGCAAGGCTGGTTTCAGTTTCAAAATCCAGCTTTGTGCCGTCGGCAACAGCATTTTCAAGGGCCTGCAATGTTTCTTCACTTACATTGCCTGGGAAATATGGGCTGTTATAGCTGTCTCCAAAACGAACCATATTTGAAATGCGGTTGATGAGTACACTGGTTTTACCACTGCCTGCACCTGCAAGTATCAGCAGTGGTCCTTTTATATGAAAAACTGCCTGTTGCTGCATATTGTTCATATGGGAAAACTGTTGTGTAATATATTGTTTTCTCAGTTGAGTTGCTTTTGTAAAATCCATTATTCACTCTCCAATATTAATCTATTTATTTTACCATATTTTTGTGTTTTTCACAACTGATAAAAGATTAATACAGATATATATCTTTAAAAGAATCCACCTGTTTTTCAATATTTTTCCAGTCAGGCAGAACTTTTTCGATTTCATTGTAAAAAAGTTTTGAATGATTAAAGTGCAGAATATGTGCCAGTTCGTGTACAACAATATAGTCCTGACATCTGTTTTCCAGCAGCATGGTGCGCCACGAATAGCAGATGCTGTATTTATCCCCTGCTCTTTTGCAGGAACCCCAGCGTTTTTTCGCTGATGTTATTTTGATATTCTCGTACTCCACACCCATTATGCCGGCGTAATAGGCTGTTTTAAGTGATAAAACAGCCTTCGCTTTTTTCTTTAAGTGTGAAATATTTTCTGGTGTCAGGTGGATATATTCCCCGCTATCTTGCAGATTTTCCTGCCTTTTCTGCTGTATCCACAGAAGATTTGACCTGTAAAATTTGTCTATGGCAGACTTTCGTGTCCATTTAGGCACCTTTATCAGAACAGTGCCGTCCTTTTCCACTGTCATAACCATCTTTTTTCTTCTGTTGTCTTTTATAACTTTATATTCCATATTTACACGACAAAAGGCGAATATCAACCATTCGCCTTTTTATTTATAAATTCAGTTTATTTTGAGAAACCAGGTGTTACATCACGGAAGCCTGTTTCCAGTTTACCTTCCAGGTCAAAAGCTCTGCCTGTGCCTTTTGCAACACATTTTTCAGCTTCGTCTGCAAGAAACACTCTTGTTGTAAGATGTGATTCAAGATATTTGTCCAGATTTTTGATTTTTGCGCCTGCACCGGTAAGCATAATTCCGTTTTCGTAAAGGTCGCCTGAAAGTTCTGGTGGTGTTACTTCCAGTACCTGTTTTACTGTTGCCAGAATTTCTTCAAGAATTGGCTCAATAACTGGGTAAATGTCTGCTGTGGAAATTTCAAGAGTACCTGGCAGACCTTTCAGCAGATTCATGCCTTTTACTTTGAACACAACATTTTCGCCTTCAGATGGCATACAGTTTGCAACTTCGTGTTTAAGGTTTGCAACTGTGCGCTGACCTACAACAAAGTTGAATTTGTTCTTAAGTGCCTTTGCAATTTCTCTGTCAAAAGTATTGCCAGCCATTTTGATGGATTTTGAGCATACGATACCGCCAAGAGAAATTACAGCAACGTCTGTTGTACCGCCACCGATATCAACAATCATGTTACCATTAGCTTTGATAACATCAATACCAGCACCAATAGCAGCTGCAATAGGTTCTTCAATAAGGAAAACCTGTCTTGCACCTGCAGATACTGCGGCGTCTACTACTGCATTTTCTTCAATACCTGTAACTGCACTTGGGATACAGATACATACTCTTGGTTTCATAACCTTTGAGTTGTATGCTTTGCTGATAAAATATTTTACCATTTCTTTTGTAAGTGTGTAGTTAGAGATAACACCATCTTTCAGTGGGTATTCTGCAACTATATTTTTGTGTGTTTTACCAACCATCAGGAATGCTTCGTCGCCGAAAGCAAATGGCTTACCTGTGTTGGCATCATAGGCAACAACACTTGGCTCGTTAAGAACCACACCTTCGCCTTCTTTATAAATCATAACTTTGGTAGTGCCAAGGTCAATACCGATATCATTTGTGTTTGCCATTTATGTATTTCCTTTCTCTATATTCAAAGTATACGCCCAGACATACACTTTCTCCCGCCCTGCAATCTTTAAATCTGTTGCAACGTAGGATGCTGTGACGCCTGTGGTAACCACATCATCTATAACAAGTATTTTTCTGCCATCAAGTTTCTGTTTCACTTCAAATGCATTTACAAGATTTACTTTTCTTTTATCTTTAGGCAGATTATGTTGTTTCTTTGTTTTTCTTATTTTAATAATACATTGTGTGTATTCTGTGTTACTGCACCGTGATATTCTCTTTGCCATTTCCTGTGGCAAGTCAAATTCCTGTGTGTACAGCTTTGATTTGTGGTATGGAACTGCCACTATCATATCTATATTATTCTGCTCCAAAATGGCTTTTATGTCAATGGAAATATCATCTAAAAATGATGTAAGAAAAGCCGCCGGATTTCGGAACTTTGCACCTGTTATCACATCTTTTGCCGCATTTTCATACTTATATGACGCAAACAGACCATCCACATTTGACAACTTCTTGTTTACAGGCAACTGTGGATTTTTAATTCTGCAATTTTCCAGCTCCAGCCTGCATTTATCACAGAGATTATTGCTGTCTGCAGGCTTAAAGCATCTCATACATTTTGGAACTATAAATATCCTTTTCAGAAAATCAACCATTATATTCCTCTAAAAAATGTCTTACACCAGAAAATCTCAGCTGTTTTTTGCTGTTTTGAACCATCCGTAACATAATTTCGCTTTTGCCTACCACAACCAGCAGTTCTTTTGCTCGGGTAAATGCAGTATAAAGCAGGTTGCGGTATTGCAGTTCATTAGGTGTGTCTGAAAGGCACAGTATAACCGCTTTGAACTCGCTACCCTGACTTTTATGCACTGTTACAGCCCAGGCGTGTTCCAGCTGGGTAAAAAATTCCTGTGTGTAAACATAGGTCTTGTCATCAAACTTGATTGTAAGTGTTTTGTTAAATCTGTCCACACCGATTATCTGACCAATGTCGCCGTTAAAAACACCTATTTCAGTTTCGCCATTGTCACGGACATACTGCAAATCATAGTTGTTTTTTATCTGCATAACCTTATCACCAAGGCGAAAAATTATGCCGTTAAATGCAATTTCAGGCTTTGATTTATCTTCAGGGTTCAGGGCAGATTGCAATGTAGCATTAAGATTTACTGTGCCACCACGCCTTTTTCTTGACGGTGAAAGAATCTGTATATCTTCAAAACTGTCAAAACCATAGGCACGTGGAAGTCTTGTCTGCACAAGACCTGTGATATAACTTTCCACATTTTCACCAGATTCAATAAAGAAATAGTCTCCTGTCCTGCCACCAGCTTTAGGGTACACACCTTGGTTAATGGCGTGGGAATTTACAACTATATCGCTTTCCTGTGCCTGACGGAAAATATCTGTAAGCTGTACATTTGACACTATGTCAGAATCCAGCAGGTCTTTCAGCACATTGCCCGGACCAACAGCAGGCAACTGATTATAGTCACCTACAAGCACAACACGACAGCCATCTTTTACTGCAGTGATAAGCTGGCTGAACAAAACAATATCAACCATAGAACATTCGTCTACAATAAGAACATCACATGGAATAGGATTTTCAGCGTTGCGCTGGAATTTGATATCATTTTTGGAGCCAGGCACAACCTCCAGCAGTCTGTGGATTGTTTTGGCATTTTTGCCCGAAAGTTCGCTTAATCGTTTTGCGGCACGACCTGTAGGCGCACACAAGCTGACAACATCTGCCTGCATTTCAAACATGGTGATGATGCCCTTAACAAGTGTGGTTTTACCTGTACCAGGTCCACCTGTAATTATAGAAACCGAACTGGATGCCACTTTTTCAAGGGCTTTTATCTGGTTTGGTGCATATTTGATATTCAGAATGTCCTGAACAGTTCTGATAGTTGATTTTATATCTATGTTGGTTTTAGGCTTCACTGTCAATAACTGTGCAAGTTTCTGACAGCTTACAAGTTCTGCCACATAAAGCTGTGCCAGATATACAAAAATCCTGTCGTTGATTTCTTCTGTAAACAGTTCACCCACATCACATCTTTCTTCGATGACATTTTCCACTTTTTCAGGCTCTACACCTATAAAAGCTGAAACTGTCTCCACCAGCCTGTCATAAGGAACACAGCAATGCCCTTTCTGGCTGTTATGGCGCAAAACATACAGCACGCCACCAGCTATTCTTTGCTGGCTGTCGTACTCCATCATCATTTTATTGGCAATATTGTCTGCCTGTTCAAAAGGCAGGAATGTTGGGTCATTACATAAAATATACGGATTTGTGCTGATTATTTCTGTTGTAGACTGGCCATAGACACTGTATAAAGCTATAGCCTGACTTGCAGACAGACCGTAATTGGACAGGTTCATAATTACGTCTTGAATACCATAGATTCTTTTGAACTCTGTCTGGATTTCAACAGCCTGACGATAAGATATACCTTTTACTGTTGCCAGCTGTACCGGGTCACATTCCAGTATTTCCAGTGTTCTTTCACCAAAAGCTTTTACTATACGTTTGGCTATAACAGGACCTATTCCCTTTACAGCGCCACTGGCAAGGTACATATAGACTGCATTTTCATCACTTGGTAAAGAAACCTCATAATTCTGCACTTTAAACTGCACACCAAAAGAAGGATGATTTGTATAACTGCCCTGAACAACAAGCTGCTGGCCTGGCGCTACACCTATCATCTCTCCTACTACCGTAACCAAGTCGTCTTCAGTCTGCAGCTCCAGAACTGTAAAACCCGTATCTTGACTGGAAAAGGTTATATATAAAATTGTACCTTCAAGTCTGTCAAGTTCCTGCAAACTGAACCTCCTGTAAAAAATAAGAATACTTTGATATATTATAGAATAAACTCAGTTTTTTGTAAACAAATCATTTGTGATATATTCCATTAATTCATCTTTTGTTTTTGTCTCAATATCAACACCAATATTCTGCTTATCTGTCAGCACTACAACATTTGCATCAGCCAACAGATTTTTTATATAATCCGCAGACTGATAAGCCATTGTTTCATCAGAACCATCCACAACAATCAGCAAAGCAGAAATATCCCCCGCCCTAAAACACAACATTACCTCTTTCACAATACTGTACAGCCCAAATATCGCCAGAGCTGTAAGGAAAATAAGATAAAAATCAGAAACCATAACATCACCTCTTGGGCTATATTATGCATCTATATTATAGCAGGTGAACGGAAAAAGCGGAGTGAATAATCACTCCGCTTTCGGGGGAAAGTACTTAAATCAGATTATTGGTCTGATATTATCTCTGGAATACTGTGTTGCCGCCAACAACTGTTCTTACACATTTTACATCTTTGATTTCATCTGCTGGAACTTCAAAAATGTTTCTGTCAAGAACTGCAAAGTCAGCCATAAAGCCTGGCATAAGACGGCCTTTTTTGTTTTCTGCAAATTCTACATAAGCAGAACCGATTGTATACTGGTCTACTGCATCGTAGATATCTACACACTGGTCTTCACGGTATGTGCGTGCGCCATCAAGACGTTTTCTTGTAACTGCACAGTACATATTTTCAAATGGCTGCAGATTTTCAACTGGTGAGTCTGTACCATAAGATGTATGAACACCCATTCTGTAAAGGTCGCCAAATGCGTAAGATGTGGATGCCAGTTCTTCACCGCAACGTTCTGCAACAACGTTCATATCATAGTGGATAAAGATTGGCTGTACCTGTGCCAGAACATCGCTTGATTTGAATCTTTCAAGCATTTCATTGTCTGTAATCTGGCAGTGGATAACTGCATGACGGTTTTTGTTATTGCCATTTTCGATAACTTTATCGTATGCGTTGAGTACCATTTCAATAGCACCATCACCGATAGCATGAACAGCAACCTGACAGTTGTTGTCATCAGCCATTTTTACCATAGCTTCAAATTCTGGAACTGGAATTGTTGAAACACCGCAAGTTGAAGCATCGTCAGCATAAGGGTTTCTCATAAGAGCTGTACGAGCACCAAGTGAGCCGTCAACAAACATTTTCAGCGGACCATATTTCATCATATCGTTACCAGAACCTGTTACGTGACCTGCATCCAGGAAATCCTGATATGTCACAGGGTCAGAGAATGTGCACTGGTTGTATGTTCTGATAGCGTTAGGGTTGTTAGCATATGTAAGTTCGAATGCCTCGTTTGTAAGTCTCCATTCATCACGACCGATATCGTTTGTCTGAACTGTTGTAATACCAAGGCTTGCTGCGTATGCCATAGCGATGTTCAGTTTGTTGGACAGTGATTCAGCTGTATCAACTGGGATGATGTTCTGGATAACTCTCTGTGCATTTTCAGAGAACTGGCCGTTTGGTTCACCATCTTCAAATCTGTACAGTTCGCCGCCTGGCAGTGGCTGAGAATCTTTTGTGATGCCTGCAACTTCCAGAGCTTTGGAGTTACATACCAGCATGTGACCACATGCACGTGTGTAAACTACTGGGAATTCTGTTGTGATTTTGTCAAGGTCATATCTTGTTGGCAGACGGTGTTCGTCTGTGAAGTAGTCCTGGTTCCAGCCACGACCTACCAGTACACCACCTTCAGAAAGTGGGTTAGCTGCAAGGAAGTCACGACCTTTTTCGATAATTTCGGAAAGACCTGTAGAACCATGGAGAATTACACATGCAAGTGCACTACCTGTGTTCAGTGCATGACAGTGTGAATCGTTAAAGCCTGGAACTACTGTTCTGCCTTCAAGGTCAATCATTTCTTTTTCGCATTTTGGACAAAGACCTTCTGTTACTTCTTCAAGTGTACCGATTTTCTGTACGAGACCATCAGAAACCAGCATAGCTTCTACAAATCTATCTCTTTCTACATAGATGTTACCATTAAAATAAATTGTGTTCATAAAAATTTTCCTCCGCAATAGTAAATGTTTTGTAAGCGCAGAATTTTCTAAAAAAAGAAAGGTTCTGCAGCTATGCAGAACCTTTTAAAACGCAATAGTTTATAAGTTTCTGATAGCTCCTCTGTTTTTTAACAGGAGTACATCCGGTATTAACCGTTGTACCAACCTTGTACAAATGCCTTTGCACTGATTTCGGCGGTTTTGCCTTTAGCCTGCTTCACTGGGTGCCCCCTCCACAGATTAATCATCTCGACCGCGCCTCTATCTATATCACAATTATGTGATACTATACTTATACCACTTTGACAAAGATTTGTCAACAGTAAATTTGTAAAATATTGTAAACAACTATATCTGTGCCAGAAATTCCTCAACCTGTGCTGAAAGCTTTACTTTGTCTTCCAGAGATAAACTTAAAATATCTGTCTGGTATGCATCTTGTGTAAGAGAAACACCTGTACCTATGTCCCCTTTTACTTTCACGGATATAAAACCAAGAATTGTTTTAAGATTTTCTCTGGCACCTTTGGCGGCGCTTTTGCCTGCAACACCTGATATAGCCACTGGTTTATCTTTCACAGCTGAGCCTGTTTTCCAATCTTTTGGAGTCAGCGGACGGGATAACCAGTCCAGAAGATTTTTAAGTACTCCTGGGATATGATAATTATATTCAGGTGTTACTATCCATATACCGTCAGCAGACAAAACCTGTTTTCTCACTCGGTCCACGCTGTCAGGTGTAGGCAATTCAAAATCCTGATTATACAGTGGTACATCGGCATATTCCAGCCATTCCACCTGTGCTCTGTCTGAAATTATTTTTTCAATCTCTTTACCTAACTGACTGTTAAATGAGTTTTTTCTGAAAGAACCTGATATAATAAGAACTTTTTTCATGGTTATATCCCCCTCATGTATTTCTTATTGATATTATATACTAATAAGAAAATAATTTCTATGACTCAGGTCACAAAACCAAGTAAAAAATCAGGCTGTCTGCCTGCTTTTGATTATTCCTGGGTTTTAACATACATAGAATATGCCAACAGACACAGAGCTGGATAATATGTACCCATACAAGCAGGGAATGTCCATGACCACAGACCTATAAACCATGAGAAAACCAGCATTACATCAGAAAAAAAGAACAATACACCAGCTGTTGCAAGTATAAGATTCAGTGTTGATTTATCCTTCAGATAATTGCCAATAGCTTTGCCCAGCATAAGTGAAATAATCACGGCATATGCGATACAAACATATCTGAACACTGGAATATCAAAGCGAAGCAACGGGAAGAACAGCAGAAAAATGGCTGTGCCAACAAATGGTACTGAACTGATGATAACATCCTGTTTTGTAAGTTTCTGCACAAGACAGTAGATGTAAACAAGGAATGTGTGCCCCACAGCAAACAGCCCCGCCCCCAGCACAAAGCTGGTGTGAATAAAAACATCACCAAGGAAGCAGAAAACCAATGCTATAAGCATGCCCTTATAAAATTTATCTTTTTTGCCCAGTGTTTTTACAGCATAGATATAGTTTAATACACCTATCGCCACAAACAAGGCGCTGCCTACACATTTAAGTGTAAAATCATTATCATTGCTCTGATAAAAATAGTTCACCACACAGTTGGCGGCAATCAGCAGTATATTGCAATAAAATACAGTTGTTTTGTTTTTCATAGCTTACCTCTATTCCCTGAAATGAGCACCATATTTTACAGGTGAGTTTTTCATATCAAAAATCATATTTATCAAAGATGGATAATATGGTACAAAAGTACTATCTGCTATCATGGAAAGAATTTCTTCTCTTGTTGCCCATTTTACACTTTCAACTTCTGAATACTGTAATTTAAGTGTTGATATATCCCCATCCCAGTCGATAAGATAAAAGTCATCAAAGCCACCATCAAAATTGATGTTGAAATTTGGACGGTGGGATATTTCAAGATGCAAGCCCAGTTCTTCTGCCGCTTCTCTTTCAGCCGCCCGTCTTGAATCATCACCTGATACTGCACTGCCACCTACCGAGATATCCCACAATCCTGACCAGCCGGATTTAAATGGCTGGCGATGTTGTATCAGCATTTCACCTTTTGCATTGAAAATACACAGATGTACAACCAAACGCATTTCATCTTTTTCGGTTGGGATACCACGTATACCAGTTTTTTCAGTTTTTTGTCTGTTTATATCGTATATATCAAATTTTTCCACTGTTTCATCCCCTTGTATAACATATACCAATATTATAATCTATCTTTTGTTGTTCAGCAATGGGGACAGCGGTTTATAAATCCACATAGCCAGCAAAAGATTAATCATACCTTTAACAAAAGTAAAAGGCATATTGAACACCAACAAAGCATGCCATAAACTGTCTACAGGCAGGATGGCATTGTACATGGAGATTATAACATCCATAGGCATAAACAAAGTGTACACAGGGTAAACAATATAATAATTTGTGATAACACTTGCCATAGCCATTACAACTGCACCAACCAAAGCACCCAGAAAAGCACCTTTTCTTGTTTTTATTTTGTTGTATATCACCCCTGCTGGGACAACAAACATACTGCCCAGCAAAAAGTTGGATAATTCCCCTACTCCACCTGTAGTCGTACTGAATATGTTAAGAAGATTTTTTACAGCACACACTGCCACACCTGCCAGTGGTCCATAGCTGTATGCCGCCAGCAGTGCAGGCAGTTCTGAAAAATCAAGTTTGATAAAAGATGGCATAAACGGTACATTGAAGCTGAAAAACATCAGTATTGTTGATGTCGCCCCTAAAATACCACATGCTGTTATTTTGTAAATGTTTAATTTTTTTCTCTTCATTGTAAACCTCCATTGTGAGGTCTGCGCAGGGAAAATGCCATAAAAAACGCCCCTCTGATATACAGAAGGGCGCAATAAGACATATCTATGCCTTGGTTTCTTTCATCCGGACTATACCGTCGGTGCTGGAATTTCACCAGCTCAGCGCATAAAGCGGTCGTGGACTATACCACCGGTGAGGAATCACACCTCGCCCTGAAACAGACTTTGTGTTATTATATTACAACATTTCTGTTTATAAATCTGTAACTGCAATCACCAAACATTTTATCTTTACTATTATGACAAATTTTGCTATATTATTGTCATGAAAAAATACGGAGGTATAAAAATGTATTCTATTATTGAAAAGATTTTTGGCACATCTGATGTAATTTCTATTGCAACAGCAATAGTAACAGCTGTTGTTATCTATATAGCATCCATCGTTGTTTCCAAAATGGCAGAAAAAATTCTGGGCTTTATGTCAAAACTGCTGTTTAAGAACAAAAGTGAAAAAGTTCACCTTGCTTTCAAGGAAAGTTTTGCAAAACCACTGACTGTCTTTATTAAAATTGCAGGTGTATATTTTGCTGTTTCTGCACTACCTATCAACATCGCATTCAAAGCAGTTGTGGTTTCATTTATGCAGACCGTAGTAAGAATCAGCCTTATCCTTATGATAAGCGTTTCTGTACAGAATATGATTACCAATATTCCTGAAATTGTTGACAATATCGGTGAAAAACTGGGTGGTGTAAACCAGACAATCGTGACTTTCTTTACAAAAATTGCAAAAGCGCTGGTTATTGTTTTCACTGTAGTAATTGTAGTTGAAGAATTCGGTTATGACGTAACAGGTCTTATCACAGGTCTTGGTCTTTCCGGTTTGACATTTGCACTGGCCGCACAGGATATTGCATCCAATTTTATGAGCGGTATCACTATCCTGCTGGATAAACCATTTGCTATCGGAGATTGGATTGCAGTTGGCGGTATGGAAGGTATTGTGGAAGAAATGAACTTCCGTTCCACAAAAATCAGAACATTTGACAATGCACTTATTTCTGTACCAAACAGTCAGCTTGGCAACAGCAGTGTAACAAACTGGACAAAGATGAATTACAGAAAGACAAACATTATCATCGGTCTGCTGTATTCCACAACAAGAGAAACATTACAGGCAGTTATTGCTGATATTTACAATGAACTGTCACAGTTTGAAGAAATCAAAACAGATTCCCTTCTGGTAAAATTCAATGATTTCTCTGCTTCTAGTCTGGATGTAAAAATCAGTTACAACTCTTTCCCTATTCCTGGCCCTGACCACTTTGCATTAAAAGAAAAGGTTAACCTTAAAATTATGGAAGTTGTAGAAAGGCACGACACAGACTTTGCATACAACACAGTTACAGTTGTTAATGGTTAATATGTAAAGAGAAAAGCCCCCTTGTTCAGGGGGCTTTTTATTTATGCTATTTTTCAAGTGTGTTCAGATATTCCTGCATTTTTGCATCTTCTGCGGCGTAGTAAGCTGTCAGTTTATCGTGTGCTGTCTGCACCCTTTCTTCAAGACCTTCTTCGTATATATCATCCCAAAGGAAATAGTCGATGTTTATTCTGGTTTCATCATCGTTTGGTGTGCCGTCTTTGTCTCTTGGCAGTTGTAAAACAAAATCTATACAATGGAACCCCAGATTCTGCCTGTCGAGACGCTGTTTTACTTCCAGAAGTATTTCACAGGCACGGTCGACAGATACATTCTCATCACATACATACAGGCACACATAGCCATATTTATAGCTTATATCGCTGTAGTCATACTGTTTATCCAGTATGATTTCTTCCTGTGGCATATTTACAATATTTTCTGTGTCGCCATTATAGTAGTCTTTACCGTAATAATCATTGAGAATATCACCGTAGAAAATATCAAGGGTATAATCCACATCTTCCTGTGGTATAGCGGCATCAAGTAAGCCGCGGTATTCCATCATCATACGGTTTACTGTGTTATGTCCCGAGGTTACATAGCTTTCGTAACTGTCGTAACCTATTTTGCCCAGCCAGTCAGTATACACAAAAAAGTTGGTATCTTCACTGCCTTCTTTCTGGATGTTGGCAAAGTAATTGCCATCTTTAAAGTTATAACCAACATTTTCTATATGGCAGTTAGGGTAATTTTCGGCCACATATTTTTCGGCTGAATTTTTGGCAAGAATTTTTGAAACAGGGTTACCGAAGAAGCCAAGATACAGCCACAAGATAACGCCCAATATGACAGCGCCACAAACTACAGCCAGTATTTTGAAAAACTTTTTCATATGTAAAGCTCCTTTCTTTAAAAAGATTAAATCATTATTCCTATACACATTATAAAACAAAAAGTTCTCCTATTCAACAACAGGAGAACTTTATTAATCAAATATTAAGAATTGGCAATATGGAAATTAATAATCCATACCGCCCATGCCCATGCCAGCTGTAGCCTTAATTTCTTCCTCTTCATCAGCAACAAGGCTTTCTGTTGTAAGAACCATAGCTGCAACGCTGGATGCATTCTGCAGTGCTGAACGTGTAACTTTAGTAGGGTCAACGATACCGGCTTTCAGCATATCGCCGTATACTTCGTTCTGTGCGTCAAAGCCAAAGTTAACTTCGCCTTTGGTCATAATCTTGTCAATGATTACACTGCCTTCCAGACCTGCATTTTTTGCAATCTGGCGTACTGGTTCTTCCAGTGCGCGCAGAACAATTTTTGCACCTGTTTTTTCGTCACCGGACAGTTCTTCGCACAGTGCTTTAACAGCTGGAACTGCATTCAGCAGTGCTGTACCACCACCAGCTACGATGCCTTCTTCAACAGCAGCTTTTGTAGCGGAAAGAGCATCTTCAATTCGGAGTTTTTTGTCTTTCATTTCAACTTCTGTTGCAGCACCAACTTTGAGAACAGCTACGCCGCCTGCCAGTTTTGCAAGGCGTTCCTGCAGTTTTTCTCTGTCAAAGTCAGAGGATACGGAATCCATCTGTGCTTTTATCTGGTTGATTCTGTCTTCGATTTCTTCTTTAAGACCTGCGCCGTCAACAATAGTTGTTGTTTCTTTTGTAACTTTAACCTGACGTGCTCTGCCCAGCATTTCCATTGTTGTTTCTTTCAGTTCATAACCCAATTCTTCGCTGATAACTGTGCCGTCTGTAAGAATAGCAATATCCATCAGCATTTCTTTTCTTCTGTCGCCAAAGCCTGGTGCTTTAACAGCAACACAAGTGAATGTGCCACGGAGTTTGTTTACGATAAGTGTGGACAGTGCTTCTCCTTCGATATCTTCAGCGATAATAACCAGTTTTCTGCCGTTCTGTACGATTTCTTCCAGCAGTGGCAGGATTTCCTGAATGTTGGAAATTTTCTTGTCTGTGATAAGTATAAGAGCATCATCGATAACAGCTTCCATTTTGTCAGAGTCTGTTACCATGTATGGTGTGATATAACCACGGTCAAACTGCATACCTTCAACAACTTCGCTGTATGTTTCAGCTGTTTTGGATTCTTCGATTGTGATAACACCTTCTTTGCCTACTTTTTCCATTGTTTCAGCAATAAGTTTACCTACATAGTTATCCTGTGCAGAAACTGTAGCTACTCTTTCGATATCTTCACTTCCACTTACTTCCTGGCTGTTTGCAACGATTGCTTTGACAGCTGTTTCACAAGCTTTTGCAATACCACGTTTGATGTCCATTGGATTTGCGCCAGCGGCAACGTTTTTCATACCTTCTTTTACAAGGCTCTGTGCCAGAACTGTAGCTGTTGTAGTGCCGTCACCAGCTGCATCGTTTGTTTTTGTTGCAACTTCACGCAGCATCTGTGCGCCCATGTTTTCAAAAGCATCTTTCAGTTCGATTTCTTTTGCGATTGTCACACCGTCATTTGTAACCAGTGGTGAACCAAACTTTCTTTCCAGTACAACATTTCTGCCTTTTGGACCAAGTGTGATTTTAACAGTATCTGCCAGTGTGTCGATACCTTTCTGCAGGCTTTCTCTTGCCTGCTGGCCGTAAATGATTTTCTTTGCCATCGAGATTTCCCCCTTAACCTATAACTGCCAGAATTTCGTGTTCGTGCACGATAAGATATTCTTCGCCGTCCAGTTTTACAGCGTTGCCGGCATATTTGTCAACAAACACTTTGTCGCCTACCTGTACACCCATTGGGTTGCGTGCACCGTCTACAAACAGGCCAGGGCCTGCTGCCAGCACTTCGTAGTATGCTGGGTCTTCAGCAGCTGCTGAAGAAAGAATAAGACCGGATTTTGTTGTTGTTTCTTTTTCTGCTTTTTTAAGAACAACTCTGTCGGATAATGGTCTGAGTTTCATATGAAACATCTCCTTTTATATATAATGAATTTTAAAACAATTATAGAATTAGCAGTCAATATTTCAGACTGCTAATAAATTATATCTTTTTAAATTTTTCTTTGCAATAGTTTTAACATAATTTTTACAAATTATACAAACTATCCTATTCTTTTCAGGGCCGGGATAACTACTTTCAGAATGGCACCTGTAACCAGACCCATTGCAACAGCAGAAACACCAAGTATTGGGAAGTAACCCATAGCAAATGCAGAACCAAAAATCAGTGATACACCTGTAAGCTGGCCAATATTATGGAAAAGAGAACCGAATACAGACAGTGTGTAGTAGTTGATTTTATCGCCCAATGTTTTCTGCATTACAAACATGATGATTACAGAGAATACACCGCCCATTGTGGCAAGAAAGCCACCTGTTGCACCACGGGTAAGAAAGCCGAAAAAGCCTTTCAGCAATGCCAGCTGCATGGCACTGCCGCCACCCATATATACCATACAGTACATAACAACGATATTGGACAGACCCAGTTTAACCCCTGGTGGAAGGCCAAAGAAAGGAACAATAGTGTTTTCTACAAAAGACAGCACCATAGCCAGTGCAAAAAGCAGTCCCATGGTTGTGATTTTTTTTGTTTTATTAAAAGTTCTGCTCAAGACAAACTCCTTTTCTAAATAACAACATTAAATATATGAATGAATTAAATTTATTATTTTAATAGCTATCATATTATTTTAAAGTAGCAGGCAGTATATGTCAAGAACCATAAAAGCCTTCTTTGGCATTTTGTAGAAATTGAATTACATTTTTATTACAAAATGCACGATTAATTGACATTGATTTATTGATGTGATATATTTTTAATGCGTGATTATGCACTAAAACTTGATTTTCAAAATTAATATAGAAAGAAGACTAAAGATGAAAAAATTAATTTCATTGGCACTGACAGCTGTTTTTGCAATGGGTGCATTTACTGGTTGCAGTGAAGCACAGCTGGCAAGCGCTACTCTTACTGACGGTACATATCGTGCAGAATTCAAAGATTTTGATGCAAACGGTTGGAAAGACTTTGTGGAAGTAACTATTGTTGACGGTCAGCTGGACGAAGTAGTGTTTGATTCTATCAGCGAAAACAGTGATAAACTGAAAAGTGAAGATGAAAGCTACAAAGCTGAAATGGAACAGATGGTTGGCACATACCCAGCAAAATACAATAAAGACCTGATTAACCAGTTTATCGAAAGTGGTAAGGTTACAAGTGTTGATATTGTTGCCGGTGCTACAGAATCCACTGGTAATTTCAAAACTCTTATTATCGAAGCTATGTCCAACGCAGCTACAGGTAATACAGAAGTTGAAATTGTAGAAAACCTGAAATAATCATCAATATTTTCAAAGAATAAACACATTTAAGCAGTATCATAATATAGCAAATATTATGCATATTAAAAGGAGAAACAAATGAAAAAAATTATTGCACTTGCACTGGCTGCAGTTCTGGCACTTTCAATGGTTGCATGTGGCGGCAGCGAAAGCTCTTCCGCTTACGATGTTGCAGCAGTATCACAGACAATTGAAAAAGCAAACCCAATCAGAATGAGCACACCAATCGAACAGGACTACATCGACTTCATCGGTCTGACAGAAGACATGTATTCTGCATATGCAGGTTCTTACTGCCCAATCACTCCAGGTGTTGACGTAATCATCGTTGTTGAAGCTAAAGAAGGCAAAGTTGAAGACGTTAAAGCTAAACTGGAACAGAGAAAAGCTGAACTGGTTGCAGCAAACGAAAACTACGTAGGTTCTCTGCTGGACAAAGCAACAGCAGGTAGAGTTGTAGTTAAAGGCAACTATGTTGTTCTGGTTATTGCTGGTGACGAAATGGTTGTAGAAGACCAGGGCGTTGAAGCAGCATACGCACCAGTTGATGCAGCTATCGAAGAAGCATTCAAATAATAAATAATTCAAGAGAGGGCTTTCCCCTCTCTTTTTTATTTGCTATAAAATTTGTATAAAAAAATATATAGAGGATTTTATGGAAAAAATTAAAACTGAAATCAATTTAAAGGATTTCCCTGCCCAGTTGCATTCATATCTTGCTGATACAGAAGTATTTGACAGCAGCTGTGGAGAAAACTCCCGTGTTTTGTACACCGCCAAAGGATATTACATAAAAATGGCACCTAAGTACAGTCTTAAACGTGAAGCAGAAATCGGCAGAAAATTACATGAAAAAGGCCTGTGTGCAAAAATAGAGCAATATATTTCAACTGACAAAGATTATATGGTTACCCTGCCTGCCACAGGTCGGGATGCCACACATTTTCTGGATAACCCTAAAAAACTTTGCATCGCATTGGCTGAAGGTATGAAATACCTGCACAGCCTGCCTGTTGATGATATAGCTGTATCACCATCTATGAAATTCTACGATACAGACAATAATCTGAATTATGACTGCTTTATCCATGGTGACTACTGCCTGCCAAACATTATGCTGGAAAACTATGAATTCAAAATGTTCATAGACATGGGGCTTGCAGGCAAAGGAGACAGACACGTGGATGTTTTCTGGGTTTTGTGGTCATTATGGTTTAATTTGAAAACAGACAAATATACAGACTATTTCCTCGATTTATATGGCAGAGACAAAATAGATTTAAGCATTATCAAAAAATTCGCCATAATGGAAGAAAAACTGTAATTTTTTGTGAAAAGCAACAAATATTTTGTAAAATTTTTGTTGACAATAATAGTTTAATTTGTTATAATAATTTTCGGTAAAATTGAATTTAACTTATGAAGAGCGACTGAGGGAACGGCCCTGTGAAGTCCGGCAACCTGCGAAAGTAAGGTGCCAAATCCGGCGGTGAAAACCGAGAGATAAGTAATTTATGCTCACAGGTTTTTTGCCTGTGAGTTTTTTAATGTGTGTGTTAGAAACCACGCCGTTAAAGATAGGTTGAATTCAAGTGAAGTTTATATATACAGACAAAAAAAGGAGAAAACTATGTCAAGAGTATTTTTTACATCCGAATCAGTTACTGAAGGCCATCCAGATAAAATCGCTGACCAGATTTCCGACGCTGTTCTGGACGAAATCCTTGCTAATGACCCAAATGGTCGTGTAGCTTGCGAAACAGCTGTTACAACAGGTATGGTTGTATGTATCGGCGAAATCACAACAACACACAACGTAAACATTCCAGAAGTTGCAAGAAGAGTTATCCGCGAAATCGGTTACGACAGAGCTAAATACGGCTTTGACTGCGACACATGTTCTGTAATCACATCTATCGACAAACAGTCTGCTGACATTGCACTTGGTACAAACGACGAAGTTGGCGGCGCTGGTGACCAGGGTATGATGTTCGGTTTCGCTTGTGATGAAACAAAAGAACTGATGCCACTGCCAATCTCTCTGGCACACAAACTTTCCAAACGTCTTGCAGAAGTAAGAAAAAATGGCACACTGGAATACCTCAGACCAGACGGCAAAACACAGGTTACTGTAGAATATGTTGATGGTGTACCAGCAAGAGTAGACACAGTAGTTGTTTCCAGCCAGCACTCACCAGATGTTTCTCTGGAACAGATTCGTGTTGATATCATCAACAACGTAATCAAGCCAATCATCCCAGAAGAACTGATGGACGAAGAAACAAAATTCTTCATCAACCCAACAGGTCGTTTCGTAGTAGGCGGTCCACAGGGTGACTCCGGTCTGACAGGCAGAAAAATCATCGTTGATACATACGGCGGTTATGCACGTCACGGCGGCGGTGCTTTCTCTGGTAAAGACCCAACTAAAGTTGACCGTTCTGCTGCTTACGCTGCAAGATACGTTGCTAAAAACGTTGTAGCTGCTGGTCTTGCTAAAAAATGTGAAGTACAGATTGCTTATGCTATCGGTGTTGCACAGCCTGTTTCTGTACTGGTTGACACATTTGGCACAAACACAGTAGAAGAAGAAAAAATCGAAGCTGCTGTTGCACAGGTATTTGACCTGCGCCCAAGAGCAATCATCGACACACTGGAACTGCGTAAACCAATCTACCGCCAGCTGGCTGCTTATGGCCACATCGGTCGTGAAGACCTGGGCGTTAAATGGGAAAACACAGACAAAGTTGACGCTCTTCTGGCTGCTGTTAAAGCAATGTAATTTTATAATATTAAAGAGTGGGGCTTCCCACTCTTTTTTAATATTAAAGCGCAGATATAGTCTTTTATGAGACGATTGTGAAATTATTGTAAAATATTTGTAATAATGGCTATTTTAATAAAATTGTCCTTGAATATGCATACTCTAATCAGTATAATATTATCTGTGTAATTTTTTATCATAAAGGAGGTAAATCATTTGATATTCAGTAATATATTTTTTATGTTCCGTTTTTTATCATTGGTTTTACTGATTTACTATATAGTACCTTACAAGTACAAAAACGCAATTATCACTATTGCCAGCCTTATTTTCTATTCATGGGGTGAGGTAAAGTACTTCCCTATTATGATTGCAAGTACGGTGGTTGACTTTTGTTCTTCCAACTATATCGAAAAACACCGTGGCGATATAAAGAAAATGAAACGCGGTCTTGCCTGCAGTGTTCTTTTCAATCTGGGCAGTCTGATGTTCTTTAAATACACAGACTTCTTTATTTCCAACATCAACAACTTTGCAGGCACAAGCATTCCATTGCTTAGAATTCCACTGCCACTTGGTATCAGTTTCTACACATTCCAGACAATGTCTTACACAATAGATGTTTACCGTGGAAAAGTGCCAGCTGAAAAGAATATTGTAAACTTCTCTGCATTTGTTACTATGTTCCCACAGTTGATTGCAGGTCCTATCGTTCTGTATTCAGATATCAGAGATAAACTGAACACACACGAAGGCAGAATCACTCTGGATGGCATCAACGAAGGTATCAAACTGTTCATCTTCGGTCTGGGCAAAAAAGTGCTTATCGCAAATAATGTGGGTGCTTTGTGGACAGATATTGAAACAATGGGCTTTGGTGTGGTATCCACACCTCTGGCATGGCTGGGTATTATTGCATACTCACTGCAGATTTATTTTGACTTCTCTGGCTATTCACTGATGGCAATCGGTCTGGGTAAAATGCTGGGGTTTGACTTTCCACAGAACTTTAACCTGCCATACATTTCAAAAAGTGTAACAGAATTCTGGCGCAGATGGCATATGACATTGTCAGGCTGGTTCAGAGAATATGTATACATCCCTCTTGGCGGCAACAGAAAAGGTCTGAAAAGACAGATTCTCAACATGCTGGTTGTATGGTTTTTGACAGGTTTCTGGCATGGCGCTGACTGGAACTTTATGCTGTGGGGTCTGTACTACTTTGTACTGCTGGCAGTTGAAAAAATGTTCCTGTTGGACTGGCTGAAAAAACACCCTGCTCCTGCCCGTGTATATACCCTGCTGACAATCGCTGTAGGCTGGGCAATATTCTATATCACCGACCTTGGTATGCTGGGCGGCTTTATCGCCAAAATGTTCTCTGCTTCAGGCGGTGTAGCTGTGGGCTACTACTTCAGAAACTATTTTGTTTCAATTCTTATAGGTATTCTGTGTTCAACACCTCTGACCACAAAATTCTACGACAAATACAAAAACAACACATTGGTTATGATTCCTGTGCTGACAGTTATCTTCCTGTTAAGCGTGGCTTATCTGGTAGACAGCACATATAACCCATTTATCTATTTCAGATTCTAAGGAGGTGGCAAAATGAAAGATTTATTTAAAAACTTAAAAAAATATCCTTTGATTATCTATTTTGCCATCATTCTCTATGGTATCAGCATTGCTGACCTGTTCAGCCCTGTGGAAACACATTCCGAGCTGGAAAACAGAGCACTGGCAACTTTCCCAAAATTCAGCTGGAAACAGCTGTTTAACAACGAATACACACCACAGATTGAAGACTTTACAGAAGACCATTTTATTGTAAGAGATAAATGGATTTCACTGAAAAGTATCAGCGAATCCCTGCTGGGCAAAACTGAAAACAATGGTGTTGTATATGGCAAAGATGGATATCAGTTCACAAAATTTGTAACAACTGATTATACACAGATGGAAAAAAATGTGGGCTATATCAATAAATTTATCGGCCGCCACAGCGACAGAAACATCAGCTTTATGCCTGTGCCAACAGCACCTGGTGTAATGACTGACAAAGTAAACACTGGCAGTCCTGTAATTGACACAGATTATATTCTGGGTTATATCAACGAAAATATGGACAGCTCTGTAGTGATAAATGTAAAAGACCCACTTTCACAGCATACTGGCGAATATATTTATTACCGCACTGACCATCACTGGACAACTCTGGGCGCATACTATGGCTATGAAGCCATGATGAATGCTTTGGGCAGAGAATATACAACAATTGATAACTACACAATGGTTGAAGTGGAAGATTTTCTGGGTACGCATTACTCAAAATCCAAAACTTACAATGTACAGGCAGATGTATTAAGCTACATCGACATTGAAGCTGATATTGTTATCAATGATGTTGCAGACAGTATCTATGAAAAAGAAAAGCTGGAAGTTCGTGACAAGTATGCTATGTTTACACGTGGCAACCCTGGCTATGCCACAATCAAAGGCAATGGTGAAGGCAAAATCATGATTCTGAAAGACAGCTATGCAAACTGTCTGATTCCATACATGGTGGAAGATTTCAGTGAAATTCACATCTTTGATATGCGATACATGACAATGGGTCTGGACCAGTTTATCACAGAACACGACTATGACCAAATCCTGTTCCTGTATAACTGTGAAACATTCCTGTCTGACAAAGACCTGGTAAAAATCAATATGTTTAACTAAAGTTTAAGGCACCCTGTGGGTGCCTTTTTAATTGACAATATTTTGCTTTATCGATACAATAGTGAAAAGCGAGGTGATTGTATGATTATCAGAAAATTTGAAAATAGCGATGCGGTGCAAACCCACGAAATGATTGCCCATACACTGCGAACAGTAAATATCAAAGATTATACACCAGAATTTATTGAAGACACTATCCAGCAGTTGCTGCCAGAAGTTTTGATTTCACGCAGTGAAACTTCACATTTTTATGTATTGTGTGAAGATGATAAAATAATAGGCTGTGGTGCTATAGCTGGTTTCTGGGGCAGCGAAACCGAAAGTATACTGCTGACAATTTTTATCCACCCAGATTATCAGGGCAAAGGCTACGGAAGACTTCTGATAGAAACACTGGAAGCTGACGAATACTTTAAACGAGCACAAAGAGTGGAAATACCTGCCTCAATCACCGCTGTGGGCTTTTATCAGAAAATGGGCTATGGCTATAAAGACGGCATATCCACTCCTGATGAAGAACAGCATGTAAGACTGGAAAAATTC
>JAZQYH010000011.1:0-2444 GCA_045633415.1 Oscillospiraceae bacterium | reverse complement strand
ATCTATATAATAGTAGCGACTGCCCCACTTCACATAATTGTGTGACAGATCATAGCCATTCAGAAGAAATACAGGATTAAGCACACTACAATTATCTTTAAGTCTTACTGTTTTAGATGTACCGCCAGAAGGCTGCTTTGTGCTGTTTGGCTTTTTCTGAAAGCCTGAAAAACATTCAATAACCATTTAGATGTACCCCCTTCATAATTTTAGGAAAGTCTGTATAACATTCATCTTTGTCAACGTTTCCTTTAATGCCTACAATAGCGCCTTTGCTGGTGTACTGCCACATAGCGTACTCCTTTACATATTCTGGCTTTTTTCCGTACCTTGCGACCCACATAGAAAAGTCTGTAAGCGCTGAATAATCCAGCATTTCTTTAAATGTGTTTATATCGCTGCCATATATCCCAGTAAAGTATCTGTTTTGTTCCATTGTCCTACAAAATGAAATGGCAGCGCCAGTGTTAGCCTTTTTGTATCTTTTTGGTGTGACTTCAATATCAATATATACAGGATACTCAAAAGATTTACCCTGAAGAAGCTTTAAAAAGTGCTGTGCATAAGCACCCCCATCAGCACACCATAATTCTTTACCAGCGTCATAATATGCGCCAACAGGAATACCAAGCTTTTTACAAGCTGCATAATATTGTTCAAACTTGCTGTCCTTGTAATAGCCACCATAATTGCCCCCAGCGCGCAAGATAACAAAGTCAACCTGTTCTTTGACTTTATCCCAGTTCGTGACTACATTGTGACGTGATAGGTCTATACCTTTAAATATCTTCGTCATTTTTGTACTCCCTTTCATTTAAAAGCATACCAGCGATCTCAATACACTGGTCAATCTGGTCTTTATTTAGTGACTTAGCATATTTTCTGATATTTTCATTTTTGGCTTTCCAGTAGTAGAAACCAAAAGACAAAGAAGCCAGCGTAAAAGTGCCTGTGATCAGTGCTTCAAGTGGTGAAGAATCACCCATAAAAACAGATACACACACCAGAACAAATACTGCAATAATAAGCAGTTCAACAAATACCAGCAGCTTCTTTGAATATTCAGCGTTTTTTAAGTTCTTTAACATGATGGTCACCCCCTGTTTCTGGCTAAATGCCTTCTTAAAGTGTCTTTTGCTTTGTCAAGATCTTCCGTGTATTTATAATCTGTATGACTGCAATATGAAAGCTCAAAATCAATAAAAGCTAACATACAATTTATAAATACTTCATTGGTATCATCTTGTTTTTTAAATCTGTCATTACCCTGAATCAGTTTCTGGTCAGTTTCTTTCTGCTTTAGTTCTAAAGCTATAACACGCGCTTCCAGTGTATCATGTGGCTTGTCAAGAAACTTCTTAAAAGCGTACATCATACCAAGTAAAGTACATACTGATACAAGAAGCTGAAATACTGGCAGAATAGTTGTTATCATTGTAATCACCCCCTTACAATAAAATAGCTACCTATATTATAAAATACAGATAGCTATTTTGTCTTCAGGTATGATCTTCAGTATACTTACTGGCAACTAAAGCAAGTTCAAAAACCATTGGCGCAGCTTCATATATTCTGTCAAATATACACGTCAGCTGCTGTACTACTACATTGCCATCACCTTCAATATGTACTTCAGTTTCAAAGCCGTCTTCCTGTTCATTGTGTGCTATCAGCTTAATCATATCTCACCTCTATTAAATTCTGTTTGTACCAGCCTTTTATATTAAGTGCTGGAATATAGCAAAGTGCCTGATCTTCTTTGTAATCATACACCGTAACTTCTGTACCGTTTATATATGCTTTAGCCATTTTCTGACCCCCTTTTATTGTGCTTTCTTTCCTGATCAATACAGCTTTCATGGTAAAGATTGGTTGTTTTCCTCTTTGTCTTTATGACAATAACACCTGTATTTGTCTTGCCGTTTATCCAGCTGATAGATTGACCACATAAAGGGCAAGTTGTATGTATGTCGTATCTCATTTCATCACCCTTACAGTCATATATTCTACGCTGTCTTTCTGTAATGTTTTTGTCAGCTGGTCACCAAAGTCTGTGATAAAATCTATCACTACATTATCACTTATGTTAGTGATCTGGCTTACATGGTCATACAAATGACGTTTACCGTCTTTTTCATAAATAGTTACATCAAACATGGCTTACCACCTTTCTTAGTAGTGCGCAGGTGTACATGGCAGACACCAGCGCGATAAGAGGAAATATAGATTAAACTTCAAGAAGCTTGTCTATCTGCTCATCAATAAGTGACACGGTAGCTTCATCAAGCTTGATATAAGCATGGCTGTAATACTTGCCGTCACTTCCCTTGTATGAAGGAAATGAAACAAAGTCACCGTTTTTACCTTCTACATAGCGACAACCATAAATGCTGACACCGTTGATATTTACATCAAAAAATACAGTGTCCTTGTACTCTTTTGCC
>JAZQYH010000010.1:0-8717 GCA_045633415.1 Oscillospiraceae bacterium | reverse complement strand
GTTAATCTGTAAAGCCATTATGAACAGCCAGCTGGTGGCTGGTGTGGAAAATCTTGAATTTTTCAAAGACCTTGCGCTGTACATCACAGTGGCAGGCGCACTTTTCGGCCACCTTAAACCAATTTTCTTTGGTTTCAAAGGCGGTAAAGGCATCAGCGTTGCATTTGGCGCAATGATGGCTGGCACACCACCTATCACAGCTCTGGCTTTCGGCGTATGGCTTGTTGTGGTGTCTGCGACAAAATATGTATCACTGGCATCTATCCTTGCAGTTGCAGGATACACAGTGTTTACATTTATCAGCTTTTTTATAAAAGGCAGTTATTCAATTCCTCACGGTGTTGCTGCAGTGATTCTGCCAGCAGTTATTATCTACGCCCACCGTTCCAATATTGTCCGTCTTATGAACGGCACAGAACGTAAAATCGGCGAAAAAACAAAATAAATATTAAAACCCGTTGCATACTCATATGCAGCGGGTTTTTGTCTAAATCACGATATTATCATTTTTGTATACTGTAATAAGTTTATTATCTACAGAAAAAACATATACATAACCACGATATATCAATAATCTGCTACTTTCATATCGTGATTCATATGTTTCTATTTGTTGAGCAGAACTTTTTCTCACCTGATATTTGCTTTTTCCATAACAATAGGCATCGTGTACCATAGATTGTATATCATCATAGTACTCGAAAGGTATGCGTTCTGCAATGCGTTGTTTTGCGTGTGTTGTGATTATGATAGGAGAGTCAGATAACGGACAAAAGCCATCTTTATTCTTTTTATCATATAATCTGTTATATTGTCCGCTGATGTTTTTTCCTTCTATATTATAGCCGTAATAATTATATCCTCTATAATCGTATCCCTCTTTGTTGTATCCTTGGCGATTGTATCCAGCTTTGTTGTAGCCTTTATAATCATAGCCATCATCGTCATATCTTGCTCCGTTCTGATGTATTCCTTTTCGGTTAAAGCCGTTGGAATTATAGCCGTAGTACTTGAATAATGATATAAGAATTATTAATGCGAAAATTACAATAATAAAATAATTCATTCTGATAACACCTCGATATCATTATAGCATCATTAAAAATTGAAAACAATATCCACTGCATAAACTCCGATTTTCTGCAAATACTTTTATAAACTCTATTTGAAAGGATTTGTAAAATGAAAAACATTACAGAAAAAGAACTTTCTGCCTACAACGAGCTTCTTACACAGGAAAAAGCCGCGGTGGATAAATTCAATTACTATGCCCAGAACTGCAAAGACCCTAACCTGAAAAAGCTGTGCAAAGATGCCGCCCAGCGTCATCAGGAACATTTCAATGCTATCTTTGCGCAGATACAGTAGGAGGGTGCTATGCCATACGATGACAAAACAATGATGACAGATATGCTGTCCACACAGAAATTCATAGCTTCAAATTACAATAACTATGCAGGAGAAATCTCCACAAAGCAGGGCAAAAACAAACTGCTGAAAATTCTGGGTGAAGAACACGACATCCAGTTTAAAATCTTTGAAACAATGCAGTCAAAAGGCTGGTACGAAACTGCCAATGCCCCACAGGCAAAGGTAGACCGGGCTGTACAGACACATATCACATCAGCCACAAACCTGAAAAAACCAGTAGAAAAGACAGCTAAAAAGCAGGCCAAAACCAGCAAAAAAACAAAATAATATTACACAGGACGGATGGTAAAATATATTCCATTCGTCCTTTTGTGCATTTTGTACAAATACAGAGACAAGTAAAAAATATGGCCGAAAACATAAAAATTACCTAATCTTGTTTTTCGTTACACTACAACTGTTTTTGAAAAACCTACAAAAGCTATGTGAAAATCTACAAATCTGTTAATTTTTTAACTATATTTTTAGTTTCTTTTACCAAACTTTTTTGATTTGGGTTAAAAAAGTTGAATTTTATGGTCATATTGTACTATAATGGTGACATTATTTAATACGGGGGAGGATATTTAAATGTCTTCAAAGGAAAAAATTATCAATCTGGTTGAATCGAAAAAAGATTTCTTTGCAAAGGTGAATGACGACGTATGGGCAACACCAGAGCTGGGCTTTCTTGAATTTGAATCAGCAAAAACACTTATGAACGCTCTGGAAGAACAGGGCTTCACAGTTGAAAAAAATCTTGCAGGTATCGAAACAGCATTCAAAGGTACATGGGGCAGCGGCAAACCTGTTATCTCATTCCTTGGCGAATTTGATGCTCTGCCATCACTCAGCCAGGAAGCATCCTGCAATGTGAAAAAACCAGTGGAAGAAGGCGGCAATGGTCACGGCTGTGGTCACTGTAACCTTGGCGCTGGCTCTATGGCAGCTGCAACTGCACTTAAAGACTACATGCAGGAAAACAACCTGCCAGGTACAGTAGTGTACTTTGGCTGCCCAGCTGAAGAATCTGGCTGTGGTAAAACATTTATGGCACGTGAAGGTGTGTTTGACGATGTAGACATTGCTCTCACATGGCACCCAGGCTCTACAAACTCTGTTTGGGGCATTTCTTCACTGGCAAACATTATCGTTTACTTCCACTTCAAAGGCGTAACAGCTCATGCAGCTGCAGTTCCACATCTGGGCAGAAGTGCTCTGGATGCGGCAGAACTGATGAACGTAGGTGTAAACTTCCTGCGTGAACACGTTATCCCAGAAGCAAGAATGCACTATGCATTTACAGAAGTTGGTGGTGGCGCACCAAACGTAGTACAGGACAGAGCCACAGTGCTTTACTTTATCCGTGCACCAAAAACAGAACAGGTTATGGATATCTACCCAAGAGTTGTTAAATGTGCAGAAGGTGCGGCACATATGACAGAAACACAGCTGACAGTTGAAATCAAAACAGCTCTGTCAGACTATATTCCAAACGATGTTGTTTCACAGGCTATGAGCGATGCAATGCTGGAAATCGGCCCTATCGAATTCTCCGACGAAGCTAAAGCATTTGCAGATGAAATGTACAAATCCCTTACAGAAGCTGACCTTAAATCAGGCATCGGTTCACTGGCATCCAATATGCCAATGGAACAAGCGGTAAAACGCGTACACGAAAAACTCATCCCTGATGTATTCCCATACAAACGCCTGCCAATCCATATGCCAGGCTCCACAGACGTAGGAGACGTTTCCTATGTGGTACCAACAGCACAGCTGTCAGCGGCTACTGCAATCATCGGTACACCAGGTCACTCCTGGCAGCAGACAGCACAGTCCAAATCAGTGCTGGCACACGAAGGCACAAACTATGCCGCAAAGGTTATGGCTCTCACAGGTGTTAAATTCCTTGAAAATCCAGAACTTGTTGTAAAGGCAAGGGAGGAACTGAACGCAGTTACAGGCGGTGTTTACAACTGCCCAATTCCAAAAGATGTAAAACCACAGCCATAATTTAATTGGCCTGTGCATAAAAATGTTATATTCCTGCCTGAGGAGCTTTCAGGCAGGTTATAAATAAAAAAGAAGAAGTATATTGAAAAAAGGAGAAAAATTATGGCTACATATCTTGAAATGGCCAACAGTCCTCTGCTTTACGGCCTTGTAATGGCAGGTCTTGGTTTTGTTGCAATTCTCTGTATCGTTTTCTACCGCAAAACTTACAAACGTGCACTTGAACTGGGATTCTCAAAAGAAACTCTGAAAGCAATTCAGAAAAACACACTTTCCCTGACAATTGTTCCATCTATTTCAATTGTTATCGGTCTTATCACACTTTCCACAGTTATCGGTACACCATGGGCTTGGTTCCGTCTGTCTGTTGTTGGTGCTGTAACTTACGAACTTATTGCCGCACAGATGGCAACAGCGGCCCTTGGCTTTACAGAAATGACAGCTGCTATGGCTTCTGACGGTGCTACATTCGGCGCAGTTATGTTTGTTATGTCTATGGGTATCATCGCTGGTATCGTTATCAATGCATTCATCGGCAAAAAACTTACAACTTCCATGGCAACAGCCGGTGGTAAAAAAGGTGGTTTCGGCCCTATCATGAACGGTTGCTTTATGCTGGCTCTTATGGGCGTTATGCTTCCATTCCAGGCATTCAACGGTATCGTTTACATCATGGTTATGCTGACATCCATGCTTATCACACTGGCAATCGGCATGATTATGCAGAAAACAGGCTGGAAATGGCTTGGTGAATTCTCAATGGCTTTCACACTTATCCTCGGTATGGCATCAGCTCTGCTGTGGACAGCAATCTTTAAATAGGAGGACGATATAATGAAAGACGATAAAAAATATATTGACAGTATTCACCGTTTAGGTAGAATCGGCAGTTTCATCGCATGTGCTTTTATGCTGGGTATTCCTGCTATTATGTGCACAGTTTATGATGCATGGCCATCAATGTCCACAGTTATTCAGGCTGGTGGCGGTCTTCTGGCTATGTTCGTTCCTTCCGCATTTTCTGAAGTTATCAGCTACGCTCCAATTCTTGGTTCAGCTTCCTACATCACATTTATCACAGGTAACGTTATGAACCTTAAACTGCCTGTTGCTATCTCTGCACAGCAGATTGCAGGTGTTGAAGCCAATACACCAGAATCCGACGCTATCTCCACAATGGCTATTGCACTTTCTTCTCTGGAAACAATTGCTATTATCGCAGTTGGTGTTCTTATGCTGAAACCTCTCCAGCCAGTTCTTACACTGCCAGCAGTTTCCACAGCAACAGCTTATATGGTACCTGCTCTTATGGGTGGTCTGATGTTGGGGGTTTTCAAACAGTCCGGTAAAGTAAGAATCAAAAACAAAATGATTGTTGCTATCGCTCCAGTGGCGCTTTCCGTAGCTGGTCTTATGCTTATTCCTGGCTTTACAAGCTATCAGGGCTTTGCAATTCTTGCAGCTATCCCTACAACATTGCTCTTCGCATTTATCCTTTGGAAAAAAGGTATCGTTAAACAGGTTACAATCGACGAAAACGGTGAAGAACACGATATGGAATAATAAAATATAAAAATGAAAAGCTGTGCAGAAATGCACAGCTTTTTTGGGGATAAAGGGAAAATAAAGCAAAAATTCTGTGTGCAGACAGGCTGTTCTGCCATCACCTCTATATTGACATTCCCACTTTTCTTTGTTAATATATTTACCGACGATATGTGTTGAAGCCCTGCTGACACACATATCTTTTTTATATATTTTCAGGAGGTTTAATATAGATGCTTAAAGATAATTTTCTCTTTGAAAAAGATTTCTTTAAATCCGTTTTTGCAATCACACTGCCTATCGCACTGCAAAACATCATCAGCTTTGGCGTAAATGCTATGGACTCCATTATGCTGGGTTCCCTTGGTGACATTGCAGTTTCCGGTGCAAACCTTGGCGGTCAGCCATTTTTCCTTATGTCTATGGCGGCTTTTGGTCTGGCAGGTGGCGGTAACGTGCTTATCTCACAGTATTGGGGTAAAGGCGAAAAAGAAGTTATCCGCAAGGTTATGCGTATTTCCATGCTGGCAGTTACAGTTCTTGCTGTTATTGTAAGTCTGATTTGCTTCTTCTTTCCTTATCAGGTAATGGCTCTGTACACAAACGAGGCAGATGTTCAGGCGGCAGCGGCTGGCTATCTTAAAGTTATTTCCATCGGCTTTGTGTTCTATGCCATTGCAAACAACTATATGTCATCACTGCGTGCAGTTGAAAACGTTAAAATGTCCACTACAGTTTACGGCATGTCTTTCTTTGTAAACGTTTTCTTCAACTACATGTTTATCTTTGGTAAATTCGGCGCTCCACAAATGGGTGTTGTTGGTGCGGCAATGGGTACACTGATTGCCCGTATTTTTGAATTCATCTGCATCACAATATATATGTATGTGGCTGAAAACAAAATCGGCTACCGTATGCACTGTATGTTCAAACTGGATAAAACTCTTATCCCAGACTTTATCCACCACGCGCTGCCTGTAGTAGGCAACGAAATGATTTGGGGTCTTGGTGCCACAGCCACCAGCATGATTATGGGCAGAATCGGCTCCACATTCGTGGCGGCAAACAGCATCACAAACGTTATTGCTCAGCTGGCACAGGTATTTATCTTTGGTATCTCCAATGCGGCGGCAGTTATCTGTGGCAAAACAATCGGCGAAGGCAACCGTCTCCGTGCCCAGAAAACAGCCAACACTCTGCTGGTTATGTCAGTATCTTTTGGTCTTATAGGCACTGTGCTTATCCTTCTTTTAAGAAACCCATTCCTTTCCATCTACGATATCACCCCAGAGGCAAAGGCATCTGCTTACAGCATGATGATGGTTCTTGCCCTTATCCAGCCTATTGCGGCTATCGACATCACCTGTATTGTTGGTATTCTCCGTGGGGGCGGGGACACAAAACTGGGTCTTGCTCTCGACGGCTTTGGTATGTGGCTGTGTAATATCCCAATGGGTATTCTCACAGGTCTTGTGCTGAAAATCCCACCACGGTGGATTTTCCTTGCTATGCGCTGTGACTCATTTATCAAAATTTTTATCGAAATCAAACGTATTTCCAGCGGTGTATGGATAAGAACTGTTACCCGTGATGATGCATAATGTTATTTTTATGCAAAATATTGCAAATTATGTTTGACAATAAAACAAATGTTGTATATACTGATTATATATAATGTAAAATAATACGAAAATGGTACGGATATGCAAGATATTTCAATAAAAAATCTTGAGGGTGCCAGAAACGGCAACGCCAAAGATATACAGATTATATATGACGCGTTCAAGCCGGCTGTGTACTCCTGTGCCGCCAAGCTGCGTGGCGAAGGCTTCGACTTTGAAGACGCCGTGCAGGAAGGTAATATAGGTCTGTTCAAGGCTATCCTCAGTTATAAAGAAAACAAAGGTGCAACCTTCTCCACTTATGCAAAGAAGTGTATTCTGAACAACATGTTATCAGCAAGACAGGCAGCCACAGCCCACAAACACGCTGTGCTTAACAATGCCCTGCCTCTTGACGAAAGTATTCTTTTGCAAAGTTTTGAAACCGATTATATCAACAGGGAACAAAACAAAGAATTCATACGTATTGCAAAACAGAAACTGTCAGCTTTTGAATTTCTGGTTTTCAGCCTGTATACCATGCAGTATTCCTACAAAGAAATTGCACAGATAACAGGTAAAAATGAAAAATCAGTAAACAATGCGATTCAGCGAATTCACACCAAACTCCGTAAATAAGCAATCTGCTTATTATATCCAGGCGCGTTTTTAATGCTATCAAACGTTGGTTTAAATTCACTCCTGGCTTAAACACTTTTTATTTCGAAGGAGAAAAACACCAATGTATCAGGACAAAACATTAGTATGTAAAGACTGCGGCAAAGAATTTACTTTCACAGCAGGTGAACAGGCATTCTACGCAGAACGTGGCTTTGAAAACGAACCACAGCGTTGCAAACCATGCCGTGACGCAAGAAAAAATCAGGCTAAACCAGCTAAAGAATTTTTCACAACAACATGTGCAAACTGCGGCAAAGAAGCAAGAGTTCCATTCAAACCAAGAGAAGACAGACCAGTTCTCTGCAGCGAATGTTTCGCAGCTAAACAGGCTGAATAATTAAAAATAATTCACCACCTCAACAGAGGTGGTGTTTTTTGTTGTATAAAATTATAAAATCTGTTACTGAATATCCTCCCATTTTATGCCAATATTAAATTATCTCATTTCACCTTGACTTTGTATGGGTGAATAGTTATAATATCAATATTAAATGATAATAAAAACTATATAATATAATTAAGGATATAACAAATGAGGATAAATAAAATGAAAAAGTACTATATTGTTACCGAAACAGGTGGGGACTTGTTCCGTTCTGATGCTGAAAAATACGAAATTGAAATTGTGCCAATGCATGTACAGATGGAAGGTGAGAGCCGTGATGATGGTGCTTTCCCTGTAACAGAAGTTTTTGAAAGCTACCGCCGTACAAAAGTTCTGCCAAAAACATCAGCTACAAATCCACACGAGTATGCACAGGCTTTTGACAGAATCATGGCAAAAAATCCAGATGCACACATTATCCACGCCGCATATTCTGCTATTACAACAGCCTCTTACCACAATGCTGTGCTGGCGGCAGAAGGCAGGGACAATGTAACACACATCGACACCAAACAGGTAACAGGCGGCCAGCGTGCAATCGTACTGAAAATCGCACAGTTTATTGAAGAAAACCCAGACGCCACTCCACAGCAGATTAAAGAATATGGGGAAATGCTGGCCAAAAAATGCAAATTCGGTTTCTTCCCTGGTGACCTTGAATATCTCAAAGCTGGTGGTCGTGTTTCCAATGCGGCTTATTTGGTGGCTTCAATGCTCAACCTGAAACCACTGATTGAAATGTTGGACGGAAAGCTGGTAGGTACAAAAAAATACCGAGGTACAAATGAAAAGGTATTTGTAAAATTCCTCGATGAATATCTCACATACAATAAATTTGAAAAAGAAACATTTTTTATGGTTTATTCACCTGGTATGGCTGACAGTCTGAAAAAACAGCTGGAAGATATCGCTGTAAAACAAAGTCGGATCGTAGCCATGTCGTTCTGTGAGCCAAGGAGTTGTTCCTGAGTATTGTCTTCCTAAGACCGCTTGGCCTCCGACTTAACATTTTTTATGGTTTATTCACCTGGTATGGCTGACAGTCTGAAAAAACAGCTGGAAGATATCGCTGTAAAACA
>JAZQYH010000009.1:0-35590 GCA_045633415.1 Oscillospiraceae bacterium | reverse complement strand
TTTGATAAGAAGAATGATATAGCCTTTCAGAACAAGGCCTGAAAGAATAGAGCTGGATGCTGTTGTTGCATTACCGTGTGCGTGGCTCAGCCATGTATGGAATGGGAACAGAGCACTTTTGATAGCCATGGCAACACTCATTAGACCGATGATGATAGTAACAGGCAGCTGATAGTTACCTGTAGCCATAAGAGATACAAGGCTTGTGTGAACATTTTCCATCAGCAGATGACCTGTCAGGTCATATACAAGAGTAAGTGACAGCAGGAAAAGACCAGAACCCAGCAGGCTCATAATCAGATATCTGATAGTAGCACTGATAGTTTTGCCGTTTTCTTTTGCCATAACCACTGCACAGGCGGCCAGTGTGTTGATTTCAACAAAAACATATGCTGTAAACATATCGTTTGTGTAAACCAGTGCCAGCAGGGAAGACATCAGCAAGTTAATCATTGTGTAGAAAATGTTTACTCTGCCTGCTTTAACATCGTCAAAAATATCTTTTTTGCCGGCGATAAGGCTTGTCAGCATTACAAAACAGAAAATAGTTGCAATAAGTGCTTCCAGTGGACCAAAGCGTGTTTCATTACCCCAAGGTGCTGGGAAGTGACCCATCATATATGTAATGTGCTGTGGATTTGCCACAAGGTAAGCCAGCAGACTGCCGTTAAGCACCAGACAGGTAACAAGTACAGCAACATTCAGTTTGAATGCTCTTTTGTCATTCAGCATACTGCTGAGAACACCACTGAAAAGTGTGATTACAATACAGAATAAAGGAAAGTTAGCTACAAATGGCATTAATGGTCACTCTCCTTTCTTACGATTGTCATGATTTCGTCCATATCCAGAGTGTGATATTCTTTGTACAGTTTCTGGATAAGAGAAAGTGAAACAGCTGTAACAGAAACACCAACAACGATACCTGTCAGCACCAGACCAGCTGGGATTGGGTTGATGTAAGCGTTCATATCAGTTACACCGTTTACAACGATAGGAGCAAGTCTGCCTTCGATATAGCCCTTTGATGCAAGGAACAGGTAAATGGCAGAGTCCATAATGTTAAGACCGATAACCTTTTTAATCAGGTTTGGCTGGAGGAAAAGAGTAGTAAAACCGATACCAAACAGTATCATAGCAGCTGTTTCATAATAGTTGCTCAGAAGATTTGGACCCATCTATATTTCCCCCTTTGTGAATAATGAGTAGAAGCTGTACATTGTACATGCAACTACCAGACCTACTGCGATGTTAAGTGGCAGGATAAGGCCTGATGACAGGATATCGCCAGGAGTACCCAGTGGAATACCTGTTGGAATGTGGTTTGCACCACAGAAGAATGAATAACATTTTGCACCGGCGTAGAATGCCAGAGAGCAAAGTGTAGTAACTCTGATAAATTTTTCTGTAAGAACTTTTTTTGCGTTTTTGTAACCAAACGCAGAAGAGTACAGAATAAAACTTGCGCCCATAACAGCACCTGCAGAGAAACCACCACCAGGTGAAAGATGGCCGTTCAGCATAAGGTAAATTCCGAATACCAGCAGGAAAGGAATGATGAAACGTGCAATGTTTTTAACGATAGGGTCGCGTTTTGGTGAGAATTTATTGGAAGCAACCTTACCTTTTTTATCCTTTTTCATCAGCAGCATTACAGCGGCAGATGCTGTAAACAGTACGTGGCTTTCGCCCAGTGTGTCAAATGCACGATAGTCAAGAATCATACCTGTTACAATGTTTACAGCACCTGTTTCTTCCATACCCTGTTCGATGTATCTTTCGCTTACTTCGTTGTTGGTAGGGTTGTTTGGATTGCCGTATTCAGGCAGGAAGGATACTGTAATCAGCAGGATGCTGATAAGAGTAAGGCAGATTACAACACTGGCTACAGAATAAGCGGCTTTGAAAAATGCAGGTGCTTTTGTTTCGTGCCACAGTGTAAATCTTTCTTTCAGGCTTGGTTCGTGATGTGTTGTCTGGCGGCGAGGAGCCTGTTTCTTTCTCTTTGTTGTGATGGTAAATTCACCGTCAACAAAAGAGTTGATTTTATCCATAAAAGAATTAGTCTTCAATGTCTTCGTCCTCCTCGTCTTCTTCGTCTGCTTCTTTCAGCTTATTCACGTTTTTCAGAGTGATGAAAAACAGTGTACTTGTGACGCCTGCACCTACAGCAGCTTCTGTGATAGCAAGGTCAGGTGAGCGTAAAATCAGCCAGATAACGCTGGCGATAAGGCTGTAAGACATAAAGATAATTACGCTGGACAGCAGATTTTTTGTAAGGGAAACAGAAATTGCACAGATAATCATAAATGTCAGAAGAATTGTCTCAAATGCTATCATGATATACAACCTCCACTTCATTTGTGATATTTTCGTTTGTTATAATTTCTGTTTTTGCCAGAAAGTGTGATGCCACAGGGTTGGCAAACCACAGAAAAGCCACCATAAGCACCAGCTTTGCGCTGATTGCGTTGAAACCTGTTGCAATAACCAGAGAAGAAATAATAAAAAATGCGGCCAGTGTGTCTGCTGTTGCGCCAACATGCATTCTGTTAAGTACATATCCAAAGCGGTAGTTACCTACCATAGCAGTAAAAATAACAAAAAGGCCCATAAGCATAAGCACTGCGCTGATGATGAATCTAATCATTTTTTACATCTCCTTTCAGGTTTGCCAGGTCGTTTGCCCTGTCTTTGTGGTGACTGCGCAGATATGCTTTACATACGATAACTACAGTTACAAAACCAAGCATAGCGTAAATAAGAGCTATATCCACAATATAGTTTTCTCCCTGAAAAACAGAGAGGATACAGATTATAAGAATGATGATTGTCTGGATACCATTGATTGCCAGAATTCTGTCTGAAAATTTAGGGCCTGAAATTGCTCTCATCAGATAAGCAAAGGCAACTACAGACATAAAACACATGGCAAAAGTGTACAGTGCGTTATACAGCTGATTAACCATTTATGTTTTCCTCCATCTTCATAAGAAGTTTTACAAAAACTGAATTTTCAATATCTTCAGTCATTGTATAGTCCAGAGCATGTACACAGAAACGGTTGTCCTGTACATCCACTGTGATAGTACCAGGTGTGATAGTGATAGAGTTTGCCAGAAGTGTAATCAGAAATTCACTTTTCAGCGGAACTTCAAAAAATACTATCTGTGGCTGAATGTCGATTTTTGGTGAGTAAACTATCTTTACGGCAGTAATACTGCTTTTGATAATTTCAACAAACAAAACAACTACATAAACCAGTGCAGTTGGCAGGTTTTTGAAGAACATCCGGTCTTTTGCAGGGCTGTACTCCAGAAATTTGCACATAAACCAATAACAGAAGCCTGCAATTGGCAAACCAAGAAGTGCTATTTCAAGGGTGATTTTTCCGTTAAGAGCAACCCACAGTAAAAATAACAAAATGTACATCTTATTTTCTCCTGTAAAATGATATTTTTGTATTGCAATACAGCCTTTTATCATAAAAAAGCCCGAAAAAAGGCGCAAAAAATCCGCATACCGAAACTATGTTTCCTGTACACGGATTTGCTATTTATAGTAAAAGCTGTACTTATTTAATTTAATAGACGAATTATAGTCCCATAGCATAAAAAAGTCAATATATATTTCGTACAATTTATAGCTGATTTTAATAATATTTAATATGTATATTCACGTATAATTCTTATATATAAATATATACATGGAATATATTGGATAAAAGTGCCGTTTTTGATAGTGAAAATGGCAAAAATGGCAAAAAAACAGCCGGAATATCTCCGGCTGTAATCATTATTCATTTATATTTGCTTGTTTGTTTTTCTGCGCTACTATTTCTTTTTCTTCGTTTTTGATTTCCCAGTGTATCAGCAGTGTGAGTGCGGCACGCAAAATAATAATTGCACCAACCTGCATAATTTCGGACATATCGCGAACTACTACTGTGCGCAGAATTTCACCACCCAGTTTAAAGCTCAACGCCATTGCCAGACCTTCAGCCAGATAAAGACGGGTGTGAGGGTCTTTTTTAGTCCACTTTCTAAATGCATTCAAACCTGTATAGGCGATTACAATCAAACCCATAAACTCCAGCATAACTACTGAAAAATTTACCAGTTCGCTCAAGGTTTCATGCAGTAATTCATTGATATGCCCCATACTTAACATAGCAGGAAGATAGTTTATCATCATACATTTCTCCTCATCACATAGAATCTTAATATCATTTTATACTACTTCCCAATATTTGTAAACAAAAACAGCACCAATATTATGGTGCTGTTAGTAATATAAAAAGAAAAAGCACCACCTGTGTGGTACTTTTAGTTAAACAAAAAAGAAAAAGCACCGATTTCTCGGTGCTTCTGGCTGGGGTACTAGGATTCGAACCTAGGGAATGTTGGAGTCAGAGTCCAATGCCTTACCGCTTGGCGATACCCCATCGCTGATTGCTCAATTATAATACCACAGCTTGTCCATGTTGTCAACACTTTTTTTCAAAAAATCAAAAATTTTTTTCAGGCTATTTTTTGAACACAGCATCCCATTCTTTTTCTTTAAAACCAACCAGTACAAAATCTTCGCCTACAGCGATAGGTCTTTTTACCAGCATACCATCAGTTGCCAGCAGGCGCAATTTCTCTTCATCGGTCATAGATGGCAGTTTATCCTTTAATTCCATGCTCTTGTACAAAAGACCGCTGGTGTTGAAAAATCTTTTCATATCCAGCCCGCTTTTTTCGTGCCAGAGCTTCAGCTCTTCATAAGATGGGTTGTGTTCTTTGATATCTCTGTAATCGTACTCCACATTCAGGCTTTCCAGATAGCCCTGTGTCTTTTTGCAGGTGGAACATTTTGGGTAACATACAAGTAACATAATATATACCTCCTTTTGGTTTATCTTATCACAAGGAAAATGTATGGTCAAATGAAACAAAAGAAATGCTTAAATTTTGAGTTGAGAATTTTTGCCAATAATGTATAATATTGTTAGAAAGTGTTTTATTTGAGAGGTTATGTATGAAGAAGATTTATGTTATAGGTTCTACAGTGGTTGACATGATTATAAATGTTGACCATCTGCCAACAACAAAAGCAGATATACACATCAGCAGTCAGACAGCATCCATGGGTGGCTGTGCATACAACGTGTCTGATACAGTAAGAAATTTTGGTTCACCAAGTGTGCTTTTTTCACCTGTAGGTACAGGTATTTACGGCGACTTTGTACGCAATGGCCTGCGTAAAAAAGGTCTTATCAGCCCAATCCCACCAGTTGATATGGACAACGGCTGTTGCTACTGCTTTGTAGAAGAAAGCGGCGAAAGAACTTTTGTTTCCTACCATGGTGCAGAATATCTTATTCAGTCAGAATGGCTGGAAGAAATCGACGTTGAAGAAGTACACAGCATCTATATCTGCGGTCTCGAAATCGAAGAAAAAACAGGTGAAAATATCGTTAAATGGCTGGAAAAACACCCACAGATTCCTGTTTTCTTTGCACCAGGTCCACGTATCATGAGAATAGATGCATCCCTGCTGGACAGACTTTACAAACTTCACCCAGTAATGCATCTCAATGATGATGAAATCAAGGAATATTTTGCTACAGAAGATGTAAATCAGGCTATGGTTGATATGTATGCAAAAACAGAAAACACAGTTATTGTTACTCTTGGTGACAAAGGCGCTACATGGTATGACGGTACAGAAGTGCAGGTTGCACCACCTGTAAAAGTGGATTCTGTTGTTGACACTATCGGCGCAGGCGACAGCCATATCGGAGCAGTTATGGCAGGACTTTACAACGGCAAAACAATGGCAGAAGCTGTTGCAGATGCGAATAAAGTTGCGGCGGCAGTTGTACAGGTAAAAGGCGCCCTGCTTACACAGGAAGAATTTGATGCTGTAATGGCATAAATATATCAAAAGACTATGCAAAAGGCATAGTCTTTTTTTATTTGACAAAAATTCCGAACAGGAGTAAAATTTGATTAAGTAAAAACTTAATCAAAGGTGGCTTTATGGATATTGTAAATGTATTGAAAGCACTGTCTGATGAAAAGCGAATAGAGATAATACGCCTGCTGTCAAAGAAAAAATACTGCGTGCGCGCATTGTCCAGACAGCTGGGTATTTCCGAGTCGGCTGTTTCACAGCACATCCAGGTGCTTAAAAAAGCAAATCTTCTGAAAATAGGGGATAAAAACGGCTACAACATTCACTATGCAGTAAATGGTCGGGTGTTGGGGCAGTTATCAGAAGAAATAAAATATCTGTCAGATTCCATTCTGTCTGAAAGGGAATGTGGCGGAAACTGCAAGGAGAAGAAAAAATGAAAAAGAATATTCTACGGGATTTATTTATGACCTTTGCCAAAATAGGTATGTTTACCTTTGGTGGCGGTTATGCAATGATTGCACTGATTGAAAATGAATGTGTGGAGAAAAAAGGATGGATAACCACAGACGATTTGTCCACAGTCACAGCTATTGCCGAGTCTACACCAGGCCCTATTGCCATTAACTGTGCCACATTCACAGGCTATATGCAGGCTGGCTTTGCTGGTGCTGTAAGCGCTACACTGGGCATGATATTACCATCATTTATTATAATTTATCTTATTTCCATGTTTTTTGACAACTTCCTTGAAATCACAGTTATCGCATCAGCCTTTAAAGGTATAAAAATAGCTGTAGGCGTGCTGATTTTTCAGGCGGCAGTTACTATGGTAAAAAAGATGAAAAAGAAACTGCGCCCACGTCTGTTTATGATTACAGCTTTTGCTGTGATGATGGTTATCAATCTGACAGCGGTAAACTTTTCTACCATCTGGCTGCTGGTAATAGCCGCAGTTGCAAATGTGGTTATCTATAAAGTGAGTGAAATAAAACGGCCAAAGGAGGCGTCTAAATGATATATCTTGATTTGTTTTTAGGATTTCTTAAGGTGGGCTGTTTTGCCTTTGGCGGCGCCTACGGTGCTATACCTCTTATTCAGGATGTTGTTATGTCATATGGCTGGATAAACGACGAAATGTTTGCTTACTTTGTGGCAGTAAGCGAAAGTACACCAGGCCCTATTATGGTTAACCTTGCCACCTACATCGGCTCACAGCAGGGCGGTCTGCTGGGTGCAGTTCTGGCTACACTGGGTGTTGTCCTGCCATCCTTTATCATTATTCTGGTGCTTACAGCACTTTTGAAAACATTCTTGAAAAATCCTTATGTACAGGCTGTTATCCATGGTATCAAACCTTGTATCATCGGTGTGGTGCTTGCTACAGGTGTGTATATGATTTTCAAAAATTGTTTTATGAAAAATGGTATTTTTGTGCCTGATATTATATCTTTGTCTATCACAACAGCTCTTTTTGTGTTATCATATGTATATAAAAAGAAAAATAAAAAGCAACTTTCACCTATTATGCTGATAATTGTTTCAGCGGTATTGGGTGTAATAGCTTACGGGGTATAATATGGACGACAACAGATTTTTGGGTGGATACACACCGGACTGGTACAACAGCATTATCAGAAACCGCCAGCTTATATATGAATATAACAATACGCAGGTCACAGAAATAAAAAGAAGATACGAAATTCTGAAAGAGCTTTTGGGGGAATGCCACGAGGACACTATAATTGAGACTCCATTCCGCTGTGACGAAGGTACGAATCTGTTTATCGGCAAGCATTTTTATGCCAACTATAATCTTGTTGTACTTGATTACGACAAAATTACCATTGGCAATAATGTAATGTTTGGTCCAAATGTTACTTTAAGCAGTGCCACACACAATGTGGACTACCGTATACGTAATAAAAATAATGAAATGGATATTATGGGAGCGCCTATTGTTATAGAAGACAATGTATGGCTGGGTGCGAATGTGGTGGTTATGCCAGGGGTAACTATCGGCAAACACAGTGTTGTTGCGGCAGGTAGTGTAGTTACAAAAGATGTACCGCCAGACACAATTGTGGGTGGTGTACCTGCAAAAGTAATCAAAAAGCTTGATTTTGAAGAATAATTTATAGAAACCAGCAAAATTTAAGTGTTTTGTTGGTTTCTTTTTATTAAAAATGTAAATATTTAAATATCGATAAACATAATATTGAATATATACGAGCATTATGATATAATTTTATCGAATGGAACGCGTTCTAAAAATGTGTCCAAAATTAAAAGGAGAAACAAAATGAAAAACATTGCTAAAAAAATTGTATCAGTTGTTCTGGTGCTCTCTATGGCTTTTTCCATGGTAGCATGTGGTGGCTCTGAATCTGGTTCCCAGTGGAAAGCTGGTACATATTCAGCAACTGTTACAGGTATGCATGAAATGACTGTTACAGTTACAGTTTCTGAAGATGCAATCACAGACATCCAGATTGACCACAAAGAAACAGACGGTATCGGTACACCAGTTATCGACGAATTCCCAGCTAAAATCATGGAAATTCAGGGTCTTGGCCTTGACACAGTTGCAGGTGCAACTCTGACATCCAAAGCTGTTCTGGAAGGCGTTGCAGCATGTATGGAACAGGCTGGCGCAGACGTTGAAGCTTTGAAAGCTATCAAACCAGCTGCAGCTGAAAAAGAAGAAGACGTAGAACTGACAGTTGACGTTCTCGTTCTCGGTGCAGGCGGCGCAGGTATGGCTGCAGCAGTTACAGCTAACGAAAACGGCAAAAATGTTCTCGTTCTTGAAAAAACATCTGCTATGGGCGGTAACACAACACTTGCTGGTGGCGCTCTGAACGCAGTTGACGAAGGCAGCGACATTGCTATCGCTAACAACGACAGCGTTGAACATCACTACACACAGACATTTGAAGGCGGTAACAAAGCTGGTAAACCAGAACTGGTTAGAATCCTGGTTGAAAATGCTTGGGACGGCGTAGAATGGCTGAAATCCATAGGTATGGAATTCCTCGAAGGCGAAGTATTTACAGTTACAGGCGGTATGTGGCCACGTGCACACAAACCAGTTGAACCAGTAGGTACAGGCTTCTTCAAAACATACGGTGCATACGTAGATAGCCATGACGGCATCGAAGTAATGTACGAAACAACAGCTAAAGAATTTATCGTTGAAGATGGCGTTGTAACAGGCGTTATCGCAGAAGGTAAAACAGGTAACAAAGTTACAGTTAAAGCTACAAACGGTGTTGTTCTTGCAACAGGCGGTTTCGCAGGCAATGTAGAAATGCGTCAGAAATACAACACACAGTGGGCAGACCTTGGCGAACAGATTAAAACAACTAACGCTACAGGTGTAACAGGTGATGGTATCGCTATGGCTGAAGCTGTAGGTGCTAACCTCATCGACATGGGCAACATCCAGCTGCTTCCACTGGGTGACCCAGAAACAGGTTCCCTGTCTGGTAACATCGAACATGACGTTGAAAGACGTATCTTTGTAAACAAAGAAGGTAACCGTTTTGTTAACGAAGGCGGCCGTCGTGACGAAATGACACAGGCTCTTATCGCACAGACAGATTCCTACATGTTCATCGTTATGGACTCTGACTGCTACCCAACAGGTGACGAAGTTAACAACTTCAACGAATCTGCAAATGACCTGGTAGCACAGGGCCGTGCATTCAAAGCTGACACACTGGAAGAACTGGCTTCCCAGATTGGTGTTCCAGCTGACAACCTTGTTGCAGCAGTAGATGGCTTCAATGCACACGTTGCAGACAAATCCAAAGATGATTTCGGCAGAACACTTTACTCCACACCAATCGACACAGCTCCATACTATGCAGCTCCACGTGTTCCAACAGTTCACCACACAATGGGTGGCGTTGAAATCAACGTAAACTGTGAAGTTCTGGACGCTAACGGTAACGTAATCCCAGGTCTGTTCGCAGCTGGTGAAGTTACAGGTGGTATCCACGGTGAAAACCGTCTGGGTGGTAACGCTCTGACAGATACAGTTGTATTCGGCCGTATCGCAGGTAACAGCGCTTCCGCTTTTACAAAATAATTCATAACTAAATTTTAAATAACGGTGCTTTTTGCACCGTTATTTTTTTATTTGTAAATTTATCGATTTATTGATATAATTAATATTAAGAATATCAAGGAGGGATAATATGAAACAGAACGAAAAGTTTGAAACCAGAAGACAGGATTTATTGCAAAGTATTATCCGCCTTGGTAAAGACAACGACCTTCTGGATATGTCTATACGCCAGTTCTGTGAAGAACTGAACATCTCCATAGGCAGTTTTTACCATTATTTCAAAGATAAAAACGACATGCTTATGCAGGTGTTTTACAGTATTGAAGATTTTGTCCGTTTTGAATGCAGCGGCAGACTGACAGATGACTGGAAACACAATCTGGCGTTGGTATCAAAAGCCTTTATCGAATATAACCGCCGCAGTGGTCCAAAAATGGTTTTCCTTGTTCAAGGGCCTGAAACTGCCAGCACAGATTACTCCAAGGCAAAGGACAAATACACCCTTGTAACTGTAAGAGCACAGTTTGAACAGGCTATAGCAAATGGCGATATATCTTCAGAATACAACCCACAGGAACTTACGCAGATGTTTTTTGCTGTGATTCGTGGTATTATTCACGACTGGGCAAAAAACGGCGGTCGGGAAGATATATATGTTATGGGCAGGCTGGCATTCAATGTGTTTATAGCGGGCATAACCAGAATTTAATACTATATTCAAAACCTTGTATCTACAGATACAGGGTTTTATTTTTTTGAATAAACCTGCCTATATTTTGCTATCAGCTTAACAAAATTTACCATAAATAAAAGTCAGATAATTTCAATATTTAGGTTGAAATTATCCAATTATTGATGTATAATATTAGTCAAAGTGGGAAATAGTAGGTAAAAGTGGTAAAATGTGGGTGGTTTCCCGAAATTCTGATGAAAGGTGGTTGGTTTTCTTATGTTGATGGGCAGATATGAATACTCCGTTGATGCAAAAAGCAGAACCAATTTTCCGCCTAAATTCAGAAACGAAATGGGCGACACACTTTATGTAACCAAGTGGTTTGATAAGTGTCTGGTTGTTTACGGTCAGGAACAGTGGGGCAAGCTTGATTCCAAGTTTGACGACATGCCTACTGTACAGTCTAAAGAACTGCTTCGTATCCTTTATGGTAACGTTGCAGAGGTTAACCCAGACAAACAGGGACGTATCCTTCTTCCACAGTACCTTAAAGACCACGCCAATATCACCAAAGATATTGTTATTATAGGTGCCAGAACTTATGCAGAAATCTGGGATAAAGAAGCCTATATTGAAAACGAAAAAGCAAACGATTTTGCTTCTATTGAACAGAAGCTTATAGATATGGAGTTTTAAAGAATGAGCGAATTCAGTCACAAGCCTATAATGCTTATGCAGTGTATAGAAGGCCTTGCAATAAAACCAGATGGTATATATGTTGACGGCACTTGTGGCGGTGCAGGTCATTCAAAGGAAATTGCCAAGCGCATCGAAACAGGTATGCTGTACGGTCTTGACCAGGACCCGGATGCAGTGGCCGTAGCCAGCGAAAGACTGGCTGGTCTGCCAGCTAAAGTTCTGCACACAAATTTTAGAAATGCCAGAGTGGCATTGGCTAAAGAAGGTGTGGAGAAAATAGACGGTGTTCTTCTGGACCTTGGTGTTTCCAGCTATCAGTTGGACAATGCTGAAAGAGGTTTTTCCTACAATGCAGATGCTTACCTTGATATGAGAATGAGTAAGGAGGGGCCTTCAGCGGCAGACCTTGTAAACTCACTTTCCCTGCAGGAACTCACTGATATTCTGCGTAACTATGGCGAAGAAAAATTTGCATATCAGATTGCAAAAAAAATTGTGGCTTACCGTGAAAACGAAGAGATTACCACAACAAAACAGCTGTCTGAAATTGTAAACAGTGCATACCCATCAGCAGAAAGAAGAAAAAGCAAAAATCCATCCAGAAAAACATTTCAGGCTTTGCGCATTGCAGTAAATGACGAGCTCGGTGCTCTTCAGGATGCACTGGAAGATTTGTTTGATATGCTGAACGTAGGTGGCAGAATGTGTATTATCACATTCCACTCACTTGAAGACAGAATGGTAAAACAGTATTTCAAACAACTGGCAGTTAAATGTACATGCCCTAAAGAACTGCCTGTATGTATCTGTGGTGGCAAAGCCAAAGCAGAACTTATCACAAACAAACCTCTGGTTGCAGATGATGCTGAACAGGAAGAAAACCGCCGCAGCCGTTCTGCAAAACTGAGAATTATTGAAAAATTGGAATATTAATTACAAACATTTAGGAATATTAAAATAAATTAAGGGGAAAATGGCTATGGACAGAATGAATGTTGCATACGACCTTTCTTTCTACGAACAGGAACAGGAAAGACATATAGCCAGAAAAGAGAAAAAAGAAAGTGCAGTTATCAATGCACAGACCAAATTTTCTCTTGGCAGAAGAATTGCAAACATTGTTAGCATTGCTGTTATGCTGACATTGATAGTTGCTGTAATAGCCACAAACGCCGCTATTACAACAACCAGCACACAGATTGCTGATGTAGAAGATGAAATTATCCGGTTGGAAAGCGAAAAATCATATCTTGAATTTACTCTGGAAAGTCGTATGACATTGGACCAGATTGAAAGCTATGCTGAAAATCAGCTGGGTATGGTTAAAATGGACTCATCCCAGAAAAAATATGTAGAGCTGGAAAGCGAAAATAAAATAGTGGTGAACCAGTCACCTGTAAAAGAAAAACTGGACGAGGCAATAAATCCGATTTTGTCATATTTATGGCCTTGAAAAAATAATATTTAGTATAAGTTTAGGCGGGAAGTAGTGGGCATAATGGGCCTTGTTTACTTCCGCCTAAAGTTGCTTAATAATTGAAAGATTTGGGTACTTATGGACAGACAAAAAAACCAGACAGGCGTAACTAACAGAATGAGAAAGAACACAATTTGGTTGTGTTTCTTTGTTGTACTGTTTTTTTCTTTGGTAGCTGCAAATATGTTCCGTATACAGATTCTCAACTATGAAGAGAACAAAGCCGAAGCTACAGCCATACAGTTGCGTGAGATGGAATTGTCACCAAACCGTGGCACTATCTATGACGCCAATGGCAAAATTCTGGCACAGTCTGCGACAGTATGGACAATTTCGGTTTCTCCAAAGGACAGTAAGCCTGAACAACACCAGACTATAGCACAGGGGCTCAGCGAAATTCTGGGCGTTACACAGGAAAGTGTTCTGGAAAAACTGGGTAAAAACAACTACTATCAGCTGATTAAACAGAAAGTTGACAAACCAGTAGCAGACCAGGTACAGCAGTTCTGCAAAGAAAACGATCTGGACGGTGTAAATATCGCCGCAGACTATAAACGTTATTACCCATATGGCGAATTTGCATCCACTATTCTGGGTTTCTGTGGTTCAGACAATCAGGGCCTTGCAGGTCTTGAAAGTTACTACAACGAAGAGCTTACAGGTGAAAAAGGTCGTGTTATCGCCGCCAAAAATGGTTGGGGCCTTGATATGGGCACTGAATACGAAATAATGAACGAAGCACAGGACGGCTACAGTCTCAAGCTCACAATTGACGAAACTATCCAGCATTATCTGGAAAAACATCTTGCACTTAATGCTGAAAAACATAAAGTTCAGGAAGGTGCCGCTGGCATTGTAATGAATGTTAAAACAGGCGCTATTCTGGCCATGGCAAACTATCCTTCCTATAATCCTAACGACCCTTATGCACTGACAGACGAAACTCTGGCGGCTCAGATTGCATCCATTGCAGATGATGCGGAAAGAACACAGGCAATGTCTCTGGCAAGACAGAAACAGTGGAGAAACAAAGCTGTAAACGATTTGTACGAACCTGGTTCTGTTTTCAAAATTGTTACTGCCGCCTCTGCACTGGACAGTGGCAAAGTTTCCCTTGCTTCCAGTTACTATTGCAAAGGCTATAAAGAAGTCGAAGAAAGAGTTATGAAATGTTCCCAGACCTATGGTCACGGCGCAGAAAGCTTTTCACAGGCACTTATCAACTCCTGCAACCCTGCCTTTATCGAAATCGGTGCGGCAATGGGCAAAGATTTGTTCTATGAATATTTCTATTCCTTTGGTCTGGGTGAAAAAACAGGTATAGACCTGCCAGGCGAACAGAAAAGTATTTATTACACAGATGAAAACCATACAACAGTTACTCTGGCCAGCTGTTCTTTTGGTCAGTCAAATAAAATGACACCTATCCAGATTATCACAGCCGTTGCGGCGGCTGTTAACGGTGGTAACCTTGTTACACCACATCTGGTTTCACAGTTGCTTGACAGTGACGGAAACGTGGTTGAAGATATGACACCTGATATCCGCAGACAGGTTATCAGTGAAGAAACCAGCCGCACAATATGCAACATTCTCAAACAGAACGTTACAAGCGGTAACGGTGGTCATGCATATATTGCAGGCTACAGAATCGGTGGTAAATCTGGTACCTCACAGAAACTGGATACCCCACAGGAAGATGACTATATCGCATCATTTGTAGGTGTTGCACCATGCGATGACCCTGAAATTGCCATCCTTATCCTGTTTGATACACCAACAGGTGAAGACGGCTACTATGGTGGTACACTTGCTGGTCCTGTTGTTGGTTCACTTATGGGCGAAGTTCTCCCTTATCTTGGTGTTGAACCAGTATACAGTGCCGCAGAACAGAACAAACAGAATGTAACAGTTTCTTCTATTACAGGCTATGATATTACAGAAGCTGCTGTAAAATTACAGCGTGCAGGCCTTAAAATAAAAACAGTAGGCACAGGCAAAACTGTTGTTTCCCAGTTCCCGGCTTATGGTCAGAAGGTAACAGCAGGCAGTATTGTTGTGGCTTACACAGAAAAAGGTGACAGCACTATGGTTACAGTGCCAAACCTTATTAACAAATCACCAACAGCGGTGGAAACCACCCTTATAAACCGGGGTCTCAACCTTAAGGAAGAAGGGGCATATTCCGGTAACAGCAATGTAAGAGTTTATAAACAAAGTCCTAACGCCGGGGACAAAGTACCTATGGGTACAGTAATTACAGTAAGCTACCAAGACCCTAACTACACAGAATAATGGAGGCAATATGAACATAAAGTCAGTTCTGAAAGATGTAAAATATCAGGGAAGTGTAAAAGACTTTGATACAGATTTCGTCACAGATGATTCCCGTAAAGTAAGAGCGGGCTGTGTGTTTGTATGCAGTAAAGGCCTTACATTTGACGGACACACATTTGCACGGAAAGCACTGGAAATCGGTGCACAGCTGGTTGTGTGTGAAAGAGATATGAGGCTGGAAAACCAGATTATAGTTGAAAACAGCCGTCAGGCTTATTCACTTATGTGTGCAAACCTGTTTGAAAATCCATCACGCAAAATGAAGATGATAGGTATAACAGGTACAAACGGCAAAACAACATCAGCTTTTCTGATTAAAGATTTATTGGAACAGCAGGGTAAAAAAGTTGGTCTTATGGGCACGGTGCAGAATATGATAGACCAGCAGATTATACCTGCCAAATTCACTACACCACAGCCTTATGAACTGCAGGCACTCCTTGCGCAGATGTACAAATCTGGCTGTGAATATGTGGTTATGGAAGTATCCAGTCAAGCGCTGGTACAAAATAGACTTTTCGGCATCCATTACGACGTGGCTGTGTTTACAAATCTTACACAGGACCATCTGGATTACCATAAAACAATGGAAAATTACTTTGATGCTAAATGTATACTGTTTGAAAATTCAACCAACATTGTTGTAAATGCTGATGATTCCTATGGTAAAATGGTTGCCCAGAGGTACAAGGGTAAAAATCTTATAACATTCTCTGCCCAAAATGATATGGCAGATTACACAGCCAAAAATATTGACTTTACCCACAACAGTGTAAAGTTCCTTATGGTTGGTAAAGGCAGTATCAACCGAGTTGATTTCCCTATGCCAGGCGAATATTCTGTACACAATGCCATGGGGGCGGCTCTTGCATGTGTTGCAGTAGGTATCGATGAAACACTGGCGGCAAAAGCACTTTCTAATGTAAAAGGTGTAAAAGGCAGATGTGAAATCCTTGTAAAAGAACCATTTACAGTTATATGCGACTATGCCCACACAGGCGACGGTCTGGAAAATGTGCTTTCCAGTCTGCGTCCTTTTGTTGAAGGCAGATTTATGGTGCTGTTTGGCTGTGCTGGCGAAAGAGACAAGACAAAGCGTCGGGCTATGGCAGAAGCAGTGGCAAAATATGCCGACTATGTGGTGATTACCAGCGACAACCCAAGAAAAGAAGACCCACAGAGTATCATAGACAGTGTAAAAGGCTATTTTGATGAAAAAAATATTCCTTATATAGCTGAGGTAGACAGAAGAAAAGCTATAAATATGGCGCTGGATATGTTACAATATAATGAAACGCTTATTTTATGCGGCAAAGGTCACGAAGACTATCAGGTACTTAACGGCATTACAGTTTATCTTGATGAGCATGAAATTGTGGCGAAATTTATGGATAAATACAACAGAGGAAACAATCAATGAATGCAATTTTACTTTCACAGCTTGTAAAAGGCTTTGCAATTCCAAAAAATGATTGCTATATAAACCATGTTACTTCAGACTCACGTGATGTGGTGGAAAACAGCGTTTTCCTTGCAATCCGTGGCGAAAGGGTAAATGGCGAAAACTATGCCGCAGGTGCCATTGAAAAAGGCGCAAAGTTTGTGGTAACTGAAAATCATATTGACAACATCCCTGATGACATGCAGGCTGTTGTGCCGAATGTGCTTGATGCAAGCATACAGATGGGCACAAATGTGAGAAACACCTTTGATATCGATGTTATCGGTGTTACAGGCAGTATGGGTAAAACAACTACAAAAGAGTTTATCTATGCAGCTGTTTCTCCATTTGCAAAAACAGTTAAAACACAGGGCAACCGGAATAATGAACTGGGTATGCCAAAAACAATCTATGGTTTTACTCACGACGATAAATATGCTGTTCTGGAAATGGGTATGGAAGCACTTGGTGATGTACACAAGCTTTCCATGTCAGCACGTCCTGTAGCGGCTGTTATTACATGCATCGGTATTTCACACCTTGAAAGACTGAAAACAAGGGAAAACATCCTTAAAGCTAAACTGGAAATCTGCGACGGCATGCCAGAGGATGGTGTGCTGGTGCTTAATGGTGATGATGACTACCTGCCACATGCACAGGTAAGCCACCCTAAAAATGTGTGCTACTTTGCTATCAAAAACACAGATGCTGATGTAGTTGCAAAGGATATAGAAACAGTTGATTTAACAACACAGTTTACAATTGTGGATAAACTTTACGGCGAAATACCATGTATCATCCCTACAGTAGGTGACCACAATGTTATGAATGCACTGTGTGCATACACAGTGGTATCCCGTCTTGGCTTTGAACCACATCAGGTAGCAGAAAATCTGGCTGGTTACACAGTTTCAGGTCAGAGACAGAAATTTGTAAGAAAAGAAGAAATTCTCTTTATTGAAGACTGCTACAATGCCGCACCAGACTCAATGAAAGCGGCAGTTGACACACTAAAAATAGTTTCCAAAGGCAGAACAATCGCAGTGTTTGGCGATATGATGGAACTTGGTGACGACGAGGCAGAACTGCACCGCAGTGTAGGCCAGTACGCCAGAGAAAAAGGCATTGACTTTATGTGGACATGGGGCGAAAGAGCCCGACACATCTGTGCAGGCTTTGGCGATGGAGCACTGAATTTTGAAACAAAAGCAGAACTTGGTGATTACATAATCAACAATATTAAAGCTGGGGACAGCATTGTGTTCAAAGCCAGCCACAGCAGAAGATTTGAAGACATTATCGAACAGGTATACAAAGGATTGGAAAAATAGGAGATCTTATGATCAGGATATCATTTTTAATTACAGGACTTCTGGCATTTGCCATTACAGCTATCAGCGGCTTTGCACTGATTCCATGGCTGAGAAAGGTTAAGTTCGGCCAGACTATCAAAGAAATCGGTCCTACATGGCACCGGTCAAAGCAGGGCACACCTACAATGGGTGGTCTTATGTTCTACCTCGGCTCAATTATTGCCATCTGCGCAGGTCTGGCCCTTGTAATGAAAGAGTTACAGACAATCACAGGTGTTGTTTACACAAACCAGATTATCAGCCTTGTTATCAGTATGCTGACAGCACTGGGCTTTGGTTTTATCGGCTTTGTAGACGACTATATCAAGGTTGTTAAAAAACGTAACCTTGGTCTTAAAGCAAGCTACAAAATCTTTGGTCAGATTTTTGTTACAGCGGCTTTCCTTTATGGTCAGTTTTACATAGGTCATATCAATACAAGCATCGGTATTCCATTTACTGAAATTTCATTTGACCTTGGTGTTGCTTATTACCCAATAATGTTCCTTGCAATTATCTTTATGGTAAACGCTGTAAACCTTACAGACGGTATTGATGGTCTGTGTTCATCGGTTTCCTTTATTGTTGCTTTGGGCTTTATGGTGATTTCTGCAGCTTATGGCTACTATACAAATGCTCTGTTTGCAGTGGCTATTGCAGGCGCATGTGCAGGCTTCCTTGTATGGAACTTTTACCCTGCAAAAGTGTTTATGGGTGACACAGGCAGTATGTTCCTTGGCGGTGCAGCTGTAGCTATGGCATGGGCAATCAACCGCCCTGAAATCCTTATTTTCATGGGTCTTATCTATGCCTGTGAAGCGCTCAGTGTTGTTATTCAGGTTTTATATTTCAAGGCAACACACGGCAAACGAATTTTCAAAATGAGCCCTATCCATCATCATTACGAAATGAGTGGCTGGAGCGAAGTGAAAATCGTTACAATTTTCTCACTGGTACAGCTTATTGCCAGTGTAATTGCATATTTCGCATATTACTAATATTAATTTGAAACGAGGGTTTTGATTTTGGCTGACAAATCAAAGGTAAAATCAAAATTTAATATAAAAGACTGGTTCCGCTTTACTGACAAAGGCGCCAAGATGGATATACCATTGCTGCTCGTTACATTCACACTGCTGGGTTTTGGTCTGGTAATGCTGTATTCCGCCAGCTATGTTTATGGTATATACCGTTTTAACGGTGACAGCCTGCACTATATCAAAGACCAGGCTTTGTTTGCCACAATCGGTGTTGTGGCAATGCTGGTGGCATCAAAGGTAGACTACCATGTTTACAGAAAATATATACCTACCCTTATGGTGGTAGTGTATATAATGCTGGTTGTGGTTTTGTTTATGCCTGCTTACAATGGTTGTCACAGATGGATAGTAATTCCAAATGTGGGTACATTCCAGCCGTCAGAAATTGCTAAATTTGCTGTAATTCTTATGTTTGCAAATATGATTGAAAAGAACTACAACAAAATGAACACACTGACATATGGTATATATCCTTTTGTGTTTGTTCTGGGTACCATTGTTGTGCTGATGTTTTTCCAGCCACATCTTTCGGGTATTGTTATTATCTGTGCCATCGGCGGTATTATGATGCTGATTGGCGGAAGTGATATAAAATGGTTTATTCTGGCGGCGGCTGTGCTGGTTATAGGTCTTGTGGTGGTTCTTATCACATGGCCTGATGCCATCCACTATGCTTCATCCCGTATCGAGACATGGCTTCACCCTGAAAACGACCTTTCGGGTGACGGCTACCAGAGTTATATGGGCCGTCTTGCCATCGGCAGTGGTGGTCTGTTCGGTCTTGGTCTTGGTAACTCACGCCAGAAACATCTTCACCTGCCAGAAGGTCAGAACGACTTTATCTTCGCTATTATCTGCGAAGAACTGGGCTTTGTTGGCGGTATGCTGGTTATCCTGCTTTTCCTTGCACTGTTTGCACGTGGTATTTATGTTGCAACAAGAGCAAAGGATAAATTCGGTGCTATGCTGGTGATAGGCATTATTATGCAGATTACACTGCAGGCATTTCTCAATGTTGCGGTTGCCACAGGCACCATACCGAACACAGGTATTTCACTGCCTTTCTTTTCAGAAGGTGGCACATCCTTGATGATGATTCTTGGTGAAATGGGCATTGTACTTTCGGTTTCACGATATGCAAAAACGGACAGAGGTTAAATTATGAAAATTATAATTGCAGCAGGCGGTACAGCAGGCCACATAAATCCTGGTCTTGCTATAGCACAGCATATAAAATCAAAACATCCAGACGCTGAAATTATGTTTGTAGGCAGAAAAGAAGGTATGGAATACGGTCTTGTTACGAAGGCTGGCTATAAGTTCTGCCACATGGAAGTAACAGGTTTTCAGCGCAGACTTACACTTAACAACATCAAAAGAAATTTAATCACAGTTAAAAACCTTCTTTTTGCATCTTCAAAAGCAAAGAAAATCCTTAAAGATTTTGCACCTGATATGGTTATCGGCACAGGTGGTTATGTATCTGGCCCTATACTGCTTAAAGCTGCAAAAATGGGTATAAAAACTGCTATACACGAACAGAATGCCTTTGCGGGTGTTACAAACAAACTGCTGTCCAAAAATGTGGATACAGTTTTTGTAGCTACAGAAAAAGCAGCACAGTATATGGCTTTCCCGGAAAAATGTATCGTTTGTGGTAACCCTGTACGAGAAGAAATTCAGGCGGCAGATGTACAGCAGAGCCGCAAGGAACTGGGTGTAGAAGGCAAAACTGTTATTCTTTCTTTCGGTGGCTCACTTGGAGCACGGAAACTGAACAACGCTATGAAAGCTGTTGTTTTACATAATAAAGACAGAGAAGATATTGTTCACTACCATGTTGTGGGCAGATACGACGAAGGCGAATTTGTAGCATTCCTTGCACAGAACGATATCCAGCAGTCAGAAAATCTGCAGGTGTTTGAATACCTGTATGATATTCCTAAATATATGGCGGCGGCAGATATACTTATCACCCGCTGTGGTGCACTTACAATTGCAGAAATTGCATGTATGGGCAAAGCTTCTATCCTTATTCCATCACCAAACGTTGCCGAAAACCATCAGTATCACAACGGCAAGGTGCTGGCAGATATGGGTGCCGCTGTACTTATTGAGGAAAAAGACCTTACAGATGATGCTATTATCAATGCATTTGAATCAATGTACAGTGATACAACAAAAACAAAACAGATGGGTGTCCTTTCAAGACAGGCTTATAAACAGGATTGTCTGGATATTATCTATAAAAATCTGAATCTTTAACAGGAAATTAAAATTTTGGCTAAAAACGAAAGAAAAAACAGCACACAGAATATGAAAAAGACGGGCGTTATACGGCCGTCTAAAGCTGTTTCTGGCCAGAATAAATTTATACAGTATCCTGTGGACTCCCGCGTTTCCAGCACACCACAGGGTAAAAAATCCCTTAAAGTAAACGAAGAAAACCAGAAAAAAAGCAGAAAAACCATCAGAAAACAGAGAAACAGACATCTGCTGACAACTGCTATTCTGGTAATTATTTTACTGGCAATCTGTCTGTTTATATCCCTCAAGGTGTTGTTTATAGTACGCCGAGTGGAAATGGAAGGCAGTAGCCGTTACACACAGGAAGAGATTACAGCATATTGTGCAATACCTCTGGAAGAAAATATATTCAAAATAGACACAGAAACTCTGGAAGAGAATCTGCCACTGGAGTTTACCTATGTGGAATCAGCTGATGTACAGCGCAGATTACCAGACAAGATTCTTATAAAAATAGTGGACAGTGTACCTACCTATTACCATCAGATTATGGAAGGGGAGCTTGCCACGTATACAATCTACTCCCAGAATTTTAAAAAGCTTACAGTACAGGCGGCACCACCAGACGGACTGATGGGTATATCCGTGAATATGGAAAATGAAAGTGCAAAAGAAATCTTGGCACAAATCATCAGCAAAATTCATGGTGCAGGGTATGAAAAAATTACATGTATCTCTGTAGGTGAAGGTGGGGACGTGTCTGTTGTTTATGACGGCAGGGTAACAGTTAATCTGGGTACAATGCTTGATATAGACGATAAACTGAAACTGTCTTATCATGTTCTTACTAAAGAATTGACCGAGACAGACACAGGTGTAATCAATTCTACACAGGCGGGAAGCGCTGTTTTCAGGGCTGATATCACAGGATAAAATTGTTGTCCCGTCGCTAAAAAATGATTGAAATAGCATTTGAAATTTGTTATGATATAATAAATATATATAATATTTAGGACTTTATTATTTTGCTTTTCAGCATAAATATTCAGGATTATAAACAGTAATGTGGAGGAATATAAAATGAGCTTTTACTTGGACGATGAAATGCAGAACACTACTAACATAAAGGTTATTGGTGTTGGTGGCGGCGGTGGTAATGCCGTTAACAGAATGGTTGTTTCAGGCCTTAAAGGCGTTGAATTTATATCAATGAATACAGATGCACAGGCACTTATGGCTTCAAAAGCTACACAGAAAGTACAGCTTGGTGCAAAACTTACAAAAGGTCGTGGCGCAGGTGCAGACCCAGATATCGGTCAGCGTGCAGCTGAAGAAAGCCGTGACGAAATCGCTCGGGCACTGAAAGGCTGTCAGATGGTATTCGTTACAGCTGGTATGGGCGGCGGCACAGGTACAGGTGCAGCTCATGTTGTGGCAGAAGTTGCTAAAGAACAGGGTATCCTTACAGTTGGTATCGTTACAAAACCTTTCAACTTTGAAGGTAAACTTAAAATGAAAAAAGCACAGCAGGGTATTTCCAATCTGCTGAAAAATGTGGACAGCCTTATCGTTATCCCTAACGAAAGACTGAAATATGCTACAGAAGAAAAAATCACACTGGTAAATGCTTTTGAAATGGCAGACAACGTGCTGAAACAGGGTGTTGAATCTGTATCTGAACTTATCAATGTTCCTTCATTCATCAACCTTGACTTTGCTGACGTTCGTTCAGTTATGAAAGATGCCGGCTACGCACATATGGGTGTTGGTCGTGCTTCTGGTCCAAACAAAGCTGAAGAAGCTGCAATGATGGCTATTCAGTCACCACTGCTGGAAACATCTATCGATTCTGCACGTGGTGTAATCATCTCTATCACATCTTCACCAGACATCGGTCTTGATGAAGTTGACCAGGCAGCTACACTTATCACACAGAATGCAGACCCAGATGCAAACATTATCTGGGGTGCTGCATTTGACACAAACCTTGTTGACGAAATGAAAATCACAGTTATCGCAACAGGCTTTGATACAGTTGCACAGAAACAGCCAGAAGCTAAACCAGTGGCAGAAGCAAAAAGCCAGCTGGGCATCGTGAACTGGTTTGATGACAACAAAGCACACATCTCTACAGAAGATGATGACGATTACCTCAACGACGTTATCAGCATTCTTAAAAGAAACAGTGGCAAATAATTAATTGAATAATCTACAGGAGGCAGGCAATATGAAAATCCGGGATAATGAAAAAATGATGCATATTCAGATTTCAAAAGAAGATATTCAGGGTGCTAAATATGCAATTCTTCCGGGGGACCCTGGTCGTGTTCCTAAAATTGCAGCCTTCTTTGATAATCCAAAACAGCTGGCTTACAACAGAGAATACAATTCATGGATAGGCGAGCTTAATGGCGAAAAAGTTCTTACAGTTTCCACAGGTATCGGTGGACCATCTGCCGCCATCTGTGTGGAAGAGATGGCTATGTTGGGTGTAAACACATTTATCCGTGTCGGCACCTGTGCGGCACTGCAGATGGATATACGGCCTGGTGATGTAATTGTGGTTACAGGCGCCATAAGAATGGAAGGTACCAGCAAGGAATACATGCCCATAGAGTTTCCGGCTGTACCAGACTTTGAAACAGCGCTGGAACTGTACAATTCTGCACAGTCTCTCGGTGCTTCATTCCATACAGGCATAGTGCAGTGTAAAGACAGCTTTTATGGCCAGAAAACACCACACCGTATGCCAGTAGCATACGAGCTGGAAAATAAATGGAACGCATGGATTCAGGGTGGTGCTTTGGGCAGTGAAATGGAATCAGCGGCGCTGTTTACAGTGTGCAGTGCTATCGGTGCGAAAGCTGGCGCTGTAATGCTGTGCACATGGAATCAGGAACGTGTAAACGCCGGAATGCCAAACGACACAGTTACAGACACAGAAATGGCTATAAAAATAGCTGTTAACGCTGTAAAATCTTTAATAGAGAAAAACAAATAATCCAAAGAGGAAATCATGGAAAATATCTTGTTTAAGCAAAGCTTCCGTGGCTTTGACAGAAATCAGGTTCTGGAATATATAGACAATCTGTCTGACCAGATGAGCCGGCAGGCTGAAAATTATACAGAAATTCAGAAGGGTCTGGAAGAAGAAATCCGTACCCTTACTGACAAGTTGTCTGTAACAGGTGAAAACCTTACTGATTCCAAAGAAAAACTGGTGGAACTGTCCAGAAATCTGGCTGGTTTGAAACAGGATAATATCGAACTGAAAAAACAAGTAAATACATATCGCAATATGATTCTGGAAAGAGACAGAGAAATTTCCAAAATCAAGATTAATTACAATCAGCTTTCCCAACAGCGTGACCAGCTGGAAAAAGAAAATGCTGACTGGAAGTCTAAACAGGACGAAATTGCGGCATGTATGGTGGAAGCATCAGTACGAGCAAAAGAAATCATCAATCGGGCAAACGAAAAAGCACAGCGAACAAAAGCTGAATTTGATGCCAATGCCGCTAACCTTATGGACAAGGTTGCAGATGTAAAGGGCGAAATAGCCCGTCTGGAACAGCAACTGGAAGATTCTTTTGCAAAACTTTCCACAGCAATGGAAAATATGGACAAAGCCAGCTGTGTTATTGAAACACAGGTAGGCGAATACAAAAAACAGGTATCAGTACTGGATGCTGTTCCTGTTGTGGCAGAACCTATAACAGAACAGAGAAAAACAGTGGGTCAGCCTGTATCAGCGGCAAAACCACAGCCTAAAAAATCTCTTACAGACAGTGTTCTGGACACAATTTCAAAACTCTTGGAAAAATAATACATAAAAAATAAACGGACGCCACGGCGTCCGTTTTCTTTCTTTTATACAAATTTTCTGAATTTTTCAATTTTTACAGCCTTCCCGCTGTTGTCTGTTTCGATAAATACACCGCATACGTAGCCAGAACCTTCAGCTGTTTTGAACTGCACAGGTTTCAGATATTTCTGCTTTTCTATTGCCAGCTCTGTCTGTACACCCAGAACAGAGTTGTTTGCACATACTGCCCCTGCGTCTGTTATATATGCTGTGCCTTTCGGCAGTATCTGTTCATCGTTTGTCTGTACATGGGTGTGTGTACCTATAACTGCAGACACTCTGCCGTCTGCGTAGTTTGCAAATGCATATTTTTCTGCTGTTGATTCAGCGTGGAAGTCTACGATTATATTTTTACATCTGATGTTTTTAAGAATTTTATCCAGTTCAAAAAATGGGTTTCTATGGTTGTCTATAAAAGCCACACCCATAAGGTTGATAACTGCTATTTCGTGTCTGCCCATATCAATAGTGGCAACACCACAGCCATCTTCGCTGTATAACAGGTTTGCAGGGCAAAGAATAAATTCGTTTTCAGTATACAGGCTCATATTGGCACGGCGCATAGAGTGGTTGCCCCCTGTAATAACATCCGCACCACAGGCAAAAATATCCTGTGCGTCACGGCTGTTCATGCCTGTTCCACTTTCATTGGAGTTTTCGCCATTTACTATACACACATCACAGCTGTATTCTTTTTTCAATGCTGGCAGTGCCTTGCGCAACATATTCATGCCGTTTACACCAACAACATCCCCTACAAACAGTATTTTCATAAAAACCTCTTAAATAATTTATATATACATATTATATGTAAAAAAGGTAATTATTGCAATAAAAAAACAGGGCAGAATAATCACCCTGTTTTTGTGCTCAGTTTAGAAAACAACCTCTTTTGTGATAATTGTACTGCTTTCTGCTGCAAAACCTCTTGCTTTCAGTGCTTCTTCCAACTGTGGATTGTCCAGAGCAAATGTGCAGGAAACTTTTGAAATACCCTGTGCTTTTGCATAGTTGATAGCAAAGTCGATACATTTATCAAGGTCGCCACCCATCATTGCAATATGAAGTGCTACGTTGTGCTGGAATCTGCCACCACAAACAATAAAACTGCCGCTTTCCCTATCTTCAAATACTTTACCTTCGATTGCAAACTGTTTTGCATTTGCTTCGTTTACATGGTGGAAAGTACGGTTGAATGTGAAGTAGTCGTTGTACTGTTCTTTCAATGGGAGAATCAGTTCAACAGCTCTCTGCCAGTTTACATGTTTGAAACCGTGTGGGTTGCCGCCTTCTAGATTTGTCAGGTGCCAGCCTTTGTGTTTCATAACTGTACGCAGACCAAAAACTTCTGCCAGACCACTGCTGGCAACGTTTGTCAGCCCTGTAAACATAGCCATAGATGGGCAGTTGTATTTTTTAGCCAGTTCAACATACATTTCGTAGATTTTTCTGCCTGCACCCTGTCTGTGATAGGATGGGATAACACGCAGTGTTTCAAGCCAGCCTGTGCCGTCTGGTAAAACTGTAAATCTGCCGATACCAATCATTTTATCGCCGTCATAAACACAAACCAAGCCACCATCAAGGCTGTTGAAGTAATGCCATGCATCCTGAAGATACACATAATCACCCATAGTTTCTCTTTCAACAGCATCTGCAGCTTTCAGGTCATCGTATGTAGCAAGTTTAACGGTAAAAGCCATAATAATTACCTCCATAAAATTTAACGATTTTAATTTACTTACATTATACTTTAAAGCCCAGATAAATTTCAATTGCAAAGGGTTATATAATAATGGTAAAATATCTGTATAATTTTAATAAAGGTGAGTTAATATGACTGAAATTATCAATAAATACAAAATCACACTTGAAGGCAATGACCTTGATGCAAAAGCTGTGCAGAAGATGAAACAGGGTGATGTTCTTAAACTTGCCCGTGTAAACGATGGCGAAGACACATTTGAAATCACAGTTTCCAGCGACAAAGACAAAGCACTGGATATGCTGGATTACTGCGATAGTATAGGTATAGCACCTTTTATGGACGATGGCAGTCTGGATGTAAAATCTGTTACAGTGGACAAAGTGTTTTTAAAACAGGGCAAAAGCCGTGCAAAAGACAAGACAACACTGTTTTTTGATGTAACATTCAGTTATGATGAAGAAATCCTTTCACCATATACAGCTGAAAATGGCGTATTTGGCTTTGTTTCATCTGAAGACGTAGTTGTATCAACCAGTGTGCTTTATGCTCTTTCCAGCGGGGAAGACATGGTTATGCGCCAGCCATATCTGAATATGTTTGACATGGAATGTAAACTCAATGAAGATATGAAAAAATCTTTTGAAGGCTTTGAATTTAAAACCGAGGAAGAATACACTTTCTATTGCAGGGTGCTTTTTGATGAAAAATTCTCCAGATGCAAAGTCAGCGCCAGCATAAACTGTGGAGAAGATGAGTATGAACTGGAACTTTCTGAACTTGAAAAACAGTCTGCACTTACATTTGTAAATCATCTGCGTATTTTCAATGGGGAAGAACCAGTGGATTGTGTAATTGAATAACGGAAAAGGTATATACAATGACAGAAAAATTATTTTATAAAAACAGCTTTATGCAGGAATTTGATGCAACAGTCGTTTCCTGTACACAGGATAAAAAAGGCTGGGCGATTGTGCTTGATGCCACAGCTTTTTACCCGGAAGGTGGCGGACAGCCTTGTGACAATGGCACAATGTCATGGGGAGAAAACACTGTAAACATTACAGATGTCCGTGAAAAAGGAGAAATAATCACACATTATGCCGATGGTGAAGTGCCACGGGGTACTGTAATCCATGGTGTGATTGATTGGAACCGACGTTTTGACTTTATGCAGCAGCACACGGGCGAACACATTTTCTCTGGTATTGTAAACAAAATGTTTGGCTACAACAATGTGGGTTTCCATTTAAGTGAAAGAGAAAATGTTGTGGATTTTGACGGTCCTATGACAAAAGAGGACATCAGGGCAGTTATGGATCGGTGCAATCAGGCTGTATGGTCAGACCAGCCTGTTATAGCAGATTACCCGGACAATGTAAAAGAGCTGGAATACCGCAGTAAAAAAGAACTGCAGGGTGCTATCAGAATAGTGCGCACAGGCAGTGCTGATATCTGCGCCTGCTGTGGCACACATACATCCACAACTGCACAGGCAGGACCTATTGTGGCTGTCAATCAGCAGGCATACAAAGGTGGTACAAGAATCACCATTGCCTGTGGCAGTCGTGCTGTGGATTATCTGAAACAGAGAAACGACGATTGCTTCAATATCAGCCACCAGCTGTCAGTACCTGTGGAAAATATTACAGAGGCGGTTACAGCACGTCTTGACGAAATCGGTCAGCTGAAATTCGCCCTAGCCAATGCAAAACGTCAACTTATGGCGGTATGGGCAGAAAAAGCTGTGGCAGAAGATGATGTATGCATTATGGTTAAAGAAGACCTGCTGTCAAACGAAATACGGACACTTACAGCTTTACTGGCTGAAAAGGCACAGACAGCTGTAGTGTTGTCTCCGCAGTCAGAATCAAACTGTAAAATCTGCATTATGTCTAAAAAACATGATACAAATAAACTGGGGCGCCATATCAGTGCCACACTTGGTGGTAAAGGTGGCGGTAAACCTGGCAACTATCAGGGTTTTGTGGAAAAAACAGCTGACAAAGACCTTTTATTGAATCTTATAAATGCTTTTGAATAAAACCAAAATAAAAACGGGATGCATCTGCATCCCGTTTTATTCATATATATTATTTGTTAAGCTTAGCAGCTTCTGCCATTTCTTTTTTGAACAGGTAGTTGTCTACTTTTTCAACCATTTCTGGTGGAACAACTTTTGCTACTGGGAATACTTCTGCATTAATCATTTCTTCTGCATAATCCTGTACAAATTTTGTTGTTCTTTCCAGTGCTTTTGGATACAGCCAGTCGATGATATCGTTTCTGTCGTGGATGTAGCCAGCGCCCTGTGTACCAAAACGGATAAAGCTTGTGGATGGAACGCCATTGTCAGCAAATGGAACACCGTCAGATGAGTAGATGTCCTGTTTTACTACAACAGAGTAGCCTTTACGTTTCATAAATGAATCGATGTATGTTGTACCTTCTTTTGTAGCCAGTACAAGAGCCTGGTCAGCACCCAGTACAGAACCGCCAACGTCTACGTTAATCATATAAACATGGTCTTTCAGTTCGTCTTTATGCGCTTTAACCCATGCTTTAGAGCCCAGCAGACCCATTTCTTCACTACCGTACCAGTTGAACTGCAGAGTTCTTCTTGGTGGGTTAGCTACGAAGTGACGGAGGATATCCATAATGATTACACTGCCTGCGCCATTGTCATAAACACCTGTGGAGAATTCTACAGAGTCATAGTGTGCGCCAAAGGAAACGATTTCATCAGCTTTGTCTGTACCTGCAACTGTTGTAACAACGTTGTGGCTTGTTCTTGTGATGTTTTCACCTTTAACTGTAAGGCGAACTCTGGAAGCCTCTTCTTTTACCATTTCAAAAGCATCTTTGATTCTGATACTTGCGGCTGGCAGATTACCGAATGCTCTCATTGTATCTCTTGTGGAACGCTGCAGCAGGTCGCTGTTTTCTTCTGTGTCCAGCATAGTACCTGTCATTGAGATAAAACCAACTGCACCGGATTTCAGAATTTTTCTGAACAGGTCCAGTCTTACGATACCGTTAACCAGAATAATTTTGCCTTTTGCATTTGCGATATCAACGTCTGTCATGTTTTCAGCATAGTAGAATGGTGCTTCGATACCTTCGTCAGGTGTATTGGCGCTGAATTTGTAAGCTCTTACAGTATATTTCTTATTATAAGGCTCTAAAACTTCCAGCTCAGCTTTTTCCTGAACATAGTCTTCGATTTCGAAAGGTTCGATATCTGCTTTAAGACCCATACCTTCGATTTCTTCTTTCAGCATCTGTGCTGCTTTCAATTCTTCGGCTGTACCGCCCATGCGTACAAAACCGATTTTTTTAAGTAATTCAAACTGTTTACTCATTGTTAAGTCCTTTCTTTTGTAACATTTTACAATTTTTACTGTATTATAACACATTTTTTATATTTTGTCACATATTTAACAATTGTTACTATTTTGACATACTTTTAACAAAATAAAGTATTCTAAAAAAAAACATTAGTTTTTTAAGAGGATACAGTTGTATTTGTAGCGAAAACAAAAGTAAAATGACATTTTTTTAACTTTCTTCGGATTGGAGTGATTTGCAAAAAAAATCAATATGTGATACATTAGTGAACATCAAAAGGATGTTAGAAAAATAGTACAATAAATACTAACATTCAAAACGTGAATTTGGTGTTAATTCATAAAAACTACACCACAGTAAGTATATTTTATAAGGAGAGACAAAGATGAAAAAATTACTTGCATTAGCACTCAGCGCAGTAATGGCTCTTTCACTGGTAGCATGCGGTGGCGGCGAAAGCGGCGGTAACGCAGAACTTCTCCCAGTACAGCCAGAACCTGTAAAAATCCTCGCTCAGTCTACAAGAGAGGCTGAAGTTAACATTATGCGTGACCAGCTCGAACATGCTGGCTTCGTAGTAGAAGTAGACATGCAGCCTGACTACTCATCAGTATCAGCAGCTCGCGATAAAGGCGACTACGATCTGTGTATCTCAGGTTGGTCAACAGGTACAGGTAACCTTGACTATGCTGTTCGTGGTATCCTGCACTCAACAGGTGACTACAACTATTCACCAGTTATTGACGAAGAAGTTGACAGACTTATCGACCTTGGTGCTTCCCAGACTCAGTCACAGGCTGTTCAGACATACCTTGACCTTGAAACTCGTCTGATTGACGAAATGGCATACATGATTCCTCTGTATTCACCAAAATCAGTTGTTGCTTACAACAAAGACGTTGTTGACGTTAACAAACTGAAAGTTTACAAATCTTCTGGTCCACTGTGGTGGGAATACAGATATAAAGATGAATCCCTCAACGATACAAGACCTATCGTTTTCACACAGAACAACGCTGTAATGTCCACACTTGACCCTATCCAGGGTAACGACGCTTCCATGGGTTCAGCTTCCGGCGCTAACTACGCTAAACTGATCTCCCTCGACGTTGATGACAGCTTCAGACTCGAAGGTACAGCATCACATGCTTACTCCATCGCAGAAGGCAACAGCGAATTCTACTTCCTCCTCCGTGACGACATCTACTTCGGTACAAACGCTAACGGCAAAGTTATCAACACAGGCGTTAGAGCAGGCGGCGAAGACGTTGTTTACTCACTGGAAAGAGCTTCCCAGAAAGACTCCGTTCCTTCACACAAAACATTTACTCTGCACAACCACCTTGCAAAAATCGAAGTTCTGACAGACCTTGACGAACTGACTACAAAACTCGACTCCGACACAGGCGCAACAGTTCTGGAAACACTCCAGAATGGTATCGGCAATAAAATTGTTGAACTGGTAGAAAAAGATAACGATGCTGACAATGCAGCAGGTAAATACCAGGTTGTTAAAATCACAACAACAGAACCATTCCCACAGGTTCTCAACTTCCTCTGCCACAACTCTGCAGGTATCGTATGTAAAGAACAGGTTGAAATCTACAACTCTAAATTTATGACAGATGGTAAATTCGACCTTAACAAATATGACCTTTCTAAAGACGTTTGCTACGGCGACTTCGCAGCATTCAAAAATGGCGACACAGGCATGCTCTGGTGCTCAGGTCCATTCGTTATGACAGGTGTTGACGACTACGGCGCAACATTCGTTAAAAACCCAGGCTTCAAAGCAGGTCAGGAAGATACTCCAGCTATCAAAACTTACTACCTCAAGTTCATCATGGACCCAACAGCAGCAACATCCGCATTCCGCGCAGGCGAAATCGACGTTCTGTCTTCTGTAGATGCTAACATGGTTGCAACTCTGCAGGCTGAAGAAAATATCGAAGTACGTATCAAAGACGCTAACTCCACATACTACTGCTATGTTAACATGAGAGAAGGCAGCAAATTCAACAACGTTGACCTCAGAAAAGCTGTTCTCTATGCTATCAATCAGGATGACTTCGTAGCTTACAAAGACGGTATGGTAAACAGAGTTTACTCCGTAGTTGACACATTCCTTCACGGTGGTGAAGATGGTCCAAGAGTTCTGGAACAGGATCTCGTGAAATCCAACCAGCACCTTGCAGCATACCAGGCTACACTTAACAAATAATTAATACAAACTTTAAGGGCACCGCATGGTGCCCTTTTCGTTGTAAGAATTTGCCCACTTGATATTAATTGTGAAATGCAGTATAATATATCCGATTGTATGTAAATTAGCGTCAATAATAGTCATATAATACAATATTAATTAATAAGGAGTTGGTAACTAAATGGACGCGGACAGTTTACTACTGTTTTTATTTTTTCTTTTATGTTCAGCTTATTGTGCATCTGCTGAAACAGCATACACAGCTGTTAGTCGTGTAAGATTGCGCACAATGGTTGACAAGGGTAACAAAAAAGCTAAAAAAGCTTTATGGGTATGTGATCGATTTAATAAAACACTTACAACAGTGCTTATCGGTAACAATATTTTCCATGCAAGCTGTGCTGCATTGTCCACCCTGCTGGTAATCAAACAATTTTCCAGCGAATATGTAGTTTACGGCACACTGCTGACTACAATTATCGTTTATCTTTTTGCTGAAATGCTGCCAAAAAGTATTGCAAAGGTGAGAAGTGAAGAAATTGCACTTTTATATGCACCAAGTATGACACTTTTTGTAAAGCTGCTTACACCTGTTTCATTCCTGTTTTCAGGTATTTCAAATATTATTTCCAAATTGTTTGCCTCAGAAGCAGACAGCAATACAGTAACAGAAGAAGACCTGATAAATATTATTGAAACTATTGAAGATGAAGGTGTATTGGAACCTGAAAAACAGGCTCTTGTAAATTCAGCCATTGAATTTGCGTCAAAAGTGGCAGAAGATATTATGATTCCGATAGAAGAAATGGTGTCTGTTTCCAGTACCACATCTATAAATGACCTGGCAGCCTTTCTTAAAACCTCACCATATTCACGCGTACCAGTATACGAAGGTACAAAAGACAATATTGTAGGTATTTTGCCAGTTACAGTGTTTTTAAGCAGATATGCAATGAAAGCACCTATCACTATCAGAAAAATGCTGATGAAACCATACGTTTTTGACAGCAAAACCGAAATTACAGAGCTTCTTTCCAGAATGCGTCTCAACAAGCTGCATATGATTTTTGTATGTGATGAAAAGAAAAACAAAATCGGTATCATCACTATGGAAGATATCCTTGAAGAACTTGTTGGCGATATTCAGGACGAAAGTGACACAGGCGAAGGCCTGCAGCTGATGTAAGGAGGTGCAGAGTATGGAATATATTGCTATTGTTTTATGCCTTATGGGCTCTGCATTTTTCTCTGGTTCAGAAATTGCATATACTTCTTTGAATAAATTAAGAATGAAAGAGGAAAGTGAAAATCTTTCAGGCGCAGATAGAGTAATGCGTTATATCTATAAACATTACGACCGTGCTCTTTCCACAATTCTCATTGGTAACAATCTGGTTAACATTGCCGCTACATCTATTGCTACTGTTCTGGCTGTAAATCTTGCAGCTTCTATGGATGGCAAAATTACAGATGATATGGCATCTACAATTACTACATTTGTTATGACCGTTCTCATTCTGATTTTTGGCGAAATCACTCCAAAAATCGTGGCACGTCGCATCAGCGAAACATTTGCTAAAGTTGCAGCTTTCCCATTGAGAATACTTATGATTGTTTTCTTCCCACTGGTGTGGCTTACTACACTTATTGTGGACATGCTCAGCTTCCTGTGGCGCAAATCTGATGAAGAAGATGTTACTATCACAGAAGAAGAGTTTGAAAACATTCTTGATACTGTAGAAGACGAAGGTCTTATTGACGAAACACAGACAGACCTTCTCCAGTCGGCACTGGAATTTACTGACCTTGATGCCGCCGATATTCTTACTCCACGTATAGATGTTATCGGTTTTGAAATCAACGACAGTATGGAATACATTCTCCAGACAATCAGCGAAACACAGTTTTCACGTTATCCTGTTTATGACAGAACTATCGACCACATTGTTGGTGTTCTTATTGTAAAACACCTTCTGAAAGAATTGATGGAAGATGAAAACGTTAAACTTGAAAGTCTGCTTCTGGAACCTATTTACATTCCAAAAACAATGAAGCTTCACTCCATTATGAACGAATTCCGTCGCAACCAGACACATATGGCTGTTGTTGCTGATGAATACGGCGGTACAATGGGTATCGTTACTATGGAAGACGTTCTGGAAGAGCTTGTTGGTGAAATCTGGGATGAAAATGATGATATTATTAACCATTGGGAAGAAATTGATGAAAATCGATTTGAATGTTCCGGAGACATGAATCTCAGTGAATTTTTCGACAACCTAGAAATGGATGACGAAGATTTAGATACTGTGTGCGCAACTGTAGGAGGTTGGGCTACAGAGAATATAGGAACAATGCCGGTGCCATTTGATTCGTTTGATTATGGACGATATACTCTTATGGTAAAACATGTAGATGATAATCATCGTATTTCCCGTCTGTTGATATTGAAACATTCGTGGGGCGAGGAAGAAGATTAGGAGAGTGAAAAACGATGAAGCGTAGACTTCTTTTAGTAGGACTGTTGGTTTGCTGCTTGTGTTCTTGCATTTTCTTGGGAAAAACCATTGCTGCAAAACAGGAAAAGAGTATAGATGTCATGTTCGTGCATGATACCCACTCACATTTAGACCCATTTGCTACAGTGGAAGATGGAAAAACACAAGTGCTTGGCGGATTTGCACGTATTAAGACATTGATTGATAAGCAAAAAGAAAAGAATCCGGACACGTTACTTTTAGATGCCGGTGATTTTTCTATGGGAACTTTGATTCAAGTAGTTTTTGAAGAAGAGGCGTCAGAAATAAGAATGCTCGGAGAATTGGGCATGGATGTTACGACACTTGGAAATCATGAGTTTGATTACAAGGCCAAGGGTCTTGCAAATATGTTAAAACGTGCTGTGGAGAGTGGTGATTTGCTTCCAACTATGGTTGTATGTAACGTGGATTGGGATGCGATGGAACATGCAGGGCTTACGGATGACCAAAAACTATTGAAGGAAGCCTTTGATACATATGATGTCAAGGAATACGTTGTTCTTACAAAAAATGGCGTAAATATTGCGGTTACCGGTGTGTTTGGAAAAGATTGTCTGGATTGTGTGCCGAATAGTCCTTTGATGTTTGAAGAACCTGTGGAAGCAGTCAAGGAGACAGTTTCATTCATTAAAAAGAATGAAGACGTTGATATGATTGTATGCGTTTCACACAGTGGGACATGGGAAGATG
>JAZQYH010000008.1:0-2390 GCA_045633415.1 Oscillospiraceae bacterium | reverse complement strand
ACAAAGCAGCCTTCTGGCGGTACATCTAAAACAGTAAGACTTAAAGATAATTGTAGTGTGCTTAATCCTGTATTTCTTCTGAATGGCTATGATCTGTCACACAATTATGTGAAGTGGGGCAGTCGCTACTATTATATAGATGATATTGTCATTGTAGCAAATGAACTGGCAGAATATCACTGTAGCAGTGACGCGCTGGCTACATTTAAGGCTGACATAGGCGCTTCAAGTCAGTATATACTAAGATCGGCTGCAGCTTATAACGGTAGAATAGTAGATAATTACTACCCAGCAAAAGCACAGAACACACACGAAGCTGTTACTATCACTTCACCTTTTGATAAAAATGGCGGTAGCTTTGTAATAGGTATTCAGGGTAAGGGGGCAGCTGCTAACGGTGGCGCTGTGACCTACTACGCTGGAAGCGCAGCAGCTATTAAAGCGCTGGTCAATTATATGCTTGATTCACCTTCTACTTATGATGTATCAGAAATCAGTACGCAGCTGCTTACCTGTATCTTTAATCCTATGCAATTTATTGTCAGCTGTATGTGGTTTCCGTTTTCCGTGCCTGTTACTAACGGTGATGTTACTGTCGGCTGGTGGCAAGTTACTGGCAGCAGCTTAAAACCTGTCGCGTCACTTGAATGGGGTACAAATTTCAATATATCAATACCAAAGCACCCAAAAGCAGCGACACGTGGACAATATCTGAACTTACCGCCATATTCAAGATACAGGCTTGAAGCTGGTCAGTGGGGAATTATTCCGCTTGATAACTTTAATCTTATGGATGCTTCTTCACTTGATCTTGATTATAAAGTAGACATCATGACAGGTACTGGACGTTTAAATGTTAAGTACAGGGATAAGCTTATATATGAAAGCATATATACAGCACAAATCGGTGTACCTATCCAGCTAGGGCAGAATGTACTTAATCAGGGCGCGCTGACTGGCGCAGCTGGCGGTGCACTAAATACCATTACTTCAGCTGCTACTGGTAATATTGCTGGTATGCTTTTTAATGGTCTTGGTGCAATCGGTGACGCTGCTGCTGTTAGTCAGCCAGTACCTTCTATGATGGGCAGTAATGGCACTATGTCATTTAATAATATCTTTGGTATTATGGCTGACTTCTTAGATGTAGCAGATGATAACAACACAGAAAACGGAAGACCGCTTTGTGAAGTCAGAACTGTTGGCAGTCTGTCAGGTTATATGCTTTGTGAAAAAGCTGATCTTGATACAGCTGCTTCACCTTCAGAAAAAGCTGAAATTATAAGTGCTATGAATGGGGGCTTTTATTATGAATAATTTTTATAAAATACTTGATAAGCTTGAAACCGTGCCACGCCATTTATTCTGGCGTTATTATCTTGGTTTTTGGGGTGTGCTGCTTATAATCGTATGTATTATGGGCATTATAAAAATGTGGTGATGATATGGGCAAAGTATTTTTAAATGTATCAGGTGACGGAAGCGCTTATTGTGTACCAGCAGCTGGCACGGAACTGGCTGACGGTGAAAGATTTGAAATATACAGTGTACCTTTTTCTGGTGCTGATCTTGAAGACATCAGGGCTTTTGATTCACATGATTATTCTGTGGCTATTCCAGTAGCTGAACATATTGTGATGGCTTTCAGATCAGGCTGGGGCAATCTATATGTAGATATATATTTTTCAGGAAGTCCAGAACCGCCTAGCCCAATCGGACGCATACCGATATGGCTACTGAAGAAAGCAGCTGATAATAGTCACCGTGGTAAAAATTTGACTTAAAACAAAAACATACTTATTATAATAGTAGTAAAGGCTTTCAGGATACGCGCCACAGGTTACAGCCGTAGGGCTTGGCGCTTGGCTTACCACCGTTCAATCTGAAAGCCTTTTACTTTAGATTAGCATTGACTAAAACAGTCACGGAAAGGGGTGGTAAGTATGCTTAATCTAAATGATATTATTGCACTGGCAAAGCAAGGATATAAGCCAGCAGATGTCAAAGAGTTAATCGAACTATCAAAGACAGCTGAAGCTTCTGAAGAAGTACAGGAACAGCCCACAGAAATACCTGAACAACCTGAAGAAGAAAAAGAAGCGCCAAAAGAGGAAGAAAAGAAAGTTGACGTTGATGAAGCTGACAAGATAGTAGATTATAAAAAGAAAGCTGAAGAACTTGAAAAGAAAATTTCAGAACTTCAGAAAGCGAATACAAAGCAAAATGCCGACAAGTCAGAAAAAAAGTCTGACGCTGAAATGTTCGCAGACGTAATGAAATCATTTATGTAAAGGGGGTATATCAATGGCAAGAACATTGACACCACAGGACTGTCATGTACTTATGAATCTTCTGGTAAAAGAAGCTACAGGACAGAACAGTGAAATACA
>JAZQYH010000007.1:0-3356 GCA_045633415.1 Oscillospiraceae bacterium | reverse complement strand
CAGAGCCTTATCGAAGACTTTGTTACAGGTCTGTTTATCATCTTTGAAGGTGAATTTGAAGTTGGCGATATTATCACTATTGATGGTTTCCGTGGCGAAGTAAAATCCATCGGCCTGCGTACAGTAAGCATCATCGACCGGGGCGGCAATATCCGCATTATCAACAACAGCGAAATCTCTTCCCTTATCAATCTTTCTGAAGTTACATCTGTAGCGGTAGTAAGTATCCCTGTAGGTTATGATGTAAATCTTGAAGACCGGGAAAATGCAGTAAAAGAAGCTCTTTGCGAACTGCCAGCAGAACACCCAGAAATCTTCAAATCAGCACCTGTATACAAAGGTCTTGATAAACTGAATGAAGCTAATATGGAACTTATGGTTGTTGCTACAGTATCAGAAACAGATATTTACACAGCACGCAGAATAATCCATCGTAAAATTAAACTTTCATTTGAAAAAGCTGAAATCACTCTCGGTGGTGCAGCAGAATAGCAAATATATAAACACAGAGCGTTGCATTACAGCGACGCTCTGTAAAAAGCTCAAATCGAGGTGTTATTATGAAAAACATCAAAAAAATCACAGCACTTATTTTGACATTTGTGCTTATGGTTACTCTTGCCGCTTGCGGTGAAACAGAGTCCCCTACCCCTGACCCAAATGCTGTACAGATGCCAGAAGGTTCAACATTTACCGTAGAGTTCTTTGATGTGGGCAATGCAGATTCCGCATTGATTGAATGTGATGGCAACTATATGCTGATTGACGGCGGTAATAAAGCTGATTCACAGAAAATGTACACAATTCTGAAAGAAAAAGAAATACCACACCTGGAATATGTGGTTGCAACAAACACAGCAGTTGAGCATATTGGCGGCCTTGCAGGTGCTTTGAATTATGCCACAGCTGGTATGACATTCTGCCCTACTGACAGTGAAGACACTGATGCATTCAATGACTTCAAAAAGTATGCAGACAAAAACGGTGGTGGCATTACAGTTCCAAAAGCTGGCAACAAATATAAACTGGGTAATGCAGAAATTGAATTTGTAGCAGTAAACTGCACACCTGACGTTGACTCTTCCCTGATTTTAAAAGTTGTTTATGGCAATACATCATTTATGTTTGCTGGCAACCGCCATATTGTAACAGAACAGATTGCCACAAGCGGTAACTGTGAATTGAAATCAACAGTACTTAAAGTAGCTGACAACGGCGGCGACAATGCAACATCAACAGAATTTTTACGCGAAGTAAATCCTGAATATGCTGTAATTTCCACATCTGGCAAAGATGGTCACCCTGGTAAAACAACAATAAGCATACTTGAAGTTTCTGGTACTGAATTATTCAGGACAGATTTACATGGTGATATTTCCTGCAGCTCTGACGGAAACAAAGTTACTTTTACAACAAAAAAACAAGCTGATAGCGAAAAACTGTTTTCAGAAGGTACACGGGCAAAACCAAAAGAAACAGCTAAACCAGAAGCAACTGCTACACCACGGCCATCAGCTACACCTACTCCAACACCTACCCCTGAACCTAGTGAAAAACCAGTTTCCCCTTATGGCATTGATGAACTGTATGAAGCAAACCTTATGACAAATCTGGTACAGGCATACGGCAGTGTAAAAACTGTTTCCGAATATATGGGCGCAACACATGTAATGGGTTCTTTCATGGTTGATGGAAAGCTGGCTTATCTGAACACACATATTTACCCTGATGGAGTATGTTCCTATAACGGCTGGTACAATGGCTATTCTTTCAATGACTATGGCCTGCGCCCTGCTATTTCTGTATTCGTGGAAAAACTTGAAGGCGACCCAATCAGCCCTAACCAGACAGACCTTGCATATTATTTCGTAAACAAAGATGCTGTGGAATATGTTGGTAAAGTTGGTGAAGAACTTTTCTATGAAGTTACTAAATACGATGTTGTTTACAACCTTACAGTTGACCTTATGAGCGGCGCTATCAAAAAAGTAGAATACTATGATGCTGATGAACTGACTGTAATCAATTACATCTATGGTGAATGGGTTGAAGGTCAGGATATCCTTGATTCATGGCAGAATGGTACTGGTAGTAAAGTAGTAACTGTTTATGCTGACATTTATGAAGGTTCAGAACACAAATCCTACATTATGCCGATTTATCTCCCTGAATTCTGGGAAGTTGAAATTATGAGCTACACACATAATCTGGGTGTATATATGGATTCTAACTATACACAGTATTATCAGTACCCTGGTGATGGTGTAAGCTATGAACTTTTTGTTACAAATGCAGTTGGATAATAATTTATAAAGATGAAAAAAGCTAAAAAAATGATTAAAATAATTCTTTTAATGTTAATAGTGGCTGTTGTAATTATTGCGATGGTGTTGGTATATATCCGAAATAACCGAGAAACAATGATAATCGACGGTCCTGGCATGATAAACACCCGTGAAGGCCTAATTGAATCTGTCAGCTATTCTTATTCAGGTGGTATGACAAACGAAAGCACATATTACAACCTTACACGCACCGAAGATGGTGGTTCCCTGCTGGAATATGAATTCAATCTTCCTTCTTCACCAGATTTAATATCTGGCAGTGTAAAACTCGAGTATGATGCTTTTACAGAAATTCGAAGAATATGCCGTGAAACAGAATGTCTGCTGGATGTAGATAAAGGAAAACCATATGAATTCGAACTTCTGGATGGTCCAACAAGTTCTGTAACCTTTATCCTTTATGGTGAGGGTATTTACAGTTTCAGTAGCACATATGAATACCCTGAAAAATGCAATAATATAATTGGTCTGATATGTATAGAGCTTGAAAAACTTCTACCGGCAGACTTAATGCCATTAACTGAATAATATTATAAAATTATACAAATACCGAAAGGAGAATGTATTATGGCATCATTTATGGACAAACTTAAACAAAAAGCACAGCAGGCGGTAAAAGAAGCCGTTAAGGATGTGGCAGAAACCATCGGTAATAAAACTGAAAAAATTGTTATCAATGAAATGCCAGACGATTTTGAAGCTTTTAAATCATTGCCACAGGCTGAAATGAAAACACCTTTTGATACAGCAGCACTTACAGTAGTTGCATTCACTTATTACTCTTTCAACAAAAACCTTTGTTTTGAAATGCTGAATTATCTGCGTGGACCACGTCCGTTAAGCACAATGGATAAACAGTTTATCGATGATCGTTTCCGTGATAAAGACTATGTTCCTCGTTCTTACTTTGATGGTGCAACACCAGAAAATGATTATGAGCCATCTAACCCATATACAATTACAGTGAGCGACAACCCATATTCATACGAAAACGAAGGATATGCAACACTT
>JAZQYH010000006.1:0-1260 GCA_045633415.1 Oscillospiraceae bacterium | reverse complement strand
GGTGTCTGTCTTACATCAATGTCATTGAACTGGCACTCTGGGAACAGTTTCAGCAGTTCCTGCTTTGCCGCGCCTTTATCCTGTGCCAGTTTTTTAACAAATGCCCTTGTCAGTTTTCTGCTTTTCAGGTTCTTTGTTTTCTTTTCCACTGGCTCTGACAGATTCCCAAACCTTGAATATTTTCCATGCCTGCAGTTATATAAAGCCATGCCGGTGAAACCATAATCATCAGCCTGTAATCTGCGTGCATGGGTTCTGCCATACTTTTTTATTTTGTAACAAGGGTTTTTCCTTTTCCTTGCTCGCTCTGACCGACTGCACCACATTTCTTCCAGTGCATCACGGTCCCGAACATTTATACACATATGATGATGGCAGTGTTTACCTGTATGTGTTGTGGTAAAAACTGCTTTCAACTCAGTGCCTTTATACTTTCGCTGTAAACTGCGCAAATAGTTATACACAATGGTTTTAGCCGCCTTTTCGTCAGCAGGCATATTAGCCTGCGCATATGTAAGTGTCAGCCACGTTCCATTTTCATCAAAGTTTGTGTTTATCAGTCTGGCACATTTCTGCTGTCTGTACTTTTCGTTCAATCTTTGCTGTGCCATTCTGCTGGTGCTGGTAGCTTTGCCTTTATTTTGGCTTTTGGTGTCCCAAACTTCATATAGCTGTACTTCCAGCTGGTCACCAGACTGTATGGTTTTTACGTTGTATTCTTTTTTACCACTAGACCAGTTACTGTTCTGCTCTATCAGTTCCAGCAGACTGTCACGTTCTCTTTCATACAGCTGTTTGCCTCTCACTCCAGCACCCCCTTAATATATAATCGCGCGTACTTATTAGAGTTTGTCGAATTCTTAATACAGATTACGAGGACCATATACCGCCTTACAGTGGCGGACTACCTATGCCAAAGCCGTCAGCACTTTAAATGCGCTGGCGGCTATTTTTGTATTAAAAATCTGTCAGGCTGCAGACTTTTCTGCAGCAAGACACAGCCTTAAGACTGTTCAATTATAATTCTAGCTATCACTGCTTCCAGTTCGTGAGTAGCTGGGTTAACTACCTTCACCCAGTTACCGCCATCATATTCAAACTGATATTTTCTGAATGGCTTGTAATACTTTTCATTCAGCCAGCAGCTACCGCCTCTGCCTTCCATCTGGATAGCTGTGTAGCCAACATCTTTATAATGCAGTTTTTTAGCCTCTGCCTTTGGCCATTCTTCATTATCAGCAAAATACTGCGCAAGGTCTG
>JAZQYH010000005.1:0-26606 GCA_045633415.1 Oscillospiraceae bacterium | reverse complement strand
GTCAAAAAATAAACAAATTCCCTTGAAAATCCTTTTGGTTTAGTGTACAATGATACACATACATTTGTACGTCAAATAGGAACATTTGTTCCAAATAACAAAAAGGGAGAGTTTATTTATGAACGAAAAAATGATTCGCAAATATGCCAATATGCTGGCAGTAGTTGGTATCAACGTACAGCCTGGCCAGAAAGTTCTGGTTGAAGCTTGTATCGAAGGCTACCAGTTTGCAAATATCTTTGCACAGGAATGTTACAAACGTGGCTCTGGCGAAGTTATTATCAACTATCTTGACCTTGCAGGTCTGAAAACAAAGTCACAGTATATGCCAGACGAAGAAGTGAGAAAAATTCAGCAGTGGGAAGCTGACCGCTACCAGAACGCTCTGGACGACGGCGCCTGCACAATCCGTCTTGAAGGCGTTAACCCAAAACTGATGGAAGACGCTACAGAAGCACAGGCAAATGCTATCTTCTCTTACATCGATAACTACAGAAACATTATGCGTAAAGCTTCCAGAGAAAAACGCTGCCAGTGGTGTATCGCTATGGTACCTACATATGAATGGGCAGAGCTGATGTTCCCAGAACTGGACAGAGAAGCTGCTCTGGATAAACTGTGGCAGACAGTTCTTGACCTGTGCTACATCACAGAAGACAACGATATCGAAGAAGTTTGGAGACTGAAAAACGAAAGAAAACAGATTCAGGGCGAAAAAATGGACGCTCTCAACCTGAAAGCTCTCCACTTCACAGCCTCCAATGGTACAGACCTGACAGTTGAACTGACAAAATACTCCAAATACAGCTTCAAACGTAGACCTGATATGATTCGCTTCAATGCAAATATCCCAACAGAAGAAATCTGCACAACACCATACAAATATGGTACAGAAGGCGTTGTTTATGCATCCCGTCCTCTTATCCTTGGTGGTAAAAAAGTAGAAAACTTCGGTTTCCGTTTTGAAAAAGGTAAAGTTGTGGAAGTTATCGCTGACGAAGGCAAAGAAATGCTGGAAGCACTGGTTAACACAGACGAAGGTTCAGCATACCTTGGCGAAACAGCACTGGTTGAATACTCCTCTGCTATTTCCCAGTCTGGTCTGGTTTACTACAACACACTGATTGACGAAAATGCAAGCTGTCATCTGGCTCTTGGTCGTGGTCTGGGTATGTGCCCAGAAGAAGGCCTGTTCAACGACTCTTCAACACATATCGACTTTATGATGGGTACAGCTGATATGAACATTGACGGTCTTACACAGGATGGTCAGTGGGTACCAGTATTCAGAAACGGCGACTTCGCATTTTAGTATCTGATTTCAACAGTCCTCTGAAAAGGGGACTGTTTTTTATAAAAAGAGTAAAAAAGTATTTGTCAAACAGGATATTATTATGTACAATAATATTAAATAAAACTCTTTGGAGGAATCTATGGACGTTCTGGTTATAGGTATTGCCGGCGGTACTGGCTCTGGCAAAACTACTCTTACAAATAATCTTAAAAAACATTTTGGCGATAAAATCACAGTTGTTTACCACGATAACTACTATAAACGCCACGACGAAATGACATATGAAGAGAGATGTCTTTTAAACTATGATATCCCACAGGCTTTTGATACAGATATGTTTGTGGAACATCTGCAAATGCTGAAAAACAATCAGCCAATCGACTGCCCTGTTTACGACTACACAGTGCATAACAGAAGTGACAAAATCGTGCGTATCCAGCCACAGAAAGTTATTATCGTTGAAGGTATCCTGATTTTTGAAAACAAGGAACTGCGCGATCTGATGGATATTAAAGTCTTTGTTGACACAGATGCTGACACACGTATCCTGCGCCGTGCTATGCGAGATATGAAAGAAAGAGCAAGAAGCATTGAGTCAATCACACAGCAGTATCTTACAACTGTAAAACCAATGCACGAAAAATATGTTGAACCAAGCAAAAAGAATGCTGATATCATCGTTCTGGAAGGCGGCCACAATCAGGTTGCACTTGACCTGCTGATTCACAAAATCGAAGATTTCATTAAATAACTTAAAATAAAAGCACCCGAAAGGGTGCTTTTTCTGTTTGTTGGTATTATTTTTTCAGCCCGTCGATGTATTCCTGCAGCATATTGCCTGTTTCAACTACTGTAACAGAACAGCGCGTCCGTGGGTCTGTTACATTTACTTCCTTGATAGGTGCACACAGTGTAGTGCCCCATTTTTCGTTGAATTTTGCGACAAAGCCTGCGCACACATCTTTGAATTCAGGGTTATACATTTCGTCTTCTTTCAGAAATACTTTGCCCAGTGCCGCCATAGAGCCAGCCAGCGCACCACAGAGATTGCCACAGCCCATACCTCCACCAAAGGCGGTAATCAGCTGTGCATCTTCCTTTTTAAGCCCCAGATTGTATGTATCATTTGCCGCCAGAAGTACGGATACTGCACAGTTCAGCCCGTCGTCAAGATAATACTTTTTTGCTTTTTCGCCTAATTTCATAATAAGCCTCCATTACAGTCAGTTTTATGGTTTCAATAAATACATTTTAACATAAATTTATTAATCTTCAAATATCAAAGGTGTCATTTTGCATTTATCCAACATAAAATGTATAAGCAGTCGCTTTAATTTTAATTCATAAAAGGAGAAAATATGCCCACAGGTTATTTACAGGTGATGGTCACAACCCAGACCGCCCTGCCCCTTGAGAATGTAAAAATAACTGTAATAGACAGCGCCACACAGCAGGTGCTGCAGGATAAAACTGCATATACAGACGCCAGTGGTAAAACACCTCTTATTCAGCTGGACACAGTATCGGCGGAGTATTCACTTGACCAAGACAACACAGAAATACTGCCATACAAAAACTATGATTTGATAGTGGAGAAAGATTTTTTTATCCGTGGTCAGATTATGGGTGCACAGATTTATGACGACCAGACAACCCAGCAGGTGATAGGTCTTATGCCGCGCCCTACAGACTTTGGCAATGAATTTGAAAGCCAGCTGGACAGAGGCGAAATACAGAAGCTTTTTGATGTACAGCCAAACCTGCAGGAAGGAAGAAATGACTATGTACTGCAAAGAGTGGTTATTCCCCAGACTGTAACTGTGCATCTGGGGCGCCCCGATGCCAGCCGGCAGAATGTTACTGTACCCTTCCGCACCTATCTCAAAAGTGTTGCCGCCAGTGAAATCTACCCCACTTGGCCACAGCAGGCATTGCGAGCCAATATCCACTGCCAGATTTCCTTTGTGCTTAACCGCATTTACACCGAATGGTACAGAAGCCGTGGATATAATTTTGATATAACCAACAGCACCAGCTTTGACCAGAAATATATACACAACCGTTCCACCTTTGAGTCCACAGATAAAATCGTAGATGAGATTTTCAACACCTATGTAACTCGTCAGTACAATCGCGAGCCATATTTTACAGAGTATTGCGACGGCAAACAGGTTACATGTAATGGTCTGAAGCAGTGGGGCACTGTGGATTTGGCAAACAGAGGTATGGATGCGCTGGAAATTATCCGCTATTATTACGGTGACGATATACAGATAAACGAAACTGACTATATAGCCAATGTATCCACATCATACCCAGGCACAGCGTTAAGGCGAGGGTCAACAGGGGAAAATGTACGCATTATACAGGCACAGCTGAACAGAATCAGCGACAACTACCCAGCCATACCAAAACAGACAGTGGATGGCGTCTTCGGGCAGACCACAGAAAACGCAGTAAAAACTTTCCAGAAAGTTTTTACTCTTACACAGGATGGTGTAGTGGGCAAATCTACATGGTATAAAATCAGCTACATATATGTGGCGGTAAAAAAACTGGCAGAGCTTACCAGTGAAGGCGAAGCAATAGAAGATGGCGCTTATCCGGGCTTTCCTGTGAGAACAGGAGACAGAGGTCTGAATGTGGTGATAGTGCAGTTTTATCTTACACAGGCGTCACAGTATGTGCCATCTGTTTCCGCAGTGGAACTGGATGGAGTGTTTGGAAGTGGTACAAGGAATCAGGTAATCAATTTCCAGCGATATTATAACCTTACTGCTGATGGCGTGGTGGGCCCCGCTACTTGGGATAAGATGTATAGGTTGTTTTTGAGCATTCGTGATGGCGTGGATTCTCCACAGCAGACGCCGCCTACATCCGCTGTTTACCCGGGAACACCACTGCGCCTTGGCTCCAGTGGCGAAAATGTACGCAGAATACAACAGTGGCTAAATGATGTAGGCAGTTACTACACAGCAATACCACGACTTACAGTAGACGGCAGATTTGGTGGAGCTACTCAAAGTGCAGTGCTGGAATTTCAGCGACAATTCAATCTGTCAGCAGATGGTGTAGTTGGCCCTCTCACCTGGAACAGACTATATGCTGTCTGGCAGGATTTAGTGGCTGATGGTCTTATTTAAAGTTGGGGTATTAAATAAAAGCTTTATTTAATAAAATAGCAAATTTGTTGATATCAACATAATTGTACGAGTATAAAAATATTTCTATTGTAGAACTATCTTGAATGTTATATAATAGTAGGGCATTTATTGTACAAATGTCTGTTATGGCTATATGCAAGCCAAAACAGTATTCTACAAGGGCTTGTCCCTGAGTAAAACGGAGGTAAAAACCATGACAAAACAAAGAAAAATTGATTGCCACACGCACATTGTGAACCGTCAGATAAGCACACAGTACTTTGACTGTCCTGGAGGAGGCGATTACGCTCTGGTTATGGAATTTTTGCCTTATATGCAGAAAGAAAATATGCCGGATGAATCCTGGGATCTTTGCGACGGAAATGAAAAGCTGTTCCTTTGCCCATCAGTGGATATACATAAAGATATTCCATCACAGCTGGCTGTTATTGAAGAAAAAATGGCTGCACGCCCAGGCTGCCGCGTGGTTGGTTTAAAAATTTTCCTGTCTTACCAGACAGGCCGCGCAGATGATGAAAGAATGATGCGGATATATGATTTTGCTGCAAAGCATGGTCTGTCTGTTACATTCCACACAGGTCTGCCATCCTATCATCTTCCATATGAAAATGATGTAGAAGGTTCACGCGTGGAATATGTGGCAAATGTAGCCAGAAAATACCCACAGGTAAACTTCATTGTGGCCCATATGGGTGACCCTTATTATAATGAAAGCATCCAGGCTATGCACGGCCTGACAAACATGTTTACTGATTTTGCAGGCGCATTTGAGCCAGGCACAGGAGTTGCTGCTGATGAAGAAGGCACTATAGAACAGTGGAACCATGCAATCCACCTGTACCCAGATACATACAAGCAGGTTGTTTACGGCACAGACTTCTGTCCTCCTATTCTGCTGTGGGAAATTGATAAATACGACTATACAATAAATAAAATTTTTACACCTGACCAGTTTGACGATATATACTGGAATAACCCTCTGCGTGCTTTTCCTAAAGTGGCAGAATATTTGAAAATGAAAGGATAACTTAAATGTTTAAAAAATATAAATACCCTAGCCTTATCAGCTTCTTCAAATCATTTACAAAACTTGAAGCTACATATATGACATTTGTATTTGCACTTGCAATCGGCATGGCAATTTTCTTCCCTGAACTGATGCTGGAAAGTACAGCATCTCCACTGCTGCTGTTCTGCTCAGTGTGTAATGTTATTGCCAACCCACTGGTTGAAACAATGAATGCAAAACAGTTCCGCGGCAACTTTATTATCGATATCTTCCTTATCGAAATCACATATATCATCCTGTCCCTCCATCTGGGCTGGTACACACTGATGCTGTCCTGTATTTTCTTCTGGATTCCAATCGACATTATCAGCTTTATCCAGTGGAGTAAACATATTGACAATGAAGACGATAACCTGACAGTTGTAAAAAGACTGGGCTGGAAAAAGTCCATTATGCTGCTGATTGGCTGTGTGGTATTCTGTCTAGTAATGGGTAGTATTATGTCCAACATGCCTGGCTCCCAGGATTCTTACCTGGAAGCATTTGCAACAGCTATGGGTATGGTAAACGGCACTCTGCTGATGCTGCGTTATTCTGAACACTGGTATGCATGGGTTATTACAACAATCCTTTACCTTGCTATGGATATTTCTGCTGGCGCATATGGTCTGCTGATTGACGATATTGCTATGCTGGTAGTTACATTCTATGGTATCTGGAAATGGTTCAAATACACAAGAGAACACAATACAATCCAGGAAAAAATCGACCTTAAAGTATAATTTATAATGTTATATCAGAAATACCGTCTTTTTTGAAAGGCGGTATTTTACTATTGCATAAAATAGCAAAATAGATTATAATTCTATGTCGCTATCATATTTTTGAGAGGAATAAAAACTATGTGGTTATTTTTTACACTGGCTACAACTCTGCTTTGGGGTTTAGCTGAACTTTTCTATAAAAAAGGTTCTCATGAAGAACGCAAATACGACCATCTGCGCGTATGTATCATGGTTGGTGCAGTTATGGGTATCCATGCTATCTTTACACTGATGACATCAGACATCTCTTATGACCCAAAAAACCTTATTGCTTATCTGCCAGTTTCCCTTTGTTACATTCTTTCTATGGCATGTTCTTTCTTCGGCATCAGATTTATCGAAGAATCTCTGTCTGACCCAATCGAAAACACATCCGGCGCTATGTGTACAGTAATGTGTGCAGTTCTGCTGGGCGATGAAATCGCACCACTTATATGGGTTGCTATCGCTATCATCGTTATCGGTATCCTTGGTGTTAGCCGTGAAGAACAGTCTGCTGGTCTGGAAAGAAAAAACAGACTTGGCTCAAGACTTGCTTTAATCGCTTTCGCAATGCCATTCTGCTATGCAATCATCGACGCTATCGGCTGTGTGCTGGATATCTACTTCCTTGAAATGGAAACAAGCCCACTGATTGGCATCACAGAAGAAAACATCGAACTGGTTGCAAACATTTCCTACGAACTGACATTTGCTATTGTAGGTATCGTTCTGCTGCTGTTTATGATGTATAAACGCGTTAAATTTGACCTGCCAAAACAGAAAGACAAAGCACTGGCTGCTGTATGTGAAACAGCTGGTCAGCTGACATATGTATACGCAATGAGCGGCAACGGCGCTATCGCTGCACCTATCATCTCTTGTGTATGTGTTGTTTCTCTGCTTCTGTCCAGAATTTTCCTTAAAGAAAAACTGACAAAACGCCAGTACATGTTTATCACTATCATCATTGTAGGTATCCTGATGCTTGCAGTGCTGGAAGGCGAATAATTACATAACTGATAATTTTGAAATCACCGCTTTCGGGCGGTGATTTTTTTGTTTTGGCACTTGAAAAAAATTTAACAAAGTTTTATTATATACACATAAGATATATGATAAAAGGAGTAATTATTATGAATTACCGTAAAAGAGCCGAAGAAATATTTGATTATGTTCAGGGCATTCGCCGCCAGATTCACACATGGGCTGAAGTTGGCTTTGACCTGCCAAAAACAGTGGCTCTTGTAGACAGCGAACTTACAAAAATGGGCATCCCACATTATCCTGTGGGTAAATCAGGCATATGTGCCTTGCTGGGAAAAGGTGAAAATTGTGTTCTGCTCCGTGCCGATATGGATGCTCTGCCTATGAAAGAAACCACTGGTCTGCCTTATGCATCAGAAGGTGAAGGCACCCACAGCTGTGGTCACGACTGCCACACTGCTATGCTTCTTGGTGCGGCAAAACTGCTTAAAGAAGACGAAGACAAATTAAATGGTGTTGTAAAACTGATGTTCCAGCCAGCAGAAGAACTGCTGCAGGGTGCTCTTGATATGGTGGAAAACGGTATTCTGGAAAACCCAAAACCAAATGTTGCATTTGCAACCCATATTTCAGTAGGCCAGCCTGATACAACAGTGGGCAGAGTAACATATTCCTCTGGTCCAGCCCTCTATTCGGGTGATGCAGTAAAAATCAGAGTTTACGGCAAAAACGCCCACGGTGCGGCGGCATTTATGGGTGTGGATGCCATCAATATTGCGGCACATATAGTTGTTGCCCTTAACGAAATTATCTCCCGTGAAATCCCATTGGACGAACACTCTGTAGTCTTGGTAGGCAAAATAGCTGGTGGTGACACAGTTAACACTACAGCAGGCTATGCTGAACTGGATGTTTCCATCCGTGCACAGACAGAAGAAAAACGCAATTTCTTAAAACAGCGTGTAAAAGAAATCAGTGAAGGCATTGCCCTTACATTCAGAGGCAAGGCAGAAGTGGACTTTGTTTACGGCATGGCACCACTTTACTGTGACCCACAGGCGGCTGCAGATGCCCACAGATATGTGGAAAGTCTGGGCTATACACCAGTATGTGTACCTTGTATGGGCGGCACAGAAGACTTTACAGCAGTTGCAAATATTATCCCATCAGTTATGCTGAATCTGGGGGCAGGCAGTATCGAAGAAGGACACATCTGCTCTATGCATAATGCAGGCATGATTGCCAACGAAGATGTATTGCCAACAGGTGTGGCAATTTACTGCCAGTGTGCAACACAGTGGCTGGAAGAAAACAAGTAATAATACAGCAAAGGTATGGCGAAAGCCATACCTTTTTAATTTTGTAAGTTTTGTAAAGAATATGTGAAAATCATTGACCATAGAACTTTATGTTGTTAGACTGAGATTAATAATGAAAACAGGAGATAAAATGTGAAAAGGTTTATTGTTTTGTTGGTTGTTTTGTTTATGCTTACAGGGTGTGCATCATCACGTCAAGAAAACACGCCCCCAAAGCTTACAGGTGAAGATTTTGTGCTATCCCTTGTAAACAGCGATGAAAAGCGAATCAGTCGGGGGTATGGTGATTATGCTGGCCACGAGGGTGTGGATATTGCTGCACCGGAAGGGGCAGAAATCTATGCCGCTGACAGCGGTGTGGTTATCCAGACAGTTGAAATGAATATGGGTTATGGCACACACTGCATTATCCAGCACGAAAGCTATAATACTCTTTATGCCCACTGTTCATCACTGAATGTGGAAAAAGGGGATATTGTCCGCAAAGGTGATGTAATAGGCTATGTTGGTAACACTGGCAATTCCACAGGTCCGCACCTGCATTTTGAAGTAATTGTGAATGATGAACCCTGCGACCCTGTACAATGGTATAAATGATATTTTTTTCATTATCATTTAAAATAAAGACACCGATGGATTTTAAACCATCGGTGTTTTGCTATTTGTTGTTTACATATTCTCTCGGAGCTTTGCCGTAATATTCCCTGAACGCCTTGTGGAAATTGCTTGGGTTTGAATATCCCAGCATTGCAGAAATCCTGTCTATAGGCAGGCTGGTACCATTCAGCAGTACCAGTGCATGTGACATTCTCTTTTCCAGTAATATCTGTGAAAAAGACTTTCCTGTTTCCTTTTTCAGCAGTGAAGAAATATAGTTTGGATGGTAAGAAAACTTTGTGGCAACTTCCTGCAATGTTATGCTGGAATCGTGCTCGCCTATATATTTTACTATCTGGGAAGACAGGTTAAGTGTCTGTGGTTTATCCTGTTGTGCGCTGTATTTTCTTGCCACCTGCATAATCATGGCAGATGCCAGCGAGCGCAGAATACTCTGGGTGCTTTCAGAAGGGGTGGCGTATTCTATTATCATCAGCTCCAGCAGTTTGCGGATATTATAGTCGTTTTTAAGGTTGAAATGTATGCTTTCTTCAGAAAATTTATGGGTAGATGGCCGTATAAGAAAGTTCGTCATACTTTCGGAAGTGTTTATATATGGTAATAAAGTCTTATATACCAGCTCAGGTCTTATAAAAATGCACACAAGTACACCGTCATCACACACCTGTGGCATATGGCGATGGGAAACAAAAGGCTGTCCTGCGTAAATATCGTTTTCGTTCATTACAATACGGTTTTGTTCTGTATTGTATTCGTGAACACCTTTATAGCAATAATTGAAATAGAAATAATCGTGGCGATGGAGAATATGGCTTCTTGCTGTGTACTGATACAGCACTATCATAATATCTTCGTCCGCCTTGCCAGGCCAGCCGTGTATCTGGTTTTCCACCCCTTGATGCTCTATTTCGTATGTACCCCAGTTTTTTTCAAAAAAATCCTGTTTCAGCTTTTCCAATGCTGTTATAAGGTCGTTTTGTGGCATAATTTCACCTCTTTTGTGATTATGATAGCATATCATCTTAAATTTTACCATAGGAAATCTTTGATTTTACCATTAAAAACAAAATATTTATATACTATAATAAAATTACATAATACGACAAAATATGGAGGAAATAATTATGGCTTACAATTTCGATTTTGAAACAGCTCTTGTTAGAAAAGGTCACGACTCTTACGCTGAAGACCACGCTCCAGCTACTAAAGAAGGCTTTGACTACATCCCAATGGCTGTTGCTGACATGGGCTTTATCGTTTGCCCAGCTATCGTAGAAAAAATCAAAGGCAGACTTGACCATCCAATCTTCGGTTACTATGGTGCATCACCAGAAACAGACGAATGGTGGAACTGTGTTATCGACTGGCAGAAATACAGACATGGTGTTGAACTGACAAAGGAACAGATTGGCTTCCAGCACGGTGTACACGGCGGTAACGTTGTAGCACTTAAAGTTTTTGCACGTCCAGGTGACAGAATCATGCTGCACACACCAGCATACGGTTCATTCATCCGCAACCTGAAAAACCTGGGCTATGTAATGGTTGATTCCCCACTGTACCTTGACGAAAACAACGTATGGCGCATGAACTTTGAAGATATGGAAAAGAAAATCGTTTCTGAAAACATCCAGACTCTTCTGTTCTGCTCACCACACAACCCAACAGGTCGTGTATGGGAAAAATGGGAACTTGAAAAAATGATGGAACTGTGCGAAAAATACGCAGTTAAAGTAGTTTCTGACGAAATCTGGGCTGACTTCGTATTCGAAGGCAAAAAACACGTTCCACTGCAGACAGTTTCTGAATATGCAAAATACAACACAGTTGCAATGTATGCACCATCAAAAACATTTAACCTTGCTGGTTTCAATGGTTCTTACCATGTATGTTACGACAAATGGCTGCAGGGCAGACTTGCTAAAGAAGCTGGTCTTACAATCTACAACAAAATGCATCTGCTGACACTCCATGCTTTCCAGGGCGCTTACAGCGAAGAAGGTAAAGCTTGGTACGAAGAACTGATTAAAGTTATCGAAACAAACGCTAAATATGCAGTAGACTACATTAAAGAACACTTTGAAGGTGTTAACGTTTCCATGTCCGATGGTACATACGTAATCTTCCTTGACAACAAGGAATGGATGGAAAAACACGGCAAAACACAGGACGAACTGTACAACAGAGCACTGGAATACGGTGTGGGCTGGCAGGATGGCCGTGGCTTTGGCGGTATGACACATCAGCGTATGAACCTTGCTCAGCCAACTTGGAGAGTTAAAGAAGCAATGGACCGTCTTGACAAATACGTATTCAATTGCGAATGGTAATTTGCGAAATGCCATCACTTTAGAAAGAGGACTCGAAAGAGTCCTCTTTTTGCATATAAAAGCTATGTTGCACAATGCACAAATTTTGATACAGCTGTTTTATGTTCTAACTAAACTTCGTTTTGCATACTTTTAAATTGGAAAAATTTGTTTTATAATATGATTACAACAATTCGTAAAATAAAACGGAGGTAAAACTATGGCTTACAATTTTGACTTTGAAACAGCTCTTGACAGAAAAGGGCACGACTCATCTGCTGCTGACTATGAACCAGCGTATCTGAGAGAAGGTTTTGACTTTATCCCAATGGCAGTTGCTGACATGGGCTTCAAAACTTGTCCAGCAATCGTAGAAAGCATCAAAGAAAGACTGGAACACCCAATCTTCGGCTACTTCCCACATAAAGAAGAATACTATGATGTAATCATCAACTGGCAGAAGAGAAAACACGGTGTTGAAGGCCTGAAAAAAGAAAACATCATGTACCATCACGGTGTACACGGCGGTAATGTTCACGCTCTGCGTCTGTTCTGCCACGCTGGCGACAAAATCATGATTCACACACCTATCTATGCTTCTTTCCGCAGAAACATCAAAGACCTTGGCTGGAATGCTGTTGAATCCGAACTGGTTATCGACGAAAACGGCGTTTACAGAATGGACTTTGAAGATATGGAAAAAGAATTCAAAGCTGGCTGCCGCACATTGCTGTTCTGTTCCCCACATAACCCACTTGGTCGTGTATGGGAAAAATGGGAACTTGAAAAAATGATGGAACTTTGTGAAAAATACGAAGTTAAAGTAGTTTCTGACGAAATCTGGGCTGACTTTGTATTCTCCGGCAAAAAACACGTTCCAGTACAGTCTGTTTCCGAATATGCAAAAATGAACACAATCGCTCTGTACGCTCCATCAAAAACATTTAACCTTGCTGGTATGATGGGCTCTTACTCTATCTGCTACAACCCATACCTGCAGGCAAGATTTGCAAGACAGTCTTATCTGACAATGTACAACAAAATGACACTGCCATCAATGTATGCTCTCCTTGGAGCATACAGCGACGAAGGTTTTGCATGGGCTGAACAGCTGATTGCAACAATCGAAGGCAATGCTAAATATGCTGTTGACTTTATCCGCAAAAACTTTGAAGGTGTTACAGTAGGTGACCCAGAAGGTACATACGTAATCTTCGTTGACACTAAAGAATGGTGTGAAAAACACGGTAAAACTCACGATGAACTGTTTGTACAGGCTATGAGCTACGGTGTAGGCTGGCAGGATGGTGTAGGTTTCAAAGGCAATACACACTTCCGTATCAACCTTGCACAGCCAAGACACAGAGTTGAAGAAGCTATGGCTCGTCTTGACAAATATGTATTCAATGGCGAATGGTAATCAACAAATTATCATAAATAAAAAGGAGCCTTATGGCTCCTTTTTCATATGCTTTTTTGCAAAAATAAAAGGTGTGGATTTTCCACACCTTTTTGTTTTAATCAGTTATGCATTTTTGATAGCATTTGCTTTTTTCTTTACTACTGCAAATGTAGCTATTGGGATTATTGCAAATGCAAAGCCCAGAATCAGCGCACCATTGAAACTGCCTGTAAAGTCGTAGATATATGGCAGCGCAGAGCTTGCCAGAGCCATTACCACACTGTTGTAAGCCTGAAAACGTGACAGGTGAACCTTGTATTCATCTGGTCCATAAACTTCCATAAATACCAGTGGTGGCACTGTTGTACCCATTGAGTATACAAGACCAAGAAGAAGTGCGCCAGCATACATCATAACAGGTGTTGTACCGCTGAAAATCAGCATAATTGTGGATACAGCAATAATAATGTTTGTCAGGTTAACAGATGGGAAAATGCCGATTCTGTCAGCCATAACACCGATAGCCAGCTTGCCGAAAACATTACCAACCATATTACAGCTGGTTACCATAGCGCCAACAGAGATTGTATAGCCAACAGACTGTGCCAGCATTGGCAGCTGGTTGCCAAACTGTGTCATAATACCAGCTACAATCAGACCAAATGCACAGATAAAGAACATAGATGCAGGCATTGCATAGCTTTTTGTTTCTTTCACAGTTTCAACTTTTGCTTCTTTTTTGTCCTCTGTCCAGCCATATGGTTTCATACCCATTTCTTCAGGTGTGCGCACCAGCAGAAGCAGGGAAGGTAGGGCAATCAGCAGGAAAGCAACTACACCATTGAAAACAGCTGTTTTTCTCCAGCCCATTGTCATAATAAGGGAAGAAAGGATAGGGCTGAACACAGCACCAGCCAGACCAGAAGCCGCCATGGCAATACCGATTACCATACCGTTTTTAACTGCGAACCAGTTGTTCAGCACAACAGGGATAACTACCAGCACACAGCTCATACAGATACCTACCAGCACACCAGAGAAATACCACTGCCACAGTTCTGTATAGAAGTACATGCCTACATAGCCTGCCAGACCAAGTGTAGCCAGACCTGTCATAACCAGCTTAGGATTTTTGTTAAGGAACAGCTTTGTAGTTACACCACAGGCTGCAGCCTGTAAAAAGGCACGTATGGTGTAATAGATGGAAAGGTCGCCACTGCGGAACCCTAAATCTTCGATAATAGCTGAAAAAATAACGCCTGTACAGTTTACCATAACACCGATAATACCGCCCTGAATACATATAGCGGCAATCAGTATCAGCCAGGCGTAGTGAAATTTACTTTTCTGCATTTTTAAAACTCCTGTCAAAATTCGATTTATTTATCTGATTATTAATTATACATTATTTCACAGATTTCTACAACTTGTTTTAATGCAAATAAAAAAAGCAGAGTTTCCTCTGCTTTTTGGTATGTTTAATGTTCTGCCCAGTCAAGACTGCGACCTACTGCTTTGTGCCAGCCACGAACAAGCTTTTCTCGTTTTTCGTTTTCCATATCAGGTGTAAATACCTTGTCGCACCATTCGCCTGTCTGCAGTTCTTCTCTGCTGTTCCACAGACCTGTTGCCAGACCTGCCAGATATGCCGCACCCAGAGCGGTTGTTTCTTTTACGATAGGTCTCTGTACTTTTTTGTCCAGAATATCAGCCTGGAACTGCATCAGGAATGCATCACGGCTGGCGCCACCGTCGGCGTTCAGCACAGACAGTTCAAAACCTGTGTCTTTTTCCATAGCTTTTACAAGGTCAAGGGACTGATATGCAATACTTTCCTGTGCCGCACGTATAATATGTTCACGCTTTGTGCCACGTGTAATACCAACTATCGCACCACGGGCGTACATATCCCAATAAGGTGCCCCCAATCCGGTGAAAGCAGGAATTAAATATACCCCGCCTGTGTCGGAAACTTTCTGTGCATAGTACTCAGCATCTCGGCTTTCTGTAAGGAAGCGCATTTCATCACGAAGCCACTGAATTACAGCACCGCCCACAAATACAGAACCTTCCAGTGCATACTCAACCCTGCCGTCGATACCAACAGCGATTGTAGTAACCAGACCAGAGTTGCTTTCGTAAGGTGTTGTACCTGTGTTCATCAAAAGGAAACAACCTGTGCCGTAAGTATTTTTGGCATCGCCTTTGTTGAAGCATCTCTGACCAAAAAGTGCGGCCTGCTGGTCACCTGCAATACCTGAAATAGGGATAGATACACCCTGAATATCTGCATAGCCGTATATATGACTGCTTGGCAGAACCTCTGGCAGGATAGACTGTGGAATATCCAGTTCTTCCAGCAGTTTTTTATCCCATTCCAATGTGTGAATGTTGTACAGCATTGTTCTGGAAGCATTTGTATAGTCAGTTACATGAACCTTGCCGTTTGTCAGTTTGTAAACCAGCCAGGAGTCGATTGTGCCAAAGAGGATTTCGCCTTTTTCAGCTTTTTCTCTTACACCCTCAACATTGTCCAGAATCCATTTGATTTTGGTGCCAGAAAAATAGGCGTCAACTACAAGACCTGTGCTTTCCTTGATGTATTTGTCAAGACCACGTGCCACAAGTCCGTCACAGATATCAGCAGTACGGCGGCACTGCCATACAATAGCGTTGTAAACAGGTCTGCCTGTAGCTTTGTCCCACAGCACAGTGGTTTCACGCTGGTTTGTAATACCTATGCCTGCAATTTCTGCTGGGTCAATACCGCTTTTTACAATAGCTTCAATCATTACACCATACTGTGAAGAATAAATTTCCACAGCGTCGTGTTCTACCCAGCCTTCTTTTGGGTAAATCTGGGTAAATTCTTTCTGTGCCATTGCCACGATTTTCTGGTCTTTGTCAAATATAATTGCGCGGGATGAAGTGGTGCCTTGGTCAAGGGCAAGTACATATTTCTTTTCCATAGCTTCTCCTTATTTTTACGTATATTTATAATTTCATTTTATCATAGCTGTGCTGGGTTGACAAATATATTTTGTCTTTGATACTCTTAAAGTATAAAAAAGGAAAGGGGTGAAACAATGTCACTTATTGAAATAAAAAATCTTACTTTTGGATATGACAACGGCACAGACAATATATTCGACAATGTTTCATTCACCCTTGATACCACATGGCACACAGGTCTGGCTGGCAGAAACGGTCGTGGCAAAACCACACTTATGAACCTTATGCTGAATAAGTTTGAATACAGCGGTAAAATAAGTGCAGACGTGAACTTTGAATATTTTCCATTTACTGTAGAGGATGAAAATATATTTGCAATAGACCTCGTGACAGAAATTTCTCACTGCATGGACTGGCAGGCACGCAGAGAATTAAGCCTGCTTGGTTTTGGGGAAGACAGCTTTTACCTGCCGTTTTCCTTTTTATCAAAAGGTCAGCAGACAAAGGTTATGTTGGCGGCACTGTTTCTGAAGGAAAACGGGTTTCTGCTGATAGACGAACCTACCAACCATCTGGATACAGCTGGCAGACAGCAGCTGGCAAAGTATCTTAAATCAAAACAGGGGTATATAATCGTAAGCCACGACAGAGTTTTTCTGGACAGTTGTACCGATCACACATTGTATATCGGCCGCAGTGATATTATGCTGCAGAAATGTTCCTTTTTACAGTTCTGGGACAATCTGCAAAGACAGGATAAATATGAACAGGACAGAAACCGAATACTGAAAAAAGACATAAAACGTCTGGAAGCATCCTACAAACAAAGCGAAAACTGGTCCAATAAAGCCGAAAAAGGCAAACATAAAGATAGCAACACCGAAGGTATGATAGACCGTGGCTTTATGGGGCATAAAGCAGAAAAAATGATGCAAAGTGCCAAAAATATTCAGGCAAGACAGATGAAAGCCATAGAAGAAAAGCAGTCATTACTTAAAAACAGCGAGTTCAGTGAAGATTTGAAACTGGCGTCTCTGCCACTGCCGTCAAAAGGCTTTTATTGCGAAAATGTATCTGTAAGCTATCCAGACAAAGAGCTTATAACCAATCTTTCCTTTGATGTGAAACAAGGGGACAGAGTGCTGGTGAAAGGTGCCAACGGCACAGGAAAAACCAGCCTGTTCAATTGTATTGCAGGTCTTTCAGATAATTACAGCGGCACTATATACCGTTTTAATGGTCTGGTTATATCATACCTTACCCAAGATACTTCATTCCTTAAAGGCAATGTGTGGGACTATGCCGACAATAACGGTCTGGACAGGGCACTGTTTGGTGCCATACTGCGCAAGCTGGATTTCAGCCGTGCCTTGTTTGAAACAGATATGTCTACCTATAGCCAAGGACAGAAGAAAAAAGTGCTGGTGGCGGCAAGCCTTGCTTCCAAGGCACATATCTATATGTGGGACGAACCGCTGAATTATCTGGATATCTACTGCCGCAGTCAACTGGAAAATCTGCTGGTAAACTGTAAACCTACAATGATTTTTTCAGAACACGACCGGGCGTTCTGCACTGCTATAGCAACAAAAACTATAGAATTATAAAAAATAAAACGGAGTGATTTCACTCCGTTTTTCTTGTTTAGAATTTTATAAATCTTTCAAAAATAAGTATATTCTCATCTACAGTAGAATTCACACCCAGCAATGCACCACCTGCACCACCAGACAAAGCATTTTTCCCAAGTTCGTTGGAATAAGCGGTAACAAGACGCCAGCCATCCATGCCTAATTCATTTAATGTCTGTGTCATTTTTTCTGTATCCACACTGCCAGAATTACTTTTGAATATGCCACCCACATCAGATAAACTGACAACTTTGTATTCATAGTATCCGTCAAATCCTCTGTTTTTTAACTGTGATATGCTAAGAGAATGTTTTTCGTGCCTTTCTTTTTCTTTTGTATCTTTTATTTCAGGTAACGACTGAATAAACTGGTCAATGTTTACAGTATCAGGGACAGTAATATCGCCGAAAATATTTTTAGTATAGGAAAAATCAGCGTATTTTTCAATAGCGTCTTTTACTTCAATTATATTCATTTTATATTTGGCCGCAATTTCATAGTCTTTCATTTTTACAAGTCTCCTTTGCTGTATACTATTTAACAGATTTATACATGTCTAAAATGTTACATATTGTAACATTTTAATTGTAACAAATTGTTACAATTATTTCAAGGGAAGCGCTTTCGCATTATGAAAATGGGAAAAGACAGCCATCACTTGAACTATTGGTTCGGATGTCAGCCTACTTTAACGTATCTATCAATTATTTAATAACAGGAAAAGAATTTGAAAAGAAATAAACTTATCAGCAATTCATAGAAAGCTGATAGGTTCTTTTTGCATATTTCCCTATTTTCTTCCCACAATAACAGAAAAAACAAGTGGGAGATATTTTATGAGAGCAACAGGTGTTGTGAGAAGAATAGATGATTTGGGCAGAATTGTTATTCCAAAGGAAATCCGCCGTACTATGAGAATGAAGGAAGGTGACCCATTGGAAATTTTTACCAGTGCCAGTGGTGAAATAATGCTGAAAAAGTATTCCATGATGGAAGGGTTGTCCACTATCGGCCAGAGTTTTGCTGATTCTTTGTACAAAGTCAGCGGTCTGCCCTGTGCCATCTGCGATACAGACAGGGTGGTAGCATATGCAGGTCAGGGTAAAAAAGAATCATTGGATATGCCTGTCACAAAGGATGTGGAAGAGGTGGTTTCTTCCCGTATGTCATATTTCAAGCAGTTTCCAAATGAAAGAAATATTTATACCCACACAGGTGCTGCTGTGGCGGCGGTGGGAATAACACCGGTTATAAATGGTGGTGACTGTGCAGGGGCTGTGGCACTGCTGGCTGAAAACGGTCAGGTGCTGTCTGACAGTCAGAAAAAACTGCTGGTGCTTACAGCCACACTGCTGGCAAGCAATATGGAAAGCTGACAGCAACCCAAATGGAACAATGAAAAAATAAAAACACCGCAGGAGACTGCGGTGTTTGGTTTTATACATATCTGTTGGCAGGGTTGTAAACGGTATGTGTGAAAAGGTATTCCATCCACGCTTTGTAACCGGATGGTGTCAGATGGATGCCGTCACCAGCTGCGATATCTTCACGCAGATAACCGCTGGAACTTTTCAGAACATCATACAGGTTTATAAGTGCCAGATTTTTGTCTACACACATTTTTGCGATAAGCTGGTTTGAACGGTAGATTCTGTCAAATGACAGGCGTGGTTCAGATGTGCTTTTCCATGCGGCAACAGGTGTAACAGTTGTTACATAAATCTGTGTATTTGGAGTTGTTTCCCTGATTTTATCAATCAGCTGATAGTAGCTGGCTATAAAATCTTCAGGTGTCATGGACATCAGCGCATTTGTACCCAGAGTGATATACATTTTACCAGGCTGTAACCGTTGGATAGTTGCCCATACATCTACAGGACCTTCGCCAGCGTCAACGTGTACACCAGGCTGCAGGAATGTACGTGGGCTTGTACTTTTCTGTGTAAGGTATTTTGCAGTTGAATCTTTCAGTGGCAGTGTGCCTGTACGGGTGTATACTTTAAAGCCGTCTGCAAGACTGTCTCCCAGAAAGACAACATCGTCAAAGTAAGAAACATCAACACGTCCGTTTTCCATTACCTGCACCATTGAGAGTTCAGGCACAAAATCTTCTGTGTTTATTGTCTTTGCTACAGCACCTTCATAATCATACCAGCTGTCTGCCTGTTTGGTTACATCAGCGTTGGCTGTCTGTATTGTTTCGTCATTGCTGAAAATAACCTGTGGCTTTGCACCAGCCAGTTTTTCCACAACTTTTATTATAGTAAAAGAACATACAAAGATAAAAAGCGCAACACAACTGTACATCAGCATCTTGCGGCGTCTCTGCTGTTTTCTGTATCTTAATTTTTCTTCAGGGGTTTTATATTTTGCCAAATTATCACCTCGATAAATAATCTCTCAAATGATTATATTCCATTGAAAAAAGGTTTTCAAGGGGTATTTGTCTATATCATCAAAATTTCACAAAGGGTTACAATATTGTAATATTTTTGTGGAAAAAACTGTGAATTATGGTATACTGAAAATATATCGAAAAATATGCGGAGGATTAATATGGCAGTGCAGATTCATCATGGCGATATTCTTTATTCACAGACAAAAGACAGCCTGAAAACTTTTGAAAACAGTTACATTGTTGTTATAGATGGTAAAGTGGAAGGTATCTATCCACAGCTTCCAAGCGAATATGCAGACGTGGAAGTAATTGAACACGGCAGAGGTGTTATCATTCCTGCTTTTTCAGATTTACACGTTCACGCTTCACAGTATACAGAACGTGGTCTTGGTATGGACTGCCTGCTGTACAACTGGCTGAATGACTACACATTCCCACAGGAAGCTAAATTTAAAGATTTGGACTATGCAAAAGATACATATGATGCATTTGTAGACGAACTTATTTCCAACGGTACATTCCATGCTGCTATCTTCGCTACAATTCATCGCCCAGCTACAAACTACCTTTTCAAAAAAATGGAAGAAAAAGGTCTGTACGGCTATGTAGGCAAAGTAAATATGGATATGAACAGCCCTGAATATCTGTGTGAAACTACGGAAGAATCTCTGGCTGAAACAGAAAAATATCTGGCAGAACATGTTGAAACAACAACAGTTAAACCAATCATCACACCTAGATTTGCACCTACATGTTCACAGGAGCTGATTACAGGTCTTGGCAAACTGGCAGAAAAATACAAAGTAGGTCTCCATACACATATCGTTGAATCCAAATGGGAAGCAGCTGAAGCACTGAAACTGTTCCCAGACCACGGTTCAGACGCTGAAATCTACGAACGTGCAGGCCTTATGGACCACGGTCCTGTTGTGCTGGCACACGTTATTTTCCCAACAGATGAAGATATCCGCATTATGAAAAAACACAATGCACTTGCAGTACACTGCCCAGATGCTACTACAAATGTTATTGCTGGTATTATGCCACTGGCAGCTCTGCAGGATGCAGGTGTAGACGTATGTGTAGGCTCTGACGTAGGCGGCGGTCATCACCTTGCTGTTTACAAACAGATTGCAAGAGCTGTACAGCTGTCTAAATTCAAAGAATTCTACGAACCAGACGTAAGCAGAACAATCCGCTTTGCAAATGCTTTCTACTGCGCTACAAAAGTTGGCGGCAGTGCATTCGGCAAAATGGGCAGTCTGGAACCAGGCTATCATTTCAATGCTATTGTTATTGATGGTGTGGAAGACAAAGGTATCCAGCTTACACCAGCTGAAAGAGTAGAAAGATTCTGCTACATCGGTGACGACAGAAACATCGTTGCAAGATATATCGACGGTAAAGCATTATAATAATATAGGCCGAAGTTTGTAAAATAGCTTCGGCTTTTTGTTTGAACATGGAATTTATATTTATTTTGTCGAAGCACTGTGATATAATATCATGTTAGTATAATGTATAAATTTTAATATATAGAGAGAAAGGATGTGAAGTAATGGCAGATTTTCACACAGGGGAATTTCATCAAGACGTGCCTGAATATTTCCCTATGCAGAGCCGGGTGGGAAAGAGAAATATATCAATACCTGCGGCAAAAATGATTGCAGCCATTGCAACCACAACTATGGCAGTAGCCCTTATGCTTAACACATACATTAACTGTTTTGCTACAAGCATAATGCCAACCTCTGCCAAAATGGATATCAGTATTGTCAACCCACGGGAAGAAACAGTAATTGAATGGCAATTGGTTGACCCATCAGGCAACACTGTGGACTGGGGGCAGATAGAGGATGAGGAACTGCTGCTTGACAACCTTGAGCCGGATACAAAGTACCAACTTGTTTTTACAACAGCGGCAACAGCTGAAGAGCCAGAAAAGGAGATAGGAAGGTACAATTTCACTACAGGCAAAGAAAACAATCCGAAACCTACACCGGTATCTACACCAATTCCTGCGAACTCACCGCATCCGGTAATAACACCTGCGGTATCTGCATCGCCTGAACCTTCGCCAAGTGTCAGTCCTTCACCAAGTGTCAGCCCTGTACCAACTGTGCTTCAGCCGGTAGTAGTTCCAACAGTAGTGCCAACAGCAGAACCATCACCAACGGTGGAACCATCACCTACTGCGACACCGGAAATTCCAGTGCCAACAGCTGACACACCATTTATCAGCAATATTTCAGCAGAAGAAGATGGAATCTCATACGCTGAATTCAATTTCCCATTCAGTATGAACAGCTCCAGCTATTACACAAACGAAATGGTGAACACAGTTGTGACATACACTGTGGAAAACAATGGCACAGAGTATTCTGACAGTATAGAAATAACTCCTGAATCAACATTACCACCTGTTATCGAACTTGGACACAAAGGCAGTACAACTGCGAAAGCAGTGATGACATACAACAGAACCAACATAGAAACAGGCGAAGTTGTAACTGGCCTTACTGTTACAAGTGATGAACTTACAGCACAGGCACTGTTTACAGGTGTTGAAACCGAAACCTCAACAGGTCTTAACATCACAGACCTTGCAGGCGGATACGAAACAAACCTGCTGACAGGCAAAACAGATGTCCAGGTGGAAGAAGGCTTGTATAAAGCTAAAAACTCATATTCTGAGTTCAATATTACATCCATTACATATTATATCCTTGATAATCAGGGAAATATGATGAACGATGGCGTTGAAATATCTCATTCAGATATGTATGCAACATCTGCCGACACATTAAGCACAGCTTTCAGCATAGATATCTCGGGTGTGAATCTGATTCCGGGTGAAATCTATACACTGGCGGCATATGCAAATGGCCAGTGGTTACTTGACGGTGAGGTTGCAGGTTTCAGCGAAGCATATGGCACGGCTGAATTCCAGTACGGCGAACCATTGGTAGCGCCAGTTCCTGAATACGGAACAGCTGTTATTCCTTACGTAACAGATGCAGGCGGCAACGCTGTTGATATTCAGATAGAACAGCCATTTATTATGAACAGTGATGAAGTATTTACAAACACTGTAACAGCAGTTGAATTTGAATATGAAATTTCAGACACTGACGGCAATGTTACATCAACTGGTACAAAAACAACATTTACAGATGACGGTGCAGGTAATGTAAGTGCAACTCTTGCAGACGTTGTATCTGTATATGGCGGTATAAAAGGTAGAGCTACAATTATTTACAGTACAGAAAATATGCAGACAGGACAGGTTGTAGCAGACCAGAGACTGACAGCAGATGAAATCACGCTTTCATCCGTGCATTTCTCACAGGGTGAAATGGGTACAGCTGAATACATTGTGGCAACACCAGAAACAGCATTGCTTACAGGCAACATCACATTCCCTGTAGAAACAGGACCATACAGTCCAGATACAATGGGCAGTATATTACAGGCAGAAACAATGACACTGCACATCACAGGTGGCAGTGCAGTTAACGGCGTATTCGTAGATATTGACTGTTCACAGCTGTCAGCAACAAATGACGAAATAACTGTTGCGCTGAACGAACAGTTACCAGCAGAAATTCTTCCGGGCTATGAATATACAGTAAGAGCTGCAATAAACGGCTACTGGCTTGCTGACGGACAGAAGATAGGCTACTCACAGAGTAACGCCAGCTTTGAATTCCAGTACGGCGAACTATTGGTAGCGCCAACTGCAATTGATGCGGTAGCAGTTTCTTATGAGCCAGGGGACCCTGAGGCTACAGACAGCAGCGGTAACGGATGGCTTGGCACAGAAATCACATTTGATATGGGGGATGCTACACTTACATCCGTTATAATTGAAGAAATTATTCAGTTTGTTGATGAATATATGGACCCTGTAGCAAAAGCTCCTGTTGAATATACACAAGACAATGGCATAACAAAAGATGGAACAGTTATTACAGTACCACACAGTGCAACTGCATCCAACTACATCGAAGATGGAGATTATTGGGAAGTTAACAAGTTTGGTTATGCTGGTATAACACTTAATTCAACATTGAACTACAGCATGTCGGATGGAACCACAGGCTCAATTCCGGGTAAACAATTACAGGTTATTCCGTTTGTATACCGTGGCAGTGAAGACATGAGCAAAAACACAATGACAGTCACAAAACTGCAGGATAACCCTGACGGCAGTGCAACCTTCGAATACAATGCAGTAATACAGGACGTACACAAAGGCACAGGCACAATGACCTTTAATTCTGGTACTCTGCAGTACTATGGAGTTGATGGCAGTCTGAATGAAATAGCACTGACTGAATCAGAGGTGTCTGTGGGCGCTGATGGTATAACAACGGTAAATGGTACAATAGACATTTCAGCGCAGGATATGGCAAGTGGATATATAGATATATATATTGACATTTTTGCTGACTGGAATGAAACTATAAACGGCAGTAGAGTAAAGATGGCGACATCAGAAGCATATATTTCTGCCAGCGCCAGAACAGGACAACTGTATAATGTAACTATCGATATGCGGTTGGCACAGATACAGTCAGACCTTGACCATGGTCTGCAAATAGCAGAAGTGTTCATAATTGTGGACGGCCAGCAGGTTACAGGTGGTCAGTTGGTAGAAGGCGAAAGCGTGGAAATGGGCATACGTTTGGAAGGCGTGGCAACAGCAGATATGACTGCCAAATCTGAAACACAGATGACCAACGTTACAGAAATTCTGTACAACTATGAGTCATACATTTACGCAGGTGATATTTACAATGAGGAAAACAGCCTTGTTTTGTGGAAAGATTTCAAAATGCCTGCAGCAGATGTAACTATTACACCGATTATAACCATCTATTAAACCGTGGTTTAACTAACATCAATAATCCTTACGAGGTATAAATATATGAAAAAATCCAATGGAATTTTAAAAACAATTATTCTTGCTGTACTGTTGATAGTACTGCTGAACCCAGGTATGAATCCTCTTCTCAGTGAAGGTACAAAAAATGCTGCAGCAGCTGAACTCAAGGCAACATTCGGTGCACTGGTAGGCGGTACAACAGGTGTATTCTCTGCTACCAAAATTATGACAGTTCTGGCAGTGGTTATCTTTATGTGGCTTCTTACAACCGTTTCCTGCACAGTGCTGGAAAAAGTAACCAAAGGCAAAAAGCGCAGTGAAACTGTAGCCAGCCTTACAATAAGCGTTATCAAAGTTGTATGTGCTATTGCAACTGTTGTGTGGGTGCTCAGTGTTCTGGGGGTTGATATCGGCACAATCTTTGCTTCTCTTGGTATTATGTCTCTTATCATTGGCTTTGGCGTACAGAGCCTTATTGAAGACTGTGTAACAGGTCTGTTTATTATCTTCGAAGGTCTTTACAATATCGGCGATATCATTGTACTGGATACTTTCCGTGGCACAGTTGAAAAAATCACACTGCGCACAACAACTATCAAAGATACTGGCAACAACCTGAAAGTTATCAACAACTCTGACATCCGCAACGTTCAGAACCGTTCTGTAAATCTTTCTGTTGCCGTTTGCGATATCGGCATTACATACGAAGCAGACATCCGTGAAGTAGAAAAACTGGTTTTACCAGAACTGGGCAGATTGTTTGAAGAAAACAGAGACTGCTTTGAAACTGTACCAAAATATGTTGGCGTACAGCTGCTGGATGCATCTGCTGTAGTACTCCGTTTCAGCGTGCAGACTACAGAAGAAAACTTCTATGTGGCACAGCGCCGTCTCAACAGGGAAATGAAATGTCTGTTTGATGACAAAGGCATTGAAATCCCATACAACCAGATTGTTGTTCATCAGGCAAAATAACAAAACAAAAAAAGACACTGCTTAAAGCAGTGTCTTTTCATTTAACGTAATTATCACAGTTTCTTCATTGATTTTTTACCATAATACGTCTAAAATAAAGGTAGAAAGTAAAAAAAGAGGTGCAAAATATGGCTGACAAAAAAATCCCTGTTGCAGACGATATACAGTCACAGTTAGCTGAACGGTTTAAAAACTCCACTGCTTCTTCTGGTGAAATCAGTGAATTTATGCGGCAATTCCGTATGCTGATGACATATTATCGTTGTGCAATAAAGGAAGTGGTTACAAAGTTTGAAGTATTGGACGAAGAGTTTTCACTGCAATATGACCGTGACCCTATCAGCTCTATTCAAAGCAGACTGAAAAGTGTAACCAGCATCTTTGGAAAACTTAACAGACGTGGTTTTCCTGTAACAATAGAAAATATTGAAAATCAACTGGCAGATATTGCCGGTATCCGTGTTATATGCCCGTTTCTCGAAGATGTATATTATCTGGAAAAGGCACTGCTGGCACAGGACGATGTGCAGCTGATAGAACACAAAAATTACATTGAAAACCCAAAAGGAAATGGCTACCGCAGTCTCCACCTTATAATTGCTGTGCCGATTTTCCTTTCAAAAGAAAAAAGAATTATGAAGGTAGAGGTGCAGATTCGCACCATCGCCATGGACTCATGGGCAAGTCTGGAACATCAGCTGAGATATAAAAAAGATTTTATATTTACAAAAGAAATGGAGGACAAGCTGAAATACTGTGCAGATATCAGTAACGACCTTGACTCTACAATGGACACATTAAGACGGCAACTTCTGGCTGAAAAATAGAAATTTTAAAATAATATAAAGCAAGAAAAA
>JAZQYH010000004.1:0-3096 GCA_045633415.1 Oscillospiraceae bacterium | reverse complement strand
ATTTTTTACTTTTGCAAGGTCAATTTTTGCTTTGTAATCACCATAAAGGCTGATTTCTTTTCTGGAAAGTCCCATCTTCTGGGCTATTTCCTCGATTGGCAGCATTTCGGCGGCCTGTGCTATTTCGATATCACTTCTCATATTTTCTCCTTATGTTGCCTGTAATATAAATTAAAGGTTAAATAACAATTCAGTATAAGTTGGCATAGGCCATTTGTCTTTTGGCATAAGTGCTTCAAGTTTGTCTACTTTTACTCGCAGTGCAGACAGTTTGTCCCTGTGGATAAGGTAGAGTTTTTCAGCTTTTTCTTCCATATCTGGCAGTTTCATTGTGGAGTTACGTGCAAAATGCATTTCGTCACACAGGTCGCTGATTTCATCTGTAAGCATAGCCACTTCTCGCTGGAATTTTACTGCAATACCGCTGACAGTACCAGCCTGTTCACAGTAGTAGTTGCCCTGTGCCAGTTGCTGACAATAAGCAATTGCCGCTGGCAAAATTTCCTGGCGCACCATATCGTTTGCGACGCGCAGTTCGATATTGATTTTCTGGATATAACGTGTAAACAGAATTTCGTATCTTGCATAGGCTTCTGCTTCAGACAGGGCTTTGGATTTTTTAAGGAATGCCAGATTTTCTGGTGTGATAAGGGTTGGGATAGCCTTGATTGTGCTGTCAAGGTTTGGCAGACCTCTGCGGGCAGCTTCTTCCACCCATTCCTTTGTATAGCCGTTGCCGTGGAACAGGATACGTTTGTGTTCCTGATATACTCTGCCCACGATTTCATAAGCTTTTGCCAGTGGGTCTTCGGCAACTTCCAGTTCTCTTGCAAAATCACGGAAACTGATTGTCACCAGTGCATTGATGATTGTGTTTACAAAGCCCAGAGGCTGTGAAGAGCCAACCATACGGAACTCGAATTTATAGCCAGTAAATGCAAATGGTGTTGTTCTGTTTCTGTCGTTGTCATCTGCTGTAAGCAGAGGCAGGCTCTTGGAGCCCATAAGAAGCTGGCGCACTTCTTCTGTTTCCTGAATACCACGGCCTTCTGCAATACTTTTGAGAATGTTTTCCAGCTTACTGCCAAGATACATTGAAATAATTGCAGGTGGTGCTTCGGCGGCACCAAGACGGAAATCATTGCCGGCTGTGGCCGCTGAAAGACGAAGCAGGTCTGCGTGTTCGTCTACGCCTTTCATAAATGCGGCAAGTGTCAGCAGAAATTTGATGTTTTCTTCTGGTTTATCCCCTGGGTTCAGCAGGTTTTCACCTTCGCTGGTTACCAGAGAGTAGTTGTTGTGTTTACCACTGCCGTTTACGCCTTTGAATGGTTTTTCATACAGCAGGCAAACCAGACCGTGTTTCAGGGCTGTTCTCTGCATAATGTCCATTACAATCTGGTTGTGGTCACAGGCAGTGTTGGCATATGTGTATACACAGGCAAGTTCAAACTGACCAGGTGCGGCTTCGTTGTGTTCTGTTTTTGCCGGCACACCCAGTTCCCATAACTGCTGGTCAACATCGTACATAAAGTCGCGCACTCTCTGCTGTGTTCTGCCGTAGTAATGTTCGCTTAATTCCTGACCTTTTGGAGCCATAGTGCCAAAAATTGTTCGGCCTGTCATTTTAAGGTCAAGGCGTCTGTCAAAATATTCTTTGTCCACAAGGAAATATTCCTGTTCAGCACCCATTGTAGGTTTTACAGACTTGATTTCGTTGAAACCAAGGGCATGGAAACAGCGCATTGCGTGTTTGCTGAGAGACTGTGTTGTACGCAGTAATGGTGCTTTCTGGTCAAGGGATTCCCCTGTGAAAGAGGCGAATACTGTAGGAATATAAAGTGTTGTGCCGATAACAAAGCAAGGGCTGGTTGTATCCCAGATTGTGTAACCACGGGCTTCAAATGTGGAGCGCAGGCCACCTGATGGGAATGCAGATGCATCACCTTCGCCTTTTGATAAAAGTTTGCCGGAAAAGTTTACAATAGGATTGCCTTCTTTGTCTATGCCATCAAGGAAAGAGTCGTGTCTGCCGCTGTTTGTGCCCGTAAGAGGTGAAAACCAGTGAACAAAGTGTGTTGCACCCTGTTCCATAGCCCATGTTTTGATGGCGTCAGCCACTTCGTCAGCAACTGAAGAGTCCCATACCATGGCTTCGTCTCTTACTTTGCAAAGAATTTCATATGCGTTTTGGGAAAGGCGTTCTTTCATCTTTCTGTCATCGAAAAGCTTTGCCCCGAAAACGCCCTGAAAGTTTACTTTCATAAAATACCTCCGTAAACATTGGTCAGCAGTCCCGTATAAAACAGGACAGCAATAACAATATAATGTAACGCCTGATTGGTTTTATGTATAAAAAGCAGAATCACCCGGGAGAGTGTCCCGGGTGATGTTCAGCTGGTTAATTATTTTTTGAAATAGTCAACAGCACCTTTGAAAATCTTCTGTTTTTCAACGTCTGGAACATTTTTGTATGTATATTTTGTTGTTCTTTCACTGTGGCCCATTTTACCGAATACACGGCCATCTGGTGATGTGATACCTTCGATAGCCAGCATAGAGTTGTTTGGACAGAAGTCGATGTTGCTTGTAGCGTTGCCTTCAAGGTCAACATACTGTGTAGCGACCTGACCGTTTGCAACCAGAGATTTAAGCATTTCTTCTGTTGCGATGAATCTGCCTTCACCGTGGGAGATAGCAACTGCGTTGATATCGCCTACTTCATGGTACATAAGCCATGGAGATTTAACAGAAGCAACTCTTGTGCGAACCAGACGGGACTGGTGGCGACCGATGGAGTTGAATGTAAGTGTAGGTGCATCTGCAGATGGAGGTGTGATGTGACCGAATGGTACCAGACCAAGTTTGATAAGAGCCTGGAAACCGTTACAGATACCGAGCATAAGACCATCGCGCTCATTTAACATCTTCTCGATCTCTTCTTTCAGCACTTCATTTCTGAATGCTGTAGCAAAGAATTTCGCGGAACCATCCGGTTCATCACCTGCGGAGAATCCGCCCGGGAACATGATGATCTGAGCTTTTGCGATCTCTTTTCTGAACACCTCAACAGAATCGCGGATGTCTTCTGCGCTT
>JAZQYH010000003.1:0-1112 GCA_045633415.1 Oscillospiraceae bacterium | reverse complement strand
TGTACTGGGTCGCACCTTTATGGCAGTAAGACCCTACAAAGCTAAGCTTGCTATCATCAACGCTATGAATACTGATATGTATTCAAGCCGTATGCGTAAGATCAGTTTTTACAGCCGTGACGCACAGGCTTCTGGCGACTTTAATACACAGCTCTACACCAATCTGGCTGATGGTTATGACAACGGTGAAAACGGTACAAACGCAACTTCTGGAAACCCTAACAGTACAAAATCTATGTGGGTACAGAATCAGCCAGTACCTTTAGAGCTTAACTTTGCTGGTCAGTCTGTTTGGGAAGATTCTACCACAGTTTATGAATATCAGCTTAAGACTGCTTTCAGATCAGAAGCAGACTTTGCGCAGTTTGTAGCTGGCATTATGACAGAAAAAGGAAATGACATTGAAAGCCAGAAAGAAGCTTTTAATAGAATGACTATTCTTAATCATATCGCTGGCGTTTATGATCTTGATACAGCGCAGAACGCTGCTAATGGCCGTGTAATAAATCTTACAGCTGAATTTAATAGCAGATTTGGTACACAGTACACCAGCGCACAGCTTAGAAGTACATATCTTAAAGAGTTTCTTGCTTTCTTTGTTGCTACATTTAAGGAAACTTCAAGACTTATGACATATAGGTCTGCTAAATATCACTGGTCACCAGCTAAAACCGTAGGCGGTAGCAGCTACACACTTCTTAGACATACACCGTATGACAGACAGCGTGTAATGCTTTACCAGCCACTTTGCACAGAAGCTGAAGCTATGGTACTTCCTGAAATCTTCAGACCTGAATATCTTGACATCAACACACAGTATGAAGGTGTTGACTACTGGCAGAACTTCAATAACCCTTCTGCTATTGACGTCATACCAGCTATTCCAAACGTAGGAAGTACATCACAGACAGTAGGCGCTGAAGTTGAACTTGACTATGTAGTTGGCATGATCTATGACGCTGACGCTATCATGGTAGATTACCAGCTTGAAAGAAGCTATACAACACCACTGGAAGCAAGAAAAGCTTACAGAAATATCTGGTGGTCTTTCTCTAAAAATGCTATTTCTGACTTCACAGAAAACTGTGTGATCTTCATTATGGCTGACCCAG
>JAZQYH010000002.1:0-34736 GCA_045633415.1 Oscillospiraceae bacterium | reverse complement strand
TATTAGAGCCCTGTGTATCTCGCCAGCACAATAACCATCCATCATTAAGTCGTATACTTGCTGTATAACCTTCTGGGAAATTTCATCACCATTTATGCCAGTGAATTTACCGTAATTTTTGGGATTATAATTAGGAATCGGTGTTATTGTAACCATTATTTTTTTGTTTTTGTTGTTTTATTGTTGTTGGTTTTTTTGGATGGTCTGCCAGGTGCTTTTTTCACGTGGCTTTCATTAATTTCATCTGCTGCCTTTTCAAACTCTTCCTCAGTCATATCATTTAATTCATCTTCATATTCAAAAAACAATCGGCCCAAGGACATACATACTTCCAGTTTACATTGCGAACACCCTATACTTCTTTTTTTAGTCGGGAAAATTTCATTGTAAATACCGTATAAGTAAGCGGCCTGTTTATTTGTCAATCCAGTCACAAATTGGCTCCTATATGCCGTGCGTAGGAACCATTCGTACTCTGGTGTATTTAATTTACCATATTGTTCTTTGGTTAATTTCAGTTTAGTTTTTAAAACCATTTTAATTTAATTTTCTCATTATTTTTTGAATTGCTGTGTTGATAAGCGTCTCTGTTAAAATCAATACATCTTTTATTATCGGCGTGAATATCGCCAGAGTTAATATATATAAATAATTTGGTAGTGACACACATCCCATTAACAACATTGTAATTATACCTAATATATTTGTCTGGCATAAGCTACAATCAAGCCAGTGCACCCTATAATTATCACTTTTAAGTTTACCTTTAGTTAATATATAACATAATCCTTTTTTTACATTATGAAAAAAATCAGTCATATCTGTAACCATTACACATATCATGGTTATACACAAAACATTAATGTAAAACATAACTCCAAAAATAACCTTTATATTCTTTATTATTTTTAATTGCTTTCATTATCGATTTTCTATCATACCCACATCTTTCAGCCTCTCTTATAGAATAATATTCATTTATTATTTTATTATCTTTAAATACATAAACTTTTTTAGCTTTTGGAGAATTAATTAGAATAGCTTTTTTATGTTCGTCTGACAGAGGTTTTCCAGTTTTTGTTGTTGATACTTTTTTAATCACTTCTGGATTCTTCATTGGGTTATTATTTCTCATTCTTGTTCTTTTGGATTCACGCTCAAAATCGGTTGTTATACGTAATCCAGTGATATAAGCTCTTTTTATATTTTCACTCGGTGTAACCCATTCTAAATTATCTAAATGATTATTCTGTTTATTACCATCAATATGGTCTACTTGCATTTTTTCATTGTCTGGTAATCCATTAAAATAAATTTTTACTAATAAATGAACTTTAAGATTATATTGTTTACGATTGATACAGCAGCTTATACAACTATATCCACTACCGTCAATACTTGGTATACATAGTTTCTTTGGTTGTTTTTGAATACCTCCATTATTATTCCACACCCTTTCATTTCTGTAAATTATACCATCTGGGTAAATATCTAAATATGGCATTACCTCTAAATATTTATCAAACTTCGTCATACATTACTTCTCTTGTTCATTATTTCCAAAGCCTTTCACATGTACCTGCTCTGGATAATCTGAATTTTCTTCCTCTTCGGCTGGTGTCCATATATTCATAATTCCTTCTATCACCTGTAATAGAACCACAATAGGTTGGAATAACAAATAAATCACCGCGTCAGCTATATACTGTACGCTGGCTATAATATTCTGTACAATTTCCTGTATCTTTTCCATATTTTTCTTTTTTTATTAAATTATTATATATAAAGCATAAGTGCCTCATATCGGTCTTTTATCTGGTCTTTGATTTCATTTAACTCTCTGCGCACCACCTGTACACTAACATTCATTCTTTTGGCAACTTTTATTATTGAGCCCTCTTCCAGGTAAATTATGAAAAAATTCCTCTTGTCCACTGGTAGTTCCATAAGAGCCTGGACCAACTCGGATTCTGTCTCATTTTTATTATAATCTTTTAATAATTCCATAAAATTATAACCATCCCTCTTGTTCATCGTACTTCATCTTCTTGTCATTATATAATTTCTGGGTTATTTTACGTGTGTCGTGTTTGACCAATTTAGCGTAAATAGGGCTGGTACTACTTGCCACTGCCCTGCAAATAATACCAGCCACGAATCTGCGCACACCATTTATATGGTGCTCTTTATCATATAATTGTATTAATTTACATTCTGGAATTTCACATATTATCTTCCATACCTCTTGGATATAATCATCCACGTAGTCCTTCTGGAGGCACTTCTCACGTGTAAATTTGTCCACGAACTCAGTCTCATATAACTCTTTAAGAATTTCTTCTCTTTTTAGCATTCTTTATACATTCTGTTCCTTTATATAGTGTATAGTACACACCTTCGTACTCGTGCGGTATTTGGACCTGTATCTGCAAATTTTTACCCTTGGACGGTTCCATTTCAGTTATATATTGGTTTTGCATTATGAAAGCGTCCAATCCAGCGTGTTTTATATACTCATTAACCTGGTCCTTGGAGATAGTTACGGTATAATCTTTGTAATTAATCCAATAAATATCAGCCGCCTGGTCGGACTCTTTACCTCCAGGCAGCGGTAATGTTTTTTGATAATTTAATATGATTTTATCATATTTGGCATAGGTTTTTTCGGGCATGTGCTTCAATTCCACCCTATAGAATTTCTGGCCCTGATAATATGATACGTCGTAATGCCACCCATCAGGGGTCGGTGTCACGCTAGATGCTTTGGTATTTATCTGGTATACCCACTTTTTGAATTCTTGGAATCCTTCTACCTCTTTTTCGGCGATTTTTAATCTGGTTTCATATCGGTTCATTTATTAATTGGTATATATTCAATTATTTTTTCGTCAGGCATTACTTTATATAATACCTCATTCTTTCGACTGTTTAATCTATTAAAACATCCATTCTTTTTATACTCATTTACTTTTAGAAAATTTGGTTGTATAATCTCATATCCGCTTATATATACCTGGTGGCCCTCATTGGCTTTTTCTTGGCACCAGTCGAAAAATTTAGGCTGGTTAAAGTATTTATCATAAAATACCTCTACTTTTGCCAAATATGGAGGGTCACAATATATGATAGAATTTGGTTTAATTTGTACTTCAGAAAAGTCCAGTGACGTGTATGATATTATATCATTGCACAGCTCCAAATTACACATGTGCTCTAATCTATTGTTATCTTGCAAAAAATTCAGTCTTTCCAGGCTTTGCAGGCTTTGTAGACTTTGCATTCTTTCCATTTTTTCAAGGCTTGGCAGTTGTTGAAATGGTAAAGGATAACCGCTTTTTTCAATATTCTCCATGCTCATTACATCGAATTGGTATTTAGGGTCGTCCTTGTGCTTTTCAATATATTTTCTGATGCTTTTTATACCGTAGTCCTCATCCTTGTCGATGCAGCTTTTGGCAAATATTTTATAAGCTAATAATCTGCGCTTTGCCACATTGTCTTTATGTGTTAATAACAGCGGTTTTGTATCATATCCCACCAGGTCATTAAATCCCTCGTAATCCTCACCAGATACAGCTTTGAACATTTTCTCGGCAATTGGCTCTTTTTCTTCGGAATATATATAAGTTTTATTGTTATTACCAAAACTCCATACTGTTTTAATCACGGGGTCGGTAGTATTGAAAAATTCTTCCCTGGATACCCATCTGGTCATATAAGGGGTTATTTCACCATTGATACTTTTCCTAAACACATCCATAATACCAGGATTGATATCATTTGCGTGTATATGCTGCCATTTTCCTGATAAGCTAGCGCAGTGCGTAATTGCACATCCACCAGCAAATATATCATATAAATTCTCACCGCCAGGCAGGTCGGCTATTATCTTTTCAGCAATTTGATTTTTAGAACCCACATATCCTATTCCATAATTCTTACGCATTAAAAATTAAATATATATTCAATTATTCTTCAGTCTCTTTGATGGCTACAAGTTTTAGTGTTAATTTAGTATATCCATCCAATTTTTCCTCATTCTCCTCGACGAAATTGTTATCCCTAAGCCCTTTTACCAACTCTCGGTACAAATCGTCCACAAGGTCCTTTTTATAGGCTTCCTTGATATCCTCATTAATGAATTTAAGCTTATCATCGGTTATGATACTTGAGGCATAAAATATCTTCTGGTCATATCGAATCATTTTAGATTGGACATTTGTTTAATTATTCTTCATCGTCTTTTAGCCAACTTTCAATGGTTATCATTCTTGAGAAGCATCTTAGGACTTTTTGTAAATCAGTGTTTTTCTCCTTCAATACGCACATATCGTGCATTAATTGATGGTTGACATTCTCCAGATGGCTGATGTATTTTAATAAATCTGGGTCTGTACCTGGGTACCTCTCTTCGATGGTTGGACCAAATGGGTTGTCATCATTGTAATTGTTACTGTTTTTTTCTGATGCCTTTTTTAAACTCTCTAACTTTGCCTCATCAATGGGACTGAATTTTTGTTCTTTAATCATAAGTTATTTATATTAATTATTAATCTTCATCATATAAATAAATAGTCTGCTATTTTGAAAAGTGACCTGGAATTTTAATTTTCTTACTATATAATATACAACATTTTTTTAATATAATCAAATGAAAATGATGGAATTTTGGCTTGATATACAAGAATCGAATATCATGTACACACGTTAGAAGTACCTCTGACAAAAAAAAAGATAAATTTTTTTTTTTTCAAAATTGTTGTATATTTATATATGTGATGACTTAAATACCACCTTAGAAGTCAAACAAGATAAGATTTAATAAGTATATGCCCTTGGATTGTGTTTAGTGGTATTTACACATTCCGAGGGTAACTTATTTATAATTAAATAAATACCACAAGAATATGAAGAAATTCAAATTAATTGAAGAGGTTGGATGGATGCTGACCGACGAGGCTAAGACTGACAAAAACCTTAATGCAGTCGACAAGAATATGTTGGCAATATTGCAATTTATTGAGGATGGAAAAGCCACGCATGGCGAGTGGTTCCGTATACTCATAAAACACCCAAAAGGCAAATGGGATGATGATGAATATAATTCAATTGAGAAACTTTTCGATGAATTCGAGGTTCCTGTCGTGTACCGTACACTCAATAGGTCGGTAAACAAACTACAGCGACTTGGATATATTGACTATAAAACTGGCTGGTACAATAACACCACTGGTCAGGGTATGACTCCAATGATAAAGCTTGTAAAAGGCACAATACCAATTAAATGCAGCGATATTGTCACTGCTAAGGATAACACTGAGGTAACAGTGAACAATGAAAATACTGTAAATAGTGAAAAATTAACTACTGATAAATCAGACGCTTACAGCGATAATGTCACTGCTTATGAAAAAGAAAAGAAAAAAGAAAAAGAAAATAAAGGTACTATAGAACATAAGTCAAATACTTATAATATAAGTACTTCTAAAGAGGCTAAATTTGATGTACTTTTTAATTTATTGGTAGATTGTGATGATGATGGTGATGATATACCAGTGTTAACATATCTGTCAGACCACTTTATACCAGCCAATGTGGAATATATTCGTAAATGGTGGAAGAACAAACCCGATAAACTGCAAGTGTTGGATAACTACTGCAACCACCTTGATAATTTAGACCTTGATGCATAGGTAAGCCAATTTTCCATTAATATTCAAAATTGGCCTCTCTGAGGCTCTAAAAACAAACCTACGGTAAATTAACCAACCGATAGTAGAAAGTGGCTTAGAGAGGACAAAAACCTATTAATTTAAAAGTGGTCTGGTTATACTGCTAAGTTCATATATCCTCCAAAAGTAGGTAATAACCTCTCCCAAATTCCGCGCCACCCTCCCCTATAAGATATAACAAACCCCTGCCAGTACCGTAGGCTCAAATACTCCGTAGAACCTCACCTACTACCGCTGGCAGGGGTAAATCTTTAACACTCCATCATAAACAGTTCATATTTACGGCTGGTGATTTTACCTTTGTTGAATTCAACCTCAAACCGCCTGTGGTCATACACCGTAACACCCTTAATGTTGAGGTCCGCAATACCCTCTGGGTTATACTCAATCAATCCAACCAACTGGTCATACTCTGGGTCACCATCCCAAACCTTGCGGTCAACCAATATACAGTACATCTTCATAAGTAAATGTATTTTAAATTATTAGACTATTTCACTTCCATTTAGCCAGGCCATCGTGGTAATAATATCCTCAGGCTTGGTATGTAATTTTCCAAATTCACGTAGTCCATTCTGACGGATAATAGGCGCAATTGCCACTGGATTACCATTAACTGTACTCCATCTACTCCTCGTGTTGTACCTGGAATATTGTAATCTATAATCCCTGATAGGCGTGTGTACGGTAACCACCTTCTCATTACTGTAGTCAATACCTGTCACCCATTTACGCACAATCCCACACATCTGCTGCTCATCATAACCACTGATTTGGTCTGATACATCCAGGATTCTTCTTATAGCCGATTTGTCCTCCTTCAGCAGCTGGTCCATTCTGGCAATCTCCATCTTCCAATTCTCGATTTTCACCAGGTACTCTTCCTGTTCCTTTTTGACCTCTTCCATTATGGATTCAAACTCCTCAATCTCTATATACCCTTTCAAGGCCATTTTTTTGGCCCTCTCAGCCCTTTTGCTACCCTGCTCGGTATACTTATCCACCGACTTAATTTTAGCCTCTAAAACAGCCTTTTTTTGAAGAATTTCTTCATCAGGTGATTCATTGACCAATCTATTACCCTCCAAATGGCTGGAAATCAACCACAACATTCCATCCAGATTCCCAAGGGAAATCATCTGCCTGGAGCATCGGTTAATACATCTGTACGAGTCATCATCAGCCACAAAATGCCGTCCGCATATTGGGCACTTTATTAATTTAGGCCCAAAATAGTGGTACTTGTAATTGGTGGGCTTCTGCCAGCCTTGTTTTTTTAGGCTCTGGACTTTTTTATATAAAATTTCATCTATTATTGGTGGGTACGTGGTACCATCATAGTATAATTTATGATTTAAAATTTGTGCGATTCTGTACTTAGGGAAGCTTCGACCATGGCGCTCCGATATTTCCACGGCCAGTTGGTTAATCGAGTACTCACCTGTCGCATATAATTCAAAAATTTCCGACACAATCTTAGCCTCGTCCACGTCTGGTACAACCTGTTTGTTGATGACTTTATAACCGTATGCTGGCTTCTTGCCACCGAGGTACTTTCGAAGGCTTTTATCACGTGTTTTGGCGCGGCGGCTTTTGGCGCGTAGTTCGTCCACCTGCAATTTATTCATTGTGGAAAATACGGTGAATGTGAACTGAGCGCTTGGGTCAACCTCACCGTCGTCTTTGAACAATTTTAGATAAGGTTCCTTTACATATAATTGTATCTTATTTTCAATTAAAAAATCCCTAATTTCCAGGGCCACTTTATCATTTCTGCTTAGACGGTTAAGAGCCCAACATATCACCGCCTCAATTCCTGGGTCTTTTTTGATAGTCTCTTTTAGTTCATCCAGCAACTCTATATATTTTGTACTTACCTTGTATGCGCTGGCACCCTTGGCACCAACTATCACGAATGAATTGTAACCGAGGGATTCTGCATATTCCTTGGTCTCTTTCAATTGAGAATCCAGTTCCTGGCGGTCGGTACTCGCCCTCACGAACAACACAGCTTTTTTAATTGGGTTTGTTGACATATCCTTGCATTTTTAATGATTAATTTTTTTGCAAAGATAGCAAACTTTTAGATACCTGGAACCTGGTAATGATTGGGGTGGCATTTATTACTAAGTTCCAGGTATGGTTAACTTGTTGATATTAATAATATTAATAATATTAATTGTTTTCTGACACACTTTTCTTAATGAATTTTTATGAATTTTTAAGACTTTTCTTAATGAATTTTTTTTCTAATATCAAAAAAAGTTGTATATTTATTAGTAGATAAAGAGGCTCGGAACTACACATACTAAATTAACTAAGTTTATTTTCATATCGGATGCAAAGATGATTGGTGCGCACCCTCGGAACTGATACCAGCCTGTTGGAACCCAGGGTGCTTTTTTATGGGAAAATAAATTAAAATTAAATAATATGGATAGAGAGACACTGCAAAAAGAGATTTACACGCCAGCAAAAGAGCTGAAACAGAAATTTTATGAATGTGATTGCCCTGAGTGCTGGGATGAACTTAAAGTTGAATTGAAAGAGTTACTGGCCAAAGCGAAGGAAATGATGGATGAAAAATTCTACGAGACATACAGGGCTGGCATAGTGCAATCAATTGAAAAGATTTATGGTTACAAGAAGAAAAAGTGGGAAAAGAAACAGTTTGTAGCTCCAGTGAAAGTATCATATATCTTCCAAGAGAATTTGGCCAATGCCTTGACCAAGTATATTGAATTACAGACTAAGATGATGGAGTTGGAATATGAGGCTAAGCTAAGTTTAATTAATGAGAAAAACTATTGTTAATAAATCTATCTGAAACTCTGATGAATAATCGGATAATAGCGGCAATAGGAGAGCCGCTTTTTAGAAAGTCTTTAATACTTCATAATTTTCACCATCCTGTTAGTGAACAAGTAGCTACCAGGGTGGTTTTTAATTTAAATCATATCCAATTCCTATGAAAATACCTAACCCTGAGGTGCCATAACCAACACCAACAGCAGGACCGATATGCTGGTACCATTTTTTAGACGTGTTTGGCGGTTGCTGCTGGCTTATATTTATGTTGAACAATAAACTATCCATAGACACGTCAAAACCCCTGCAAACAGCCTTAAAATTGGCTTGGTAATTACTATCTTGAATAGTATCTGTAAACACGTAGGTATTTATAGGTATTTGTACCGATATTGTGTCAATTATAGTATCTGAGACCAATACTGGCAATTCCACGGTATCATAGTGGTCCAGGGTCACATATTTCAATTGAAAATCGGTAACAGTATCACATAATTCCACGGTGATTGTGTCTGTAACATACTCGGTATTTTTTCCTTTTTTACCGACATACCATCCGAACACCATGCACACCGAACAAAAGACACCCAATAAAAAATACTTCAATATAATTTTTAAATCTTTCATAATTAAATTCCCAAATACATTTTAATAATCTCACGCTTTGTGTACTGGCTTAAAATACCTTCTAAATACAGTTCAAATTCAGCTGCTCTTCTTTTAACTAATCCTGGCAATACTTTACCACCGCCTTTTACCCATTTATTAAATTCTGTATTAATTTTAATCAAATCATTTTTATTCTCCTTTACTCTTTTCAATAGGGTACTCTTGGCCAGTGCTCCAGTGCCACAATTAAAAGCAAAACTTGTGAGTGCATCCCTGGACAATTCTGGTAGGGTTGCATTCAAATTTTCACCCAATAGTAACTTCACCTGCATTTCATATTTATTCTCCACCTGCCATTTCAATAAATCATCGGCCTCCTGTTGGGTAATTTTATCCCCTAGTTTCACTTTTCTACCATCTTTGTAATAAGTCGCGCCCCACCCTATCGTGGGAACCCCAGAGGGACATAAATAGGCGTCTAATTTACATCCTTCAAATTTCTTAATCAAATCTAAACCTTTTTCAATCATATAATAGTTGTATTTTAAGTCTGTTTTTCTTCAATTAAAGCCATAAACTCATCCAGGCTTCTTATGATAAAATATTCAAATCCCAGGCTCTCAACCTTGTGTTGGAAAATCTTCTGTTCCTCACTCTGTCTTCCCTTCTTTGACTTGAATTCAACAAATAGTATATGGCCAGGCAGCATTACAATAGTGTCGGACACTCCCGACATGGCACCCAAGCCCTGGAAATAATACTTGTTTTTATAAGTAGCTTCCGTCGGTACGGAAAATATCATATAATCTGGATATTTGTACCGAAACCACGTGACTGAAGCCTCCTGGATATTATATTCATCGCCCTTCTTCAATTATTCCATACTCATCATCATTATTTGCGGTCCAAAATCGTCTGGTTGCTGTATATCTGAAATTTCATATGCAACTGTGTCCTGGTCTTCGATATTAACCTGTATATCCAGCGGCACTATCTCTGGTATTGTACCGTCGATGGTGTTATAGGTGGTCTCAGGCGTGTAGCTTCCACTGTGGTTGTTGTATATCAACTTGTCGTAGTTCAAAATCTGTCTCAATTTTAATTTAGTCTTCGGTTGGAATTCATTCCATCCCTCAATTTCCGTGACCAAATAAGCCACATCACCAATAATAACCAGCGGCACTGTCTTGATTTTACGGTACAATTTACCATCAACCACCACGTAAACCTCCAGGGTCTTGTTGTTCACATTGTATATTTCCTCAATATATTTTTCAAATTCCTGTTCATACACATATCTTATGGCTAAATCGGCTGGTTGTTGCTGTATAGTACGAAGCGGAATAGGTACATTGAAATATAACTCATAAGGTGCTGCAAGCTGCAAACTGTAACCATTGCGGATTGTACTGAAACTCGGAATCTTTCTGACTACCTGGTCGTGGGAAAAGCTGAAAGTGTTGCTGTGCCAACAATACACATTGTTTACAATTTCATACTCAGAATCATCGCTTATATAAGCGTAACTTCCATTGTCGTCGGTTCTGTAACCGTCAAGATGCATATAATAAGGAAGTGTTCTATTTGAAAGCCTGAAATAGAAATTGTTTTTAATGTCCACCTGTTTTCCAGAATCATCCATACCAGTAGGTTCATTCAAGCACCTAACCATACCGTCCCTGCGTAATTTATAATAACTATACGGCTTGTAATAAGGCTCAGCCGTGCACGATGGGGATATGGTGTTATAGTCGCTTGTACACAGGATTTCTTCAGTATCATTGTTTAGATAATTTTCCGTGAAAATTCTTACACTGCCGTAGGTGCGGCCATACTTGTCGTAGTATTTCTTGGTGTATTTTTCATCACTCTTATCATAGTTCAATTCAACTCTCCTTGTTGTCCAGGCCATAGGTACAATCTTGAAACTATCAAAATCCGTGTACTCTGTAACATCCGTGAATCCCTGAAATTTGTCGTCGGTAGGGCTCTTTAAATTGTTGTCTGTGTTTAACAAATCATAGAAATAGTCGCTGCGACGCTTGATTTTGATAGTCTTGGTGTAGTCATCGATAATCCACACAAAGCCGAACAACTTGCAGTATTTAATAAGTACAGTGAATGGGTCGATATCGCCGAAAGCCTTTTCAAAAGTAAATACCTGTTTTGACCTGATAGCTGGTGTTATTGTATAACCATTGTTAAGGTTCATTGTGGTTGTAATATCACCGTCCAAGGGGTAATATTCCATAAATTGATAATTCATCCCAGTATTCACCATCACACAGAAAGGTGCATTATCATTGTGATAGTGTATAGTTATTTCAGGTGTTAAAGTCATATCTGAATTAGCCATAAATCTTGCATTGGCATCCATTACGATTTTAAGCGGTACGTGGTCGGAAACCTTCTTGGCTGTGTATCTAATGATATAATAAGGTGTACCGTCAGTTAGTATTCCATCTGCCACAGAATCGCTGATATAATAACTATCAGACCCACTCAATAAGAAGTCTGGAAGTGCAAAAAAAGCATACTTGTAACTCCTGTATAGTACATTATTTTCGTCAGTGAATTTCAATTCTACAATCAAAGGATTTCCCCAGTTGGCCAATACATAGTTATTGTCATCGGTGTCAAAAGGTGGGACTGTGTATTGATAATCAAATTGGAAGCCCAGAATTTCACCTTGCTTCATTGCAATATTCGATAAAGTTGTAGTCATCTTCACATTCGGAAGTCCTGGTATTCTGAAAGTTGGTGAAGAATACCTTGACGGTAACACGAAATTCCGTGTAACTCCATCTCCATATACAGGTTCCAATACAGGGCTCTCATGTTTCAAGCGGCCTAAAACATATACTATATTTTCAAGATATTCATAGGTCTGGTTAAACCATCTGTTATCCAGTTCCAAATCATAGTCACATATATCTTTGCATTTAGCCTGGTATATTGCAAAAAGTTTCTGTATATAAATTGCAAAATTCTGTTCATAGCTACGGTATTCCTGGACCTGCCACTCATTCAATCCGTCGCCCATATCTACTGCATTTCCATTATCGTCTCTAACCACGTCCTGTTTAAAATAAATGTTAGGTAAAAGCCACATACTCGACAAATTTGATTTGGAATCAAAATCACTGTACAAGCCCTGGTGCATAGGGACTGCGGTCAATACATTTGTCACATCACTAAAAGATTCGTCCAGGTCCCAGTCTGGTGTGTCATTCATCCACATTCTGTATATAAGGTTTTTATCCAGAGTCTCTGTAATGTCATTGAAAAGATAATAGTTTTCATTGTTCGCGGCCTTGGTGGTATTCCATCCAGAATTCAACAATTTGGTGAAAGCTGTGCACAGAGAGCCATTGAGATTCATTACATATCCACTTTCATTAATCTCACTCAGATAAGCCTCACCTGTGCTTATAACATCATTGGTGGTGTGTATAATATAAGGTATCAGTACATTTGGGTGGAAAGTGTTATCGGTAACCGCGCTGTCCATCTGTTCATAATATTTAAACATCTCTCGGTTGGCCCTGGTAAAAGGCAATACAAAATCATAACTATACTCGCCCACATAATCCAAAGGGTTTTCCAAATTATCAAAGGTCCAATTGAGCTGCATCTGCTCTACACTGTTGTCAGCGTCGAACTCAGGCTGTACCCACTCATTATTTATTTTCAGATAAAATTTCATATAAATTAGTTAATAGTTTTGTTAATCTGTCTAAGCGTAAACTCCATTGTTTTTTGGTTTTTCGACTTGTCGCGTACCGACATCGAGGAACTGTCACACACACAATAGTAACTCTTGTCTTTTTGCACGTCGTAAAGTGTTATATAAGGCGCGTAAATCAAAGTGTTGAACAATTTATACTCGCCTGGTGTCAAAGCCAGCGTCCTGCAGTTGAAAGTAGCTATACTGCGATTCATTATATTATTCATCACCCTGTACGTGGTGTTGATATTAAGGTTATCGGCATTTTCGATGAAAGCCACGGTTTTTAAGGGCTGCGACTGCCATTCACCAAAAGGTGTTGTCCAGCTCACATAATATTTTTCTGGGCATCCGTCGATGGCCATAACCTTCTGGTCACCGTAATAAATAGTGTCTTTAACTGTATTGATAGTGAGACTTGCTCCTGGACCCACCATATAAGGGTAGTTTGAATCAGCACCTCCAGCGTCAATCTCATTGGGCTGGGGCCTGGTGTTACCGCCCTCGATGATATTCACATCACTTGCAAATTTATTCCAAAAAGTGGAAAGGCTGTAACTGTTGCTGTAATTGCCATAACCGTAATAAGATAAATAACAAGAGCCGATGGTGTCCGTATCGAGTGTAACAACATTGCTCAGAGCACCTGAATTCTCGCCGACGATAGATTCTAACCCGATATAGTAATTATCGCTGTATACAAGGGGAATTCTAGGCAAAATCCCTGTATAATTAATCTGAGCAATTATACCTGACATATTATCATAAGGGTTGGGTATATTCTCATCACCGTAGAATTCTGGAAAAAATAAAGCCGTGATACCCACCTCAACTGACCATTCATTATTGTCCGAATCCGCGATGGAAAATACTGAAGTCCTAAATTGGTTGGTATTTTCCAGGGGATAGTGTATACTGTTTATGGCCGTGTTAAGGTTTTCTGGTACAAATTTCTGTGTAGATAACTCATAATCATATTCGTGCCTGAAAGCGTGGTTTTTTACCACATCGGTGATATCTATATTAATATACCCATCCTCGCCGACAAAGGCTTTACCGTAATATATAATTTTATAAGCGGCGTCATACTGGGTGTTGTCACCGATGATATATCTGTAACCTACGCTGTAATTTACATAAGTATATGCGTCATTCACATCTATATAGTGCCTCACGATAATAGGCTTGTTTACTGTTAAGGTCGTCATATAAGTTTTATTAAAAAATATTAATTGTTCATTTAAAAAGAAAAAGCCCCTCATAACATGAAGGGCTTGGTGTTATCGTGAGAAATTATTAAAGGTTTGGTTCCTCTTCCTCTTCCTCTTCCTGTTCCTCGACAGCAAAGGTTGCATCGATAACTGACTGAGGCACGATTGGTGCGTAGTCGGCTGTGGTGTCTGAAAGCACGACAACATATTGGTTAGCGTCCGTGCGCTGCTGGCCTGTTGTACTGGTGGCGCTGGTGCAGCTGACGTATTCCTCGGTACCCATTGCATACCATACGCCATTGGCATCCTTGACAAGCACAAAGGTTTCGCTGTTGCAAAGACCGATAAGGCTGATACGCTTAGAAGCATCCTGTTTCTTGAAGTTAATTGTTAAATTGTTGGTGCAGAACTGTTTATCTCCAGTCTCACCATCAAATGTATATTCTGAATCAAAGATTGCGGCACCCTTGGCGAACTGGTAGGTGTACCATTCAGCACCCTCAGCCAAAGCAATAGCTGTGATAGCACCTGTGGTCTGGTCGTAGGTTACGGTCACTTTATCGTGTTCGGCTACTTTAATTTCAGTATACAAACCACCCTTGTTGTTTCTGTCTGAGCAAGCGCGGGTTAAATTGGTAAGTGTTTGATTGCAAGCCATATTATTATAATCTATTTAATTTTTTATTCTTTTAAAAAAGGGATGGAGTTTCGATGTCTCCACCCCTTGTTATTGTGTTGTTTCTGAACTATTTAGATATTAAGCAACATCATAAACAATTCTGTCACTGAAAGCGTAGTTAACACCTGCGCAGACAAGCCACTCGGCTCTCCAGGTCTGGTTGTCAGCGCTGAACCATACACGGAGGCTGTCATTTTCGAAATCGGTAGCGAAAACCACATTGTCCTCTGGGGTAGCGATGATATCTGTGCTGGTGCCCATAGCCTGGATTTGACGAATCTTAAGGTTGGTGCCAGGATAGGTGAACTCATCGGCAGTGCCATTCACAAAGTAGTCGTAGTTAAGAACTTTAGCGTCGGTAAGTTCCATAACAAGGTTGCGGTAAACTACTGGTGATACGAAGCACACAGTGTCAGCAGCGTATTTAGGGTCGATAGCAAGATAAACATCTTTGATACGGTCCATATAGTTGCTACGGCTGTTTGAAATTGGAGTGATGGCGCTGTCGGCGGCGATAGTTGTCAAAAGGCCGTCGTAAAGGTCGCCATTGTTAGTGTCGCCCATATAAAGCAACTCATTAAGAGCGCGGCTGTTTTTCTCGACAATCATTTTGGTAAGTTTCTCTTCGAAAGCCATATCATCTTTTGAGAATTCGCTGGCAAAAGCGGTACCAAGAAGCTCATTTTCACACCATTCATAATCAGCTTTGATAGGAATAACCTTGACAACACGGTTTGAAATTTCAGTGTTGGCTGCATTGAAGTTACAGACCTTGCCACTCTGCAAAGAGGCATCGAGGTTGAGAATCACGATAGGTGCATCGGTTCTGGTGTTGGGCATCAAGCTCATCCAGCTGGTTTCATTGTTGGTAGCTACGCTGTCAACAAAAAGTTTCATCTTATTAGCATCCAAATATGCTTTCAATTTAGCGTCTAAATTGGTTGTAGTCCATGCCATAATTTAAATCAGTTTTAATCAATTATTTATTAATAAAATATAAGTTTTTCTTTTTTAATTTTTTACTTGTTTTTAAGAGCATTCATCATTCTCTCAGCGCGAGTTAATTGAGGGGTTTTAATATTGCGGTCCTCTTCCTCGATGCTTTCTGGAGTCTCTTGTTCTTTTTCCTTGTAATCAGCGATAATTGCTTCCAATTCAGCAATTTTAGCATTAGCAGCATCCAAAAGGCCTTGTAATTCAGCAATCTTAGCGTCCTTATCTTCCTCATCTTCGGCTGGGGTCTCTTCCTCTTCGGCTGGGGTTTCCTCTTCCTGTTCAATTTCCTCTTCGGCTGGGGTTTCCTCTGGCTCTGCTGGCATATCTTCAATCGGGGTTTCCTGTTGTTTTTCCTCAATTTTCTCGATAATACCCTGCTCATTCACGGTGATAATCTGTTCGTCGGCTATATATTCTCCTGCAGGGGCTGGAATTAAATCACCAGTCTCTTCATCAGTCACAAAAACTTCCATTCCGACAGCGAACTCACCATCAGTGATAAGCATTCCCTTGTCGGTTGCGACCTCTGTTATACATTTAATAAGCCTTGCTAATTTTAAGAGCTTGTTTGAAATCATAATTATTATAAAGGTTTTTATTTATTATTTACTATAAAATATTAATTTTCATTTTCTTGTTTCTCAGTGTCTGGGTTGTTGAGACTGATATTGGTATTGCCGTGAGTTAATTTAATGTCGCTTCCGCGCAAGATAGCGTGCATAACAGTACCCAGTGTTGCAAATCCAAAAATCTCTCCTACGGCGGTCAAAACACTTGGGTGGATAACTCCGAGCGGCGGCACCATAAAACTCGCCACAATAAGCCCTATTGATGAAATAAGGCACACATAGAAACTGGTTTTATTTACATTGTGATAAATCTGTTGTAAAGTCATTGTTTTTTATCCCTCTCTTAAATTAAAATATTAAAATTTCATCTTATTTTTATTCACAATCAGCTTCCATAGTGGTTATGATATTTACCGTGCACGTGGCACAATCCAGTACATCCATATACTTCAAACTACCGAATTGGAATGTGCAATTGTCTGGCAGCTCCACCTCATCATTGTTTCTCAGTTCTTCCAGGCCATCATATAACACCTGCATCATCGTGGAATAGTTACGGATTCTGTCAACTTCGGATTCAACACCAATCATTGCTGCCGTGAAATTGTAATTATAAGTGGCATTACCATCTTCATCCACGGTCACATTTACCAAATCAGCGGCCACGGCTGGATATTTAGTATCTTTATGTATATTCCAGTCCAGGCTGTTATTGGTAACAGAATTAATCAAAGGTAAATTACCAAAAGTATTCAATATTAAGTTATCAACTTGTGCATAGGTCATTATTTAAATCTTTTTGTTTCTGTTATAATATCTGTGTAAATTGAGCTGGTTGCTGTACGTGTCTTTCCTGTCACTCGGCAAATCAGCCATATCGCGCCTGTTATGATACTCTGGGAAAAGGTTGGAATTTGTACAAAGATAATCAGCCATACGCTGTGCGTAAAAAGTGGCTTTATTATCAAACTCAGCTTTTATAAACTTAACCTGTGCAATATCCAAATTCTGTTGGTTAGTGTCCAGATAAGTAACCACGCCAGCATTACGCTGTTTTGCAAAAAGGTTCATCAAAAGATAAGCCTGTGTTTTGTTCAATAAATAAGGTGTGATATAATTGTCCAACAACTCCTTGTAAGGGTCTGTCAAAATGTTTTCCTGGACCATAGTGCATAGGTTATCATATAACATTGTTCCAATAATAGGCTGTAGACCCATTAATTGAGCGTCCATGATAGCAGGGGTTATATAAGCCTCATCAGTGTTGTCACCCACGGTGCTGTATTGTTTTATGTACTGTGCATTAATCAAAAGTGTGTTAATATTCATCTTTAAATTTCAATCTAAATTTTATTACATCATAGGTGTTTCCTGGGTTTTGGTTTTGAACTCGACATTGAATTCATTGAACTTGAAAATTATATTGATTTTCTTGAACTGTTTTTCAAAATAATCTTGAATCGGTCGAATCTGGGTTGCATATAACAATTGGTAAGCATCTTCAAATTCTTCAGCTGCAAAGCCTGTATTATTCGGAATACCCACCAACTGGGGACTCACTCTAAAGGCTGAAAGTATATTACTCTTGGCGGTCTCCATCACGGCTGTGTATTTTTCTGTGTAATCTTCCGCTGAGAAAGACTGTACCGTCGGGGCTGTGTCCTGTGAATCGCACCACGTCATAAATATTTTAGCACCATTGGAACCGCTGTATTTATTCAGAACCGCCCTCTCCATCTCATCCTTGGTTTCGGGGTCTGGAATACCCTGGTTAAAGCTTATAAGTGTATTGGGTGAAAATTGATTTAATACGGAATTATAATTACTCTTGGAAGCTTCAATCATCGTCAAAGCGTCTCTAAGGCTACTGGCCCATATCGGCTGTCCGTAAATATCCCTGGACTTGGAATTTTTGATATACATAATTGCATTAGGGCTCTTGTTGTCCTTGGTCCAGCGGTCGTACTTGCGTATATCTCGGTTATATCTTCCCCAATTTTTACAATAATAAACAAAGGTCTCATCTTCATTCAATCGCACATTGCTGGCATCCACGTAACATAGTTTCACCACCTCACCATAAGGGTTTCTCAAAATCTGTACTGCAGCGGCACCTATTGAAATGTAGTCATATATCATCTTTTCCAAAAGTTCCGATAACATGGTGCCCTGGTTGTCAATTTCTCTGTCATTGTCCACGCCAGCACCGCTGACATAAGTGGTGATAGTGTCCACTACGGAACCTAAAATTGAACAATCATTAACCGCGTCCTTGTATATCTGCGGCATATCATTGTTGGGACCGTAATTCATAAAATCCTTGCCAGACTGTTTAGTAATCAGCGGCACTGGAATATCTTCGACAAAATCGTGTATATAATCAACACATCTTAAATTAATTTCCTTGCTCATAAATTGTTATATCTCTATTAGGGTTATATTCATTATACTCTTGCTTAGGTTTCTCAATCCTAAATCTCACGGTACTGATGGAATTGTCATCCAACATCAAAAAAGCTTGGTAATCCCCACATTCAATCTCACGTGGTAGTTCCCAAATAAATTCTGTATAAATTAAATTGCTCTTGAAAGGTGAAACCTCATATTCATAAGTGTGATAGTTGCTGGAATTAACAAGCACGAACAAAGCCGTGTGTAATTCATTATACGTAGTGTTGGATAATCCACAATCTATAATATCAGCGGCATCATTACAATCCACTATATCATCGACCACATCACCACTTCTACGTGCATCAATAATATTCCAAAACCAATTTATATCAATCTTAGATGAAATTGGAAACAATATATCATAACTCGCTGGTAAATCAGACCATTTTTCTATTATAATCATATATATTTTCTACTGTTTTAATTAAAATATTAATTGTATAAAAAAAAAACAGCCCATATAACATGGGCCGTGGAAATTTCACCATTATTTTAGCTATATATACGTGAGTAGTTTTTTTTATAGTGAAGTGTGTTCAGTCCATCCGCTTGGGATACCGCTGGCACCCTCAGGATATGATGCATTACCTAAATTCCAAAAATCACCCTGGGCTGCGACTCCATAGAGCCAGTTACCAAAATTTTCGCTATTGTAGGCTGTATTATAGGTTGTGACACTGTTAAGATTGGTACAACCATAAAACATAGCCGAACAAGCATATCTATCAAAAGTTGCATTTGGTATTCCAAGAGCTGTGGTTAAGCTGGTACAACCGCTGAACATATTTCGACAAGCGGCATACGTGACTCTTTGTAAATTAATCTTTGGCGCAATCAAAAGGCTGGTGCAACCAGAGAACATAGCTTCATATAATCTTGCAAAACTGCCGCTATTACTTGTTGACGGCAAATTTGGCGCTGTGGTTAAACTTGTACAACCCTTGAACATATTACTGTAACACTCAGTTGCCAATGTAGTGGCTGGCAAGACTGGTGCTGTGGTTAAAGCTGTACAATTCTGAAACATATATTGATAACAATTCTGAGTTAGTGTAATAGCTGGCAATGCTGGTGCTGTGGCTAAGGCCGTACAACCATAGAACATATATTGATAACAATAATTAGCCAAAGTAGTGGCAGGTAATTCCAAATCCTCTGCATTTTTTAAATGTGTGTCATTCCTAAACAATGAAGCGAACACATAAGTGTTGTTGGTTGTAAATGTTGTCTGACTATCGAAGTTGTCGCCGTACAACAAGGACATACTGTTACCGCCAATGTTGTAGTTTCCACTGCAAGAAATTGAATTATAATTTGAATTGCCCCATCTGTCGCATACAGCTTTAAGATACAATTTGCTGTTGGCTGGAACTGTGGCTGTAATTGCGGTTGTATCAGTATTACCCATACTTTCCCAAGTATTCATATTAGTTGACTTGAACACCTCGATAGTAGGTGCTGACGCATTATTTTTGACAATAGACAATGTGTTGGCAGCACCAGAAATATCCTCCACATAGAAATATTCGGCTGCTGGGGTTGGGGGTTCGGTATTCATCAACTGCTTGTTATATGCAGTACCGCCCTTGTACTCGACATTGTAAGTTGTATTGTTTTTAATTATAATTGTCATATCTAAATTTCAATTTAGTTTTATTAAAGTGAAGTGTGTTCAGTCCATCCGCTTGGAATACCACTTGTATCCCTTGTATATGTTGGGGTTGGATTACCTAAATTCCAAAAATCACCTGTCGATGAGGCTCCATTAAGCCAATTATTCAAACATTGGCTTGCTGAAATATCTGTAGCATAGGTAGTTATGTTGGTGATATTCCAACATTGTCTAAACATTTCTTGGTAACAAGCATAAACCAATGTGGTTGCTGGCAATATTGGTGAAACTGTTATTGCTCTGCAAGAATAGAACATACCCTTATAGCACTCATTATATAAAGTGGTGGCTGGCAATGATGCTGGGACTGTGGTTAAATTATAACATTCTTTGAACATACTATTATAACAACCATTTGCCAATGTGGTTGCTGGCAATGCTGGGGCTGAGGTCAATGATGTACAATGGTAAAACATTTCATAATAACAACTCTGAGCCAATGTGGTTGCTGGCAATGCAGGGGCTGAGGTCAATGATGTGACATAGCTGAACATGCCATTATAACAATAGTTAACTAATGTTGTAGCTGGTAACAATAAATTATTTGCATTTATTAGGGTTGTAGAAGAGCCAAATAATTTAGTAAAAGTATAAGTTCCAACATTAGAAGGAAATTCAATATCTCCATTAAATAAATCGCCGTATAATAAAGAATTGATATTTCCACCAACATTAAAGTTACCAGAACAATTTATACCATTATATTTAGATGCACCACTTCCCCACCTACTTGTATTACATCTAAGATATAGTTTGCTGTTTGCTGGAACCGTGGCTGTGATGGCTGTTGTATCAGTAGTACCCATTGAAGTCCAGTTTGTTTGGTCTGTTGAATAGAATACCTCGATTGTAGGTGCTGTGCTTCCAGATTTGGTAATACTCAAAGTGTTTGCAGCACCGCTCGTATCTTCCACATAGAAATATTCAGCTGTCGGTGCTGTTTTATGTTCAGTCCAACCAGTAGGTATACCACTTGCTGAATCCACTGTATAGGTTGCCGAACCCAAGTTAAAGAAATCACCAGTGGCTGCTACACTATAGAGCCAATTAGTTAAACAATTGGTAGCTGAAATATCTGTTGCGTATGTAGTAACTTCATTTAATGATGTGCAACCACTGAACATATTATTATAACAATAATCAGCTAATGTAGTGGCTGGCAATGCTGGTGCTGTGATTAAACTGGTACAACCTTGGAACATATACCAATAGCAATAATCAGCTAATGTAGTTGCTGGTAATTCAGGTGCTGTGGTTAATGATGTACAACCTCTGAACATATTGTTGTAACACTCAGTTGCTAATGTAGTGGCTGGTAATGTTGGGGCTGTGATTAAACTGGTACAACCTTGGAACATATACCAATAGCAATAATCAGCTAATGTAGTTGCTGGTAATTCAGGTGCTGTGGTTAATGATGTACAGCCTTGGAACATACTATTATAACAACCATTTGCCAATGTGGTTGCTGGCAATGCTGGTGCTGAGGTTAATGATGTACAACCTTGGAACATACCGATATAACAACATTCAGCCAATGTGGTTGCTGTCAATGCTGGTGCTGTGGTTAAAGATGTACAATTATAGAACATATCACTATAACAATAGTTAACCAATGTTGTAGCTGTCAATGCTGGTGCTGTGGTGAGTGATGTACAACCACGGAACATATTACCATAACAACTCTGAGCCAATGTGGTTGCTGGCAATGCTGGCGCTGTGGTTAATGCAATACAATCTCTGAACATACCTTGACAAGAATAAACATCCATTGTTGTAGCGGCAATATTAATTTGGCCACTTGTAATATTCTTACACGCTCTAAACATATCAACATAACAGCTATTTGTAAGTGTTAGTGCTGGTAAATCACAAGCCTCACTCAAATTATCGCAACCATAGTACATATACGCATAACAAAAACTTGAAGTGTTTGTAGCTGTAATTTTAGCTGGTTTTGTTAAATTCTTTGCATTGTTAAACATCCTGGCATAAGCGTGGGTTGCTGTATCGGTAATTACTAAATTTTCAGCTGATATCAACTTATTATGATTCATAAAAAGTGTACCAAAAGCGTAATCATTACTACTTGTCATATTAGTACTAAGAAAGTTATCGCCAAACAACAAGCTTTTGACATTACCACCTATATTAAAATCATTTGAACAACTAAGGCCTGTTCTACTTGTACTATTTATATCATACCAAATGTTAGTTGTTGCTTTTATATAGATTTTAGAATTGGCTGGAAGCGTAGTTGATAATGGGTTGCCATAACTAACCACACCTAAATATGTCCAGTTCTGTTGGTCATTTGATATATAAATTGGAATTGACGGTGATGTGGATGCACCAGCAAAATTAAGAGTATTAGCCTGTCCACTTGCATCCTCGACAAAGAAATAGTCCTGTGAATAATCGTGGGTTTTTTCCCATATAACCCTGTTTAAACTGTCGGTAACTCTTACAACATTCCCTTGTGGTATCACCCAGTCTGTTACTTGACTAAAATTCATATAGTTTTTAATTTAAATTTCTTATTATTAAACACTTGGCACTAAATACACGGTCTTAGTTACTGTGCTTGAGTCGGCCAAAGTGAAATTCCAGGTCTCTGTTGTATATGATGGAACAACTGGTATTGTGGGCTTGTTGGTAAGGTCATTGTATGAACCGCTTGTGGCGACGGTCGCAAGGTTAGGCGTGTTGCTGAGGTCAGCATAAGAACCTGAGGTGGCCACGGTTGATAAATTAGGTGTATTCGAAAGGTCATTATATGAACCGCTTGTTGCAACTGCAGCAAGATTAGGTTTATTTAAAATCTGTGAAACACCACTGTTTGAATTCCAGTCTGAATTCACTTGAGCAGCTGGTATGGTAGGCGTACCAGTCAAATCTGAGTAATTGCCAGTAGTCGCTACAGTTGCCAAATTCGGGGTGTTGCTAAGGTCAGCATAGCTTCCGCTTGTCGCCACGGTAGCCAGGTTAGCTGTCTGAGCATACACACTAAGGTCAGGCTTGTTAGTTAAATCAGCATAAGAACCTGAGGTGGCCACGGTTGCAAGGGTTGGTTTATTTGACAAATCTGAATAATCACCACTTGTAGCTACAGAAGCCAAATTAGCACTCTGTGCATATATTGTGAGGTCTGGCTTATTGCTAAGGTCGGCATAAGAACCTGAGGTGGCTACGGTTGCCAAGGTCGGGGTGTTTTGTAAATCGGTATAGTCACCTGAGGTAGCCACGGTCGCAAGGTTAGGTGTATTCGAAAGGTCAGTATAATCACCGCTTGTTGCTACAGCTGCAAGGTTAGCGGATTCTGCATATATCGTGAGGTCAGGCTTGTTGCTTAGGTCAGCATATGAACCTGAGGTGGCTACAGTTGCTAAATTCGGGGTATTGCTGAGGTCAGCATAATCACCGCTTGTCGCCACGGTAGCCAGGTTAGCTGTCTGAGCATATACACTAAGGTCAGGCTTGTTGCTAAGGTCGGCATAGCTTCCAGTAGTGGCTACGGTTGCCAAATTCGGTTTATTTTTAATATAACTTAATTTGGTATTATCATTTTCTGTCCAATCAGCTTGTGTAGGTGCTGCACCTTCAATGTGATAAATCGTGTCAGGGTCTTTAACCGTAATTGCATCATATTGTGCCTGTGTACCGAACCATTCTGTATATACGGTAGGTTTATTCTGGATATAAGCCAGGCTTGTGTTATCTGACTCATTCCAATTGCTTTGAACTGGCGCCACTGGGATTGAAGGTTTATTCTTGATGAAATCTACAGCTGTATTGTCGCTTTGGTTCCAGTCGGCCTGTACCTGTGCTGCGATGGTAGGTTTATTCTTAATGAAATCAGCGGCAGTGTTATCTGATTGGTTCCAGTCGCTCTGGACCTGTGCAGCTGGGATTGAAGGCTTGTTCTGGATATAAGCGGCACTTGAACTGTCACTCTCATTCCAATTAGATTGGACCTGTGCAGGGATGTCCGAGCTTGTGATAAAGTTAGAGTCATTAGTAAGGTCACTAGTCTTAGTTGGAATATTAGGCTTGTGAGCAATATAAGCAGGGCTGGTAGAATCGCTCTCGGTCCAGTCGCTTTGTACCTGTGCACTTGGTACATCACTTGATGTGATATAGTTAGAATCATTAGTCAGGTCGCTTGTTTTAGTCGGTATTGTAGGCTTGTTAAGTATCTGACTTACACCACTATTACTGTTCCAATCTGAATTAACTTGTGCGGCTGGTATCTGGGGCCTATTAGTAAGGTCATTGTAATCTCCTGAATAGGATACCTGTGATAAAGAACCATCAGTAACAAATCCACGCCAGGTGCCAGTCTGTGACCAAGCTGATTCATATTCCCAGTGATAAGGAGCTGTGTTTGAAGAAGTTAATGTAAATCTTATATTTTTACCCAATCCTGCTTGGACATCCATAATGTCGATTTGCAATTCACCCTGAATCAAGCTATCAGGTAAGTCACTCATGCTGACGGTTCCCCTGTAACTTTTGCCAGTGATTGCATTTGTATCGGCATCAATATCAGCAATCAAATTAACCATAGTTGTAATATCCCATCCATTAGGGATAGGTTTATAAGCAAGCACCTGGCTCTGGGTGATAAATCCGCTGTCATTGGTCAGGTCGCTGGTATTTGCTGGTATCTGAGGCTTGTGAGCAATATAAGCAGGACTTGTAGAATCACTTTCAGCCCAGTCAGACTGTGTTTGTGCAGCAGGTACATCACTTGACGTGATATAGTTACTGTCATTAGTCAGGTCACTAGTCTTAGTCGGAATATTAGGCTTATTTAAAATTTTACTCACTCCACTGTTACTATTCCAGTCTGAATTTACCTGGGCAGCTGGAATTGAAGGCTTGTTCTTGATAAAATCTACCTGTGTGTTATCAGATTGGTTCCAGTCGCTCTGGACCTGTGCAGCTGGGATTGAAGGCTTATGGTTGATATAAGCAGGACTGGTAGTATCACTCTCGGTCCAGTCGGCCTGTGCTGAAGGTGGTACATCTTCAAGAGTTATAAATCCGCTGTCATTCTGTAAGTCACTTGTTTTGGATGGAATTTCACTTTCAATTTGTGATTTAATATTATCCACCTGTGTCTTAGTGTATACATCAGCACTATCAGCTTTGGTGTTTAAGGATGCGTCAATTTCACTCTTCGTATAAGTGTTTTCCGATAGAATTTCAATAATCTGTTCATCACTGACGGCTATATAATCCAATTCATTCCATCTGGTAGTACCGTCACCAACTTTAATTTTCCTGGTGTCCATTTCGATGCCGAATTCACCCTCCAACAAGATAGGGTTGTTAGCGGTCCAGTTAGCCGCCGTGTCGCGTCTGTTTTTTATTCTCTTATTTTCAATCATATTTCAATTTATTTTATTTTAAAATATTAATTTTATATAAGAAAAGCGACCCATCATGTAGGTCGCTTGTTGTAAAATAATTCTTATAAATTATACTGTCATTGATATTTTACCCTGCTGTTGAAGCGAAGCCCAGTTAGCATCAGCTGAATAAGCTGCAAGCGCTGTATTATCGGGGAGATACACTGTTACAGAATTTGAGAGATTATTAAAACACTCACTTGGATTAATTGAAGGTGGTGTTGCCGCATCAAAAGTTATTTCACTTAGGCTTGTACATCCATTACAGAAGCCATCGCGGATACCATCTATATCGCCAGAAACTTTAATACTTCTTAGATTCTGGCAATTATTGAACCAATTAACTCCAATCTTCTTATTGTTCATTTTAACCTCTGCATAGGTTATATTACATTCCAAGAACATATTGTTTACAACTCCATCGTCCTGCCATCTCTCATAGTTACAGAATATCGACTTAATTATATAATCACCGTCACCAGAAGTGAATACGTGTCTGGCATTTCCGTAAATATCATCTCTCGGTAATCCTTCAACAGTGTGTACAATGTTGTGATTTGTATCATATACGTCAATCTGGCCTATACGCCAACCATCTGCACTGAATCTGTAAAACATTGTATCTTCCTCAACATTTGAATCATATTCAATTCTGGCTTCAATTTCATCATAAGGTGCCACGTGTGTACTTGCATTAGCCAAATTCGCTGTACGGAAAGCATTTAAGTAGTCGGATTCAGCACCGTGGGGAACCACTGTCACACAATCACTATCACCATAATCATCCGCATTTGGACCAATCACTGGAGGTGTTGGATTAAGAAACCAATAGCTCCTTGTTTGATAATCGAATCCGCCGAAATGTGTGAGTGTAGTAGGAAATACCAACCCAGTTGTTTCACCATATCTTTGTGATGGGTCGAAGCTTGTCAATCCATAAGGAAGGTGTACATTGTTGTTGGTGACTATAACCAGTCTGTCGTCTGAACTGTTATATACCGCTGCTCCAAAATCCTTTGAATACCACGTACTGTTTTCTTCAAAAAAGGCTCTTCTACCGAAAAAGGATTCATTGTTTGTAATAACTGTATTTGGTATAATACATTTTTCATTGCCCCAGAAGTGAGAGGGGTTACCATACATAGTTTCAATACCAGAAGGTATAACATCTGTACCCCAACTACCACCGCCAGACGACGGCATAACTGTGCCTGTGTACTCGGACCAGTCAATATATGCCACAGGATTTAATCCGAAGGTGTTATTTGGCACATTGGCTGTTGGTGAATTAAGTTCATATCTCACCTTATAACATCCAAGATAAGGATAATCGAAATTAGGCGATGGTGTTACCTGTGTACCATTAATATACATCTTATCAATCACCTGTGTGAAATCATTGCTGTTATATAACAAGTATTTTTCCCAATAACTGGAAGGTGAATAATAATAAGATGAATTTATGATATAATAAACAGTCACTGCATTTACCTGTGAACCACCGCCAGATACATTAACCGTAACTGTACCTAATCCATCATATCCCTGGTCGGCTGTGTAAGTGCCATTGGTTGTTATAGTTTTGTTTTCCAGTGTCGGGGTCACATTTACCGTAACAGTGCCAAGTCCGTCATAACCTGCATCCGCCGTGTATGAACCATTGGCAGTAGCTGTTTTATCCTGTAAATTAACTGTCGGTGCTGGAGCTGATACATTAACCGTAACCTCATTGTATGCTGTGTTGGAAGGTGAAGTATAAGTGCCATTTTGCGTAACACTAAGCGACTCAAGTGCCACTCCACTTATCCTATTAATGAATTGTGGATATATATCAATCCTGGCATTTGGGTCAACTCTGACACCTTTGGCTTCAATCGACCTTTTAATTTCACGCTTGGCTGCATTTAACCTGCTAATCTCACCTGCAATAGTTGTTGCCATAATTAATTAAAATTAAATAGTTATTAATTGTCCAAGGATATCTCCAAGTGTATTATTTATAGCCCTGGTCATAACTGCATTGGTAACAAATCCGCCGTCGCCAGTGGTTATGATGTACATTTCACCATTGTTGAAAGCGAACTGTGAACTACGTGCATTTACTGAAATTTCATCACTAGCGATACTGATACCTCGGCCTGGTGTATAAGCGCTGCCGCTGCCACTCTCGTAAAAAACAAGGTCATTCCAGGCGCTGGTACCGTCACCAATCTTAAATTTCTTCTCATCGGTGTCGTAACCTATCTCACCTGGTCCTAGGACGGGGTTTATGTTGGTCCAGTTGTTGGTGGAATCCCTTCGGTTTAAAAATCTTTTATATTCTACTGCCATTTTAATCTAATTTTTATCTAAAATATTAATTATTTATTTAGTCGGGCAAAGTCCATTATTTCAGCGTGTATTTGCTTGTTGAGTGTTTTTGCAACTATATCAGCGGCCCTCTGTCTCATGTTAGCTGATTCCATACGCTGTTTAGTTGTATAAAGAGGGTGCTTACCCTGCTGGTTATATCCGTAATAACCGTGCCTGTGTACCTTGTTGTAAATAGCCCAGGCTATCTGTTCCTGTGTGGCTGGTTTTTTACCATTCTTGGACCTTCCAACTATACCTTTGGCACGAACCCACTTCAATATCGACTGATATACTTTTTCGGGGTCCTCTCGCTTTACCGATGGGTTTCTGCCGTCCTCGACGAATATATAATAGTCTGGCAACTGAAAAATCATTTTAATCTCATTCTCGGAACTTCCTTGTACCCACGTGGCTGTGGAATTCAATAGTCCTCTATTATAACCTACCGCACCAATTGAATTAATCTCCTGGTGGTACATTGCAATACATTCGTCAGCCAAATCGTAGAGCTCGGTTAAATTGAGGTCTGTTATCTTCATATATTAAATTTCAATTTATTTTTAATTAAAATCCGAATAGTGGGTATATAAGACCTTCATACCGTCGTCACCGCGTCTGTTTAATTTACTCAAATCCAAATCTTCTTCGGTCCAGGGCTGTGCAAATGGGATGGGTCTTATCTGTGTAATTCTCTTTTCCAACATTAACCTATAATCACCAAGAGGCTCATCGGCGTAACCTTCCGCAATTGAGCGTGAATCACCGAAAAACTGATATACTCTCAAGCAAGAATTTCCTTTATAAGTCAAGCCCCTGGCTATGATAGCGCACTGTCTGGCCGATGTGTGGGGATTCTCTTTATCATCATTGTAATTGATAATCACCATACTGCGCTGTTTAATCATTTCGTCGATGGTGGCTGGAGGTGCAACTATACTACGTGTTACTGTGTGGTCGGACTTTTGCCAATCCATATAACTCTTGGTGTCAGTCTCCCACGGCAAATAAGGGTCATTGGTGGCTTTGATGGAATCAATTTCAGCTATATTTATATTTTTCCACGTGTTTTTACCCTCGGCTTTATCGGCTGTCATGACTTCAATACTTTCACCACCGTCGGTAATTGCATAAATCTGGGCTGTGATGGTTTTTCCAGCACCGTATTTAATTTCATATACTTTGTTTTCATTCATCAACTCAGTCAACTCACCGCTGGTGTAGAACACTATATCAGATGCCGCCTCGACTTTTTTTTTATCTGGTTCCTGTAAAATTTCGTCAGCAAGAAACTCAATCTCTTCTTTCTGTGTTTTTTTATTTTCAATTTTACGCTTTGGTGTCATCCATGCTTCAATCGAAAATCCTTTAAGGTCGAGTGTACCGTCCTGTATCAAATTCCAGAGGTTATTTTGCACCTTGTAAGCCACGAAAAGAGTACCGTCGGGTAAATCCTCGTAAGCGGTCGGGTTAAGGCCTCTGGAGGCATCTTTCTGGAACATTTCAACTAATGTGCAATCATCGGTAAAACATTCGTGGTCGTGCATTATGTTTACCTCATTGGTAAGGCCAGCCCTGGACCACTTTTCAACCATCTGTTCAATTGTCTCTTTAGAAAATACCACATAGTACTCACCGCTGGCATCACGCCTGTATATAGGTAAGTCTGGAATCATCGCTGGACCGAATAATATCTGTTTCTGTTTATCAGCGGTTAATTGGATAGGTTTCTGATTTTCCATCATTATCCAATTTTCCATAATTGCAGGGTCGTCAACCAATCCCATACAAGTCAACCCATCGGTCAACTCGCTCATAGTCATTTCATATATCGGCAAATCCATTAATTTCATATCAATTTTATTTTTAAAATATTAATTTAGTACATATTCCGCCTTGTGGTCACATTCACTTTATCAAGTCCTTCTTGTATATCGTGTGTCAAGACGTACACTTTCTGGTTCTGGTTTTGGCTTGCTAATTTAGTTAAATCATATACTCCGCCGCCATTGTCAACCAACCTGGTGTTGTTGTAGTTAGTGGATAGTGTTGACACTGCAGCCGATGATGTGGTGGTGTTGTTTTTGCCGCCTGACGTGTCAACCGCGTAAATCTTTTTCACCTCGGCAAATCCAGCTGCCAGTACCGCTGCCGCCTGTGCCGCTGCCGCTGCAATTCCCCAGCCACCTGTAGATTCGGTAATTCCCATAAATGCCGCAACTGCGCCAGCGATGGTGTTTATGATGGCCTGTGCAGCTTTTATATTTTTCATTTCCTCGGTATCTTCACCTAAAATTTCACTCATCGAGCCCAGCACCCCACCCAAGGAATTGGCAATCGTAACCGCACTGTTCATATAAGCCGCGTCGATGGCTTTTTTCTTCTCAGCTTCCTCTTTCTGAATCTCAATTCGCCTTTGGGCTTTCTCAGAACCTATTCTTAACAACTCATTCTGGAATTCTTCCTCGCTGATAAGCCTGTTGGCGTGTTTATCGGCTAATATGATAGCCTCATTGTCCAACTGTTGTAACTCCAATTGTTGTAATTTGGAATCTATGTCTTTTTCGCCACTCTCTACAATAGCCCACTTTTTACGATAATATTCGTCCTGTAATTGTAATTCGTGGTTATATATACTTTGTTCGGCTTTTGTTACTCTCTCGGCCTCTTTTGCATCATCCTGTTTTTTAATTATATTGGCACGGTCACTATTATACTTTTCGGTTAATTTGGTAGTGTCTTCGCCATATTTTTCCAACAAGGCTTTTTCTTCATTATATTTTTCTTCAAGTTTCTGCAACTCGGTTTTCGTCGAATCAATAATACTTTGAATTCTCTTTAAATCAGCCTCTCTCTGTGCGTCGGCCTTGGCCTTGTTGGATTCTTGTATTTTACGTGCATTTTCCTTGTCGGCAGCTGCAATTTTAGCCATTTCCTGTTCATACTGCTGTTCAGCTTTGATGGTGTTACCCCAGCTATCCTGCATCTCAGCTGTAATTGTATCATTGTCAGCTGAAATTAAATAAATCAACCTTCTTTGGTTCTCGATGAAATTTTTATATTCATCTGCATTGTTTTTCATCCAGTTAGGGTCGGCCATAGCTTTACGGTACGCTCTTTGCTGCTTCTCTATCTCACGGTACGCTTCACCCAAACTCACCCCTGCATCTTCCAGGCTTTTGATATATTCGTCTTTGGCTTTGTTGAATTCCTCATAGTTCCAGTAATCAGCACCAGTAGATGATGTATTGGCCAGTTCACCCATTAATTTCTTGATATTCTCAAGTCGGGCTTTCCAGGCTTCCTCTGTCTTTTTAGCCGCCTCTTCCATAGCTTTTTGAGATTCTTTGGCAGCATTTTTTGATGCAACTGCGAAGGCTCCCAGGGCCGCTGTAACCGCTAAAATAGCTGTTAGTGCTGCTCCCCAGGGGTTGGCTTTAATAGCTGCATTGAGACCCTGTTGTGCCAGTGTGGACCTCTTTATATTGGTAGTTAGTTTCTTAAAGGCTTCGACACTGCCCTGGATGGCTGTTAAACCGCTTGTAATCGACATCGCCGCGACCAGTGTTTTCATCAATTTTGTGTCATTCCCCATTTCCACGCCCATGAGACTGAGAGCGCCTGTAGCTGCCTGGACCGCGCCAGACACGCCAGCCAGCGAACCACTCACATAGCTCACTGTGTTGGTAAATGTTGTACTTGCCTCTTTTATATCTTCATTGGCCCTGGCCATCGCCTTCTGCAAATCACCAGCCCTTGCAGCCAATTGTTTATAAGCTTCACTTGTCTCTTCACCGCGCATCCTAAGCTCAATCATCTGCTGCCTGGTGTCCTTCATCTCCTTCTTTAAATTTCCCATCGACTGTTCAGCCTGGGAGGTGTTTATTTTGATAACATCAACTTGTACTTCACTCATATTTTAGTTTTTAATTAAAATATTAATTATAAAAAAATACCGCCCTTGCTCGGACGGTACTTAATAAAAAAGGAATTAATACGAAAACCAAAGTTTCAGATAGATTTTTTTTTGAATGTATACTATTAATATACAAATTAATTTTTAATTATGAAATTTTAATCTTCTTTTCTCTTCTTCCAGTCGCTCATACTCAAAACTCACCACATACAGAACTTGCACAATACTCTCATTTAAAGTATCACTTAAAGTCTCATTAGTTAACTTACAGTAGGTCAGTACATAAGGGATGATTCCATAAGATTGCAAAGCTGACGTAAATCCCTGGTTATCTGAATCTTCGCCTCCCTCGGAATCCTCTTCATTCTCATTAACTTGTGTTTCAAATAGTTGAGGATATGCTTGTTGAATTCCGTCGAGGCCATTCCAAAAAAATCCAGTATACCCATTGCTTCTGGCACCGTCAGATGGTTCTCGATATCATCTTTAACCTCTTCAATATCATAACCGTCCATATACTTGTGTCCTTCTGGAAACAATACTGCAGATAACATTCCAGTGTAGTCCTGGTCTTTTTTGTAATTTACCAAATCTATATATTGCGACGTGGTTAGTGTGTTGTAGTTTAAATCCAGCTCATATATTTTGCCATTTAATTTATATTTAGTTTTAGCTTTAATTTTGGGTGGCTTCTTATCGAAAAAATCCAGGCTTTTAATCAGCGTGATAAAATCAGCGTAAGGGATTGTATTGGAATCTATGTGATATATTATATCAACCATTGCAATACCTTTGTCGATAAGTTCATCATACTCACTTTTTTCAAGGCTCATTAATTCAACATACTCACCTACGGTTATATCATCCCAGGTCTTTTTTAATCTAATTTCTAACATTTTATTTTATTTTAATTCAATTATTTGGAATATACGTAAGTGCCTCTTTGCTGGCCGTACAAGGCGAATCCTGTGGCATCCAAACAGTCGTCATGGTAGGGCTTGGGTGCATTATAGGTAATTTTATTAGTTTTTGTTTTTTCCATCTTCAATACGGCCATCTCCATTTTTAGCTCATTGTCATTTAACAATTGTATTGTGCCATTCTGTACATTCACTATCAGTTGCTGGTAAATTTCATTCTTTTTTTCATTGTTCATATTGATAGTTACGATTTGGCATTTTAAGCCTCTCCTGGCCACTTCTTTTTTCAATAGGCCTAAATATACGGAGCCGATGGAATTTTGTTCAACCACGGCTTTTTTCACTTTGTTTTGTTGTAATATATCCGCCAGCCATATGATAGTCTCGGTCTCGTCCAAATTGTTCTGGTACTTTAACAGGGTCTGCTGCCTTTGCGAATTTAGTATAGATATGGCTGTGTAGTCCGAATTGTTGTCAGCGGAATTTTTACCAGCGCCCCAGTCTATGCCGCAGGTCAGTTCATTATCCGTGATATCGTAGTCATTTGATATAATTTTTGAATAGTCACCGAAAATATCCGACGTGTTTTCCATCCATTGGCCTTTGTAGTCAGCCAGGAACAATTGGGTCGGCATCGTCTTTTTAATTATATCGTACTTCTCTGGTGTAAGATAAGGGTTCGAAAAATCACTCCAATTATAACTATAAGAGTTTTCATTTGTGAAAAAATCGTAAAAAAATCCACTTTTCCAGCGTGGAGTTGAAAATATCATTATCGGCGCTTTGTTGGCATTACACAGTGGCATCGACGCATAAAATAAATCATCATCGCAATATGCACCCTCATCGAAAATCAATAGCCCTTTTTTTGATATCGTATAACCTCTCAGCGCTGTCTCACCCTGCTCATTTGACTTGAATAGAATTTGGCTTCCATTCTGGAATTTAATCTCTAACAGTTGGGAGTTGTAACTTTTATATGCTGGTGTCGCTTTTATGTAATTGTATATCTCATTGGCCATTTTACGGCTTTGCGCCAGTGTTGGTTCCACCACTATCGAGGTCTGGTTTTTATAATTAATTGATGCATCCAGTAAAATCAATTCTATCAGAAAACTTTTACCCATCTGTCGAGGTGACAATATAACATGGACACTATCATTCCAGTGCTGCTTAAGGCCTCGATATACTATTTTCTGATAATCCTGTAATTTAGGGGCCAGTATAGTCTGTCGGTTTAATTTACTTGTTGTTATCTGTTTCTTCGTCGTCCTCTTCGCCATCAATCTTAAATATCACCTGGTTATTCGTCAATTCAATCTTTTCGACATATAAGTTGTTCAATTTATTAATTTCAGCCAGGGTCGCCAGTTCACCTTTCCTGTCATTGGCATTGATGCACTTCCTGTATAATTTCAATAGTCTCTGGAGCTGTTTTTCTTTTAAATTCTCCTCTTGCTTGCCCTCAATATCGTGCATCTGGTGGTAGGCCTTGTTGTATATATACTTCTCCTGCTGGGAGTTTATATGGTAAGTGTCTATTAGAGCCCTGTGTATCTCGCCAGCACAATAACCATCCATCATTAAGTCGTATACTTGCTGTATAACCTTCTGGGAAATTTCATCACCATTTATGCCAGTGAATTTACCGTAATTTTTGGGATTATAATTAGGAATCGG
>JAZQYH010000001.1:0-66986 GCA_045633415.1 Oscillospiraceae bacterium | reverse complement strand
GGTATGTACATCAGCTTCAACAACGACCTGACATACCCTATGTGGAATGCTGGCCCTATTGCCTGCCTGATGGAAACACCTTGGGACAGACTGCTGATAGAAACAGACTGCCCTTATGCACCACCTTATGAAAGAGAAAACGACAGATGCGAAGCTTATGATGTGGCAAATGTTGTAAAAGTAATCGCAGAACTTCGTGGCGTAAGCGAAGAATTTGTAGCAGAAAAAGCTCTGGAAAACGCAATGAGAGTGTATGAAATCAAGCTGTAAACACAATAATTTACAAAACAAAAACGCACCGCATAAGCGGTGCGTATATTTTTTGATTAGTAAAGAACTTTTGAAAGGAATTCTTTTGTTCTTGGGTTCTGTGGGTTGTTGAAAATCTGGTCCGGTGTACCGGATTCTGCAATAACACCGCCATCCATAAATACAACTCTGTCAGAAACTTCTTTTGCAAAGCCCATTTCGTGTGTAACGATAACAGCTGTCATACCGGATTTAACCAGGTTTTTGATAACCTGAAGAACTTCGCCTACCATTTCTGGGTCAAGAGCGGATGTTGGTTCGTCAAACAGCATTACATCTGGTTCCATAGCAAGAGCACGAACGATAGCAAGACGCTGTTTCTGACCACCAGAAAGACGACGTGGATATTCGTCTCTTTTGTCTGCAAGGCCAACCATTTCCAGCAGCTGCATAGCCTGCTGTTCAGCTTCAGCTTTGGATTTCTTTTTAACAAGAGTTGGTGCAAGAGTGATGTTTTCAAGCACTGTCATATGTGGGAACACGTTAAAGTGCTGGAAAATCATACCCATTTTCTGACGGTGAACGTCAATATTAACTTTTTCCTGTGTAATATCTACACCTTCGAAAATGATGGAGCCACTCTGTGGTTCTTCCAGCATATTCAGACAACGAAGAAATGTACTTTTACCAGAACCTGATGCACCGATAATAGAAACAACTTCACCTTTTTTTATATGTTCACTAACACCTTTGAGAACTTCAAGGTCACCAAAGGATTTATGTAAATTTTCTACCTTAATCACTTACAGCCAATCTCCTTTCGTATATGCCAACCAGTTTGGATACCGCTGTTGTAAGACAGAGGTACATAATACCTGAGATAATAAGAGTTTCAATCTGCAGGAATGTAGCGCCACCAATAACGTTACACTGTGTCATAATTTCGCCGATAAAGAATGTAGATGCCAGAGATGTTTCTTTCAGCATCATAACAAGTTCGTTACCCATAGCTGGCAGAATGTTTTTAACAGCCTGTGGAATAACGATTTTTGACATTGTCTGTCTTGCATTAAGACCAAGACAACGTGCAGCTTCTGCCTGACCTGGGTCAACAGCAGCAATACCTGAACGAACGATTTCTGCAACGTAAGCAGCAGAGTTTACCACCAGAGCAACTGTGATACTGATTTTCTTATCGCCAAGAGCAGGAATCAGTTCTGGCATAAGGAAATAGAAAAAATACAGCTGAAGAAGAAGTGGAGTACCACGGAGTACTTCAACATATATAGTAGCGAGAAGGTTAAGTGGTTTGATTTTCCAGATTTTGAAATTGCTCATTTTCATAAAAGCAACAACCGTACCAAAAATCAGACCGAAAAATACTACCACGCAAGACAGCTGCAGTGTCATCAGCATACCTTTGAGCAGTGGCTGATGGTACTTTGTCATAAGCATGATTACATTAGAAAAGATTTTTGTCAGAGACAAGATTTTTCCCCCTTTTCAATCAACCAGCCGGTAGAAAACCTACCGGCCGATTCTGTTTAATTAATTGTTTGTTTTATTATTCAAATGTTTCAAGGCCCAGAGATTTAGCTTTAGCTGTCATATCTGTACGCAGCTGGCTGTAATCCAGTTCTTTGTCTGCTGCCAGCAGAGCTTCTTTAACCAGTTCTGCCAGTTCTGTTTCGTTAAGGTTTACAAGACCTACGTTACCTTCAGATTCATATTCAAATTTGAAAGCAGCCATTTCCAGGTCTGGGTTGTTGTTAGCAAGCAGTTCGCCAGCGCCAGAGTCTGTGATGAGAGCATCAATTTTGCCTGTTGCAACCATTGTTGCGCCCATGTTCAGGTTTGTGATAAATTCGATTTCTGGCATTTCGCTGATTGGCAGCTGTTCTGTTGCCAGGTTGTACTGCAGAGAAGCCTGCTGTGCACCGATTTTGATGCCTTTGAAGTCTTCAGCTGTTTCCAGTTTCAGACCTTTTTTAACAAGTGCGCCATGGTATGTATCTTCGTCAGAAGAAATTGTTGCGTATGGACCTACGAGGTTGTAGTTTTCTGCACGTTCAGGTGTTTCTGCATAACCGGAAAGTGAGAAATGTACAGAGTTTGTAGATACAGCAGCCTGACAGGATTTGAAATCCATTTCTTCGATTTTCAGTTCTACTGGAACACCGTATTTGTCGCTGATGTATTTTGCAACATATTTGCCATATTCAATATCTGTACCCATAACTTCGCCTGTAACAGGATCTTTAAATTCTGATGGAGCAAAGTCTGGTGATGTTGCCATTGTGATATAACCCTGTTCAAGGATTTTATCGATAGTAGATTTTGTTTCGTCTTCTGCACCACCGCAAGCAACCATAGACATTGCCATTGCCATAGCGAGAACGAGTGCGAGTAATTTTTTCATAATCATTTCCTTCTCTTAATAAAATTTTTAGTAAGCTGCTGTAACCATCAGCAGTCTTTTTTGGTATGTGTGTATTGTACTCTTATTTTTATCCATTGTCAATGTATATTTATAGAAAATCAAATATTTGTGAAAATAGACAATTTTTTAACATATTGTTTAAAGATTATGTCAACTATGTACACATCTACTGTAGTTATAGGATAAAAAGTATTTTCAGAAAATACAAAAGCAGTGATTTTACTGTTCAATAATCACTGCTTTGTATTAAATATTCATTAAATAACCTATGGAATGGAATTAATATTCATACATTTGATGTATAAATACATCTGATTTGTTAATTTTTTATTAATCGTTTACTTCAAGCCCCATTGCTCTTGCTTTGTTTGTCATATCATTTTTGATATCGTCATAGTTCAGCACCTGGTCTGCTTCCAGAAGAGCTTCTGTTACCAGTTCAGCAAGTTCTGTTTCGTTGATGTTTACAAGACCGTAGTTGCCTTCTGATGAGTATTCAAAATGGAAACCAGCCATTTCAAGGTCAGCATTATTAACCATAAGCAGTTCGCCTGCACCTGAAGCTGTGATAAGAGCATCAATTTTGCCTGTTGCAACCATTGTTGCGCCCATTTTCAGGTTTGTGATGTATTCGATTTCCTGCATTTCATCAACTGGAAGCTGTGCTACTGCCAGATTGTACTGGAGAGAAGCCTGCTGACAACCGATTTTAAGACCTTTGAAGTCTTCAGCTGTTTCAAGTTTAAGACCTTTTTTAACAAGTGCGCCATGGTAGCTGTCATCATCTGTGCCAAATACAGCGTATGGACCTACACAGTTGTAGTTAGCTGCACGTTCATCTGTCTTAGCATAGCCGTTAACTGAGAAGTTAACAGAGTTTGTAGCTACTGCTGCCTGACAGGATTTGAAATCCATTTCTTCAATTTTCAGTTCTACAGGAACACCATATTTGTCGCTGATGTATTTTGCAACATATTTTGCATATTCAACGTCGATGCCCATTACTTCACCGGAAACCGGGGCTTTGAATTCGCTTGGTGCAAAGTCTGGGGAAATTGCAACTGTGATATAACCCTGCTCAAGAATTTTGTCAATTGCTGATTTTGGTTCTTCATCACCGCCGCCACAAGCTACCATTGAAATTGCCATAACTACTGCCAATACTAAAGCTAATAATTTTTTCATAGTGTTTACCTCTCTCTATATAACCGTTTTTCGGTTGTTTTTTATTATGGCTGTATTGTACGCTTATTTTTATGCATTGTCAATGCATTTTTATTAAATATTCTATTTTTGTACATATTGACAAACAACGAATATAATATTAATCGTTTTTCATCGATATGTTTATATTATTTCACCATACTATGTACTATTGTCGTGTTTTTATTATTTTTATGCATATTTTCAACATATTTATTCAAGCAACAGATATTAAGTTTATACGAGTTATTTATTTAACATTTATTTGATATTCGTATTGTTATACACATCAAACTATTTGTTGTAACCGTCTTTTTAATGTGATATTATTAAATAAAGTAAGTTATGGAGTTAAATATAATGCACCAGACTATAGATTTTAAAGTAAAAACCACCTTGGATAGCATAACAAATAAGTTTCTGGACATACTTGGAGATAATCTTGTTGGTATTTATCTGCATGGTTCCGTGGCTTTCAGCTGTTATAATCCCCTTATGAGTGATATCGATTTTATTGTAGTTACAAAAACAGCGCCAGAGTTTGCACAAAAGCAGGAAATAATATCCTTTATTCTGGATACAAATGATAAAGTATGTGTAAAAGGCATAGAAATGAGCTTTGTTCTTGAGAAAGACTGCACCAGCTTTGTATACCCTACCCCATATCAGCTGCATTTTTCCAACTATCACAGGCCTTTCTATATAAATGATATGGATGGTCATCTAAATAAACTGCAAGGAACAGACAAAGACCTTGCGGCACATTTCACAGTAATAAACCATGTGGGGATAACATGGTATGGAAAAGATAAAGAACTGGTGTTCTCTCCTGTGCCGAAAGAATATTATCTGGACAGCATCAAATTTGATATAGAAAGTGCTAAGGAAGATATACTGGATAATCCAATGTATATAATACTGAATTTATGCAGGGTATATGCATATATGCAGGAAAATCTGGTTTTATCCAAAAAAGCTGGCGGCGAATGGGGTATTGAAAACATAAGTAATTTTAAAGACACCATTGCAAAAGCATATAATATGTATGTATATAATACAGAGACTGAATTCAGCCATTGCCAGCTTACAGAGTTTGCAGAATATATGATAAATAAAATATTCGGCTAAAATAAAAACACTGCAGAAACCAAATTCTGCAGTGTTTATTTTTATTTATTTGCCAGCTCTGGCCAGCTTCATACCGTTGATAATAACTTCCCTTGCCTTGCGTGCAAGTTCTTTATCCCGGGATGGAACTCCTTCAAGAGGATATTCAATACCAAGCTCGTGATATTTTTTAACACCCATTGTGTGGTATGGCAAAACATCCAAGGCTTTGATATTTGAAACTGTGGCCATAAATCTGCCCAGCTTTTCCCAATAAAGCGGGTCATCTGTAACTGTAGGAACCACAACATGTCTTATCCATAATGGAATTTTTTTACTATCAAGATATTTTACAAATTCCAAAATGTTTTTATTGCTGTGTGCTGTAAGAGCACGATGTTTTTCCTCGTCTATATGTTTGATGTCCAGCATTATCAGGTCGGTATATTCCATCAGCGTATCCAGCTTTTTCATATACTCCCCATTGTCTGGTTTGTATGTGATACCGGATGTGTCAATACAGGTGTGTACACCTTCGCTTTTGGCGATGCGGAACAGTTCAGTAAGAAAATCTATCTGTAACAAAGGCTCGCCCCCTGTTACTGTGATGCCGCCTGTGGAATAAAAGCTTTTATTCCTGCGGAACTTTTCCATTATTTCTTCGGCTGACATTTGTTCCCCTGTATTTGGCTGCCAGGTATCAGGATTGTGACAATACTGGCAACGCATAGGACATCCCTGAAAGAATACCACAAAGCGCAGACCAGGACCATCAACTGTGCCAAAGCTTTCTATTGAGTGAATATAACCCTTCATAGCTTTAATTAGATCTGATCGTGGAATGTTCTGGAGATAACTTCGTCCTGCTGTTCTTTTGTCAGTTTGATGAAGTTAACTGCGTAACCGGAAACACGAACTGTCAACTGTGGATAGTTTTCTGGATGAGCCTGAGCGTCCAGCAGTGTTTCTCTTGTGAATACGTTAACGTTGAGGTGGTGACCACCTTTTGCCATGTAGCCGTCAAGCAGACCTACAAGGTTGTCAATCTGGGATTTAGATGCAATCATCGTATGTTCCTCCTGTTATATATTATTCAGCGTCTTCAGCATCGAGGCCTTCGAACAGTGTTGGTGTTGCACAAGCGCCTGTAGAGCAGTCAAGGTCGATATCAAGGTCGCCCATGAAGATTCTGTCTTCTTTACCCAGTGCGCCTGGAATGATGGAGAATGTGTTGGAAATACCATCCTGTGCATCGATGAATGGCAGTTTTGCAACAGAAGCCATGGATGCAACAGCACCATTTGTATCACGGCGGTGCATTGGGTTAGCACCTGGAGCAAATGCTTCACCACGTTTACGGCCGTCTGGTGTAGAACCTGTAGCTTTACCGTAAACAACGTTGGATGTGATTGTCAGGATAGATGTTGTAGGAATACCGTTTCTGTATGTTGGGATTTTGCGGATGTGTTCCATAAATCTGTGAACGATTTCTTTAGCGAGGTTGTCAACTCTGTCATCATCGTTACCGTATTTAGGGAATTCGCCTTCAACAACATAGTCTACTGGGAAACCTGTTTCGTCACGAACGATTTTTACTTTTGCATATTTGATAGCAGACAGGGAGTCAGCAACTACTGACAGACCTGCGATACCTGTAGCAAACCATCTTGTTACATCTCTGTCATGGAGAGCCATCTGTACTTTTTCGTAGCAGTATTTGTCGTGCATGTAGTGGATGATGTTCAGTGCGTTTACATAAACTTCAGCCAGCCATTTCATCATAGCATCGTATTTTTCCATTACATCGTTGTATTCAAGGTAGTCGCCTTCGATTGCTCTGTATTTAGGACCAACCTGTTTTCTGGAAACTTCATCAACACCACCGTTGATAGCGTACAGCAGACATTTTGCAAGGTTTGCACGTGCGCCGAAGAACTGCATTTCTTTACCAACTCTCATTGAAGATACGCAGCAAGCGATAGCGTAGTCGTCACCGTGTGTCATTCTCATCAGGTCATCGTTTTCATACTGGATGGAAGATGTTTCGATGGACATTTTTGCACAGTAGCGTTTGAAGTTTTCTGGCAGCTGTACAGACCACAGAACTGTCAGGTTTGGTTCTGGAGAAGAACCAAGGTTGTCAAGTGTGTGGAGGAAACGGTAGGACATTTTTGTAACCATGTGTCTGCCGTCGATACCAACACCACCAATGGATTCTGTTACCCACTGTGGGTCACCGGAGAACAGTGCATTGTATTCAGGTGTACGTGCGAATTTAACCATACGCAGTTTCATAATGAAGTGGTCAACAAATTCCTGAATCTGTTCTTCTGTGTAAACACCGTTATCAAGGTCGCGTTTTGCATAGATGTCAAGGAATGTGGATGTACGGCCAAGAGACATAGCAGCACCGTTCTGTTCTTTTACAGCAGCAAGGTAGCCGAAGTATGTCCACTGGATTGCTTCCTTAACGTCTTTAGATGGCTGGGAAATATCAAAGCCGTAGCTTGCAGCCATTTTTTTCAGTTCCTGCAGAGCGCGGATCTGTTCAGAAAGTTCTTCACGCAGACGGATGTTGTCTTCGCTCATAACTTTTTCTGTTGTAGCTTTCTGTTCATTTTTGTCTTCAATCAGTCTGTCGATACCATACAGAGCAATTCTGCGGTAGTCACCGATGATACGGCCGCGACCGTAAGCATCTGGAAGACCTGTGATGATGTGAGATGAACGACAAGCTCTCATTTCTGGTGTGTAAGCATCGAAAACACCAGCGTTGTGTGTTTTTCTGTGAACTGAGAAGAATTCGCTGATTTTTTCGTCAACTTTATAGCCGTTGTCAGAACATGCTTTTTCAGCCATTCTGATACCGCCATAAGGCATAAGTGCACGTTTGAATGGTTTATCTGTCTGGAAACCAACGATTGTTTCAGTTTCTTTGTTCAGATAACCAGGACCATGGGAAGTGATTGTAGAAATAACTTCTGTGTCCATATCAAGAACACCGCCTGCTGCGATTTCTTCTTTGGACAGTTCTCTTACCTGCAGCCACAGGTCAAGAGTATTTCTTGTTGGGCCTGCCAGGAAGCTTTCATCACCATCATATGGTGTGTAGTTGTGTTTGATAAAGCTTCTTACATTTACTGATGTTGTCCAAGTAGCTGGTTTGAAGCCATACCAGTTTTCGTGCATCTGAGGCATAATATTGTCTCCTTTATATATAAATATGTTTAATAATTGAATATGTAATAATATATTTTATTACGCTTACATTATACACTAAAAAGTGCAATTAGCACAAGCTAACTGTGAGCAAGTCACAAAGTTCTACCATATACATATTTTCGCACAAATTTTAATTAAAATTTATGTGCATTTATCACAAAATATTATCAATATATACCATACTTAAATAAAAAACACCTGCATTTACACTGCAGGTGTTTAAAACTTTGTTTATTTTTTGTCTTTCTCCGCCATTTTGTGCAGAACGATGAATACTGCTACTGCAACAGCATTTACTGCTGCCCACATAAACCAAGCCATACGGTAGCTGCCTGTAGCATCGTAAATCATGGATGTGATTGGAGAGCCGATAGCTGTACCGATTGAAGAGAAGCTGGCAACGTTACCGTAAATAGCACTGTAATCTTTTTTGCCAAACATGGACTGTGTGTTGATTGGGTAGCCTACTGTTGTGTATGCAATACCCAGACCGCTGATAACAATACCTGCATACAGGAATGTAGAGTTTACAGCAGAGCCGTAGCAAGCTGCAGCTGCTGCAAGACATGTAAGGCTCATTACAGTTGTAAACAGAGAACCTTTTTTGTCATAAATCTGACCAAGCAGAACTTTACATGCAGCCAGAATGCCAAGGCTGAGAGCAGAAAGGCTTGCTGCAACTGTTGGGTCAAAGCCAAGGTCTGTAACGTATGGTGAAACGTTCTGAACCATGGAACATGCTGCTGCGGAAGAGATTGTAACCAGTGGCAGGAAAATCCAGAAGTAAGATTTTTTTCTTGCTTCTGCCAGTGTCATACCGTCATCTGCTACAGGTGTATTTGCAACCTGTTTTGGTTTGCCGCCAACAGGTTCCAGACCTTTTTCAGCTGGGTCATCTTTAAGAATGAACACTGTACATGGTACAACCAGAACAAACATAAGCAGTGCAAGGATAGCATATGTATTTCTCCAGCCTATATTTACAATAAGTTTACCAATGATTGGCTGCAGAATCATACCACCAAGACCACTGCCTGTGAAAGCCAGACCTGTTGCCAGACCTTTCTTTTCATTGAACCAGCGTGTGATAAGTGTACTCATTGGTACCATACCACAAAGACCAAGGCAAAGACCTACAACTGCGCTGATTGCGTAGAACATGTAGATGTTTGAAGCTTTTGAGAAGAAGAAATATGCGATTGGAAGAATGATGGAAGAAACCATCATAACTTTTTTAACACTGAATTTAGAGAAAATTCTACCTGCATTCATTGATACTACCATCATTGCTGCAGAAATAACTGTAGTGTTAAGTGTGTACTGGCTTCTGGAAATGCCGAATTCTTCTGTTACGCTGATAAGGAACAGACCAGGGCAGTTCATAACGATGCACAGGTACAGTGACATAATCATAAAACATGAGAACACTATGAACCAGCCATAGTGAATGCCTTTTTTATTTTCCATAATAACTCCTTTATATATTAAATATGTAAAATTTAACCAACGGTCACAATTTTATCACCATTTTTAAATTTTTGCAATATTTTTGTTGACAATTTAAAAAGTATGTGCTATTATAATCAAGCAACTTACTTAGGGGTATAGCTCAGCAGGTAGAGCAGCGGTCTCCAAAACCGCGTGTCGTGAGTTCGATTCTTACTGCCCCTGCCAACAGTTCTTTTAGAACTGTTTACCTGGCCCGGTAGTTCAGTTGGTTAGAACGCTAGCCTGTCACGCTAGAGGTCGTGGGTTCGAGCCCCATTCGGGTCGCCATAAAAACAAAAAGCAACCGTAAAGGTTGCTTTTTGTGTATTAGCGCTGCTATAGCTCAGCAGGCAGAGCACTTCCTTGGTAAGGAAGAGGTCGGCAGTTCGAATCTGCTTAGCAGCTCCAGAAAAAAGCCACAGTCAAATGACTGTGGCTTTTTTATTTGTATTTACTCCTGATTAAACCTTAACAGATATCCATCTGGGTCCTGCACCAGAAACTGTTTTTGCTGTAGCCATTCATCGTTCATTCTGTACTGGCTGGTCATCATAGGGCGGAACAGCGGATAATTTGCATCCAGAAGTTTCTGATAAAGGATGTCTATGTTATCAGTTTCTATGGAAAAGTTTATCCCTCTGCCCAGCGGATATTCAAGGTCTGCTGTATTCCAGCCATCCTCGTGAATTTGTTCAAACATAAACTGACTGCCCTCAAAAGAGAGAAACATAAATTTATTTTCTTCTCTTTCATATTCCAGCTTGAAACCAAGCAAATCTATATAAAAGGCCTTGGTTTTATTTATATCTGTTACGGATAATTCCGGCAAAAGTCTGTTAAACTGCATACTGTTCCCCCTTTTAACATAAAAAGCCGGCGAAGGTGTTTCTTCGCCGACTTTTGCAATTTAGAATGCTCTTGTTGTGTCAAAGCAGAAGTCTGCTTCTTTTTTTGTGTTGAAGGTTTTGAAGTAAAGGTCTTCCAGTGGAATCCATTCTTCTACAAAACGTTTCAGCATTTTTTCGCTGGAGCGTTTTTTGATTCTGTCCAGCTGTTTTGGACGTGCTACATCAAAGAAAAGTTCATATTCGTAAACTTCTCTCAGTTCTGGGTGCATGGAGTATACACCTTCCACGATGTTAAGGCGTTTAGGTGTGATAACCTTTGATTTTGTAACGTCACCTGTACCGCAGTGGTAAATGTCGTAAGTGAAAGGTTCGTTTGTCCGGATTTTGTCCAGTACCTGTTCTTTAAATCTTTCCCAGTCTACATTGCCGCCTGGTGTAGCCAGTCTTTCTGGTGTTTTCTTTTCTGGTGGCAGAAAGAAATCATCCATGTGGAAAACATTGCAGTCAAAGTGTTTTTTGATGTTTTTTGCAAATGTTGATTTGCCTGTAGCACTTGGGCCATCGATGGCAATGATAACATGTTCTTTGTCTGTTCTGCTCATAACAGCGTTGATAAGAGTAACTAAAATACTGTTCTGCATATTGAATACCTCTATATAAATCTTTAATTTAAAACACTAAAGCCGTGGCTTTCATAAAATTGCATATATATTATACACCTTTTTTATGTAAATGTCTAATAAAAGTGAAATTTATTGACAACTTGTTTTTACAATATTACAATAAAATCAAAGCTTAATATATATAAGAAAAAGCGTAGAAGGATTTTATAAAAACAGAAAGGATATTTTACCATGAGAACAGTTCATCGGGATGAAATTACTAAAGTGGTAAGAGAGCTGTGCATCGATGCAAACATTAATCTTCCACAGGATGTTTGCGGCGCAATCGACATGGCTATCAAAGCAGAAGATTATCTGCCTGCAAAAAACACACTGGAGCTGCTGGTAGACAACTATAAACTGGCAAACAAAAACCAGATTGCTATCTGTCAGGACACAGGTCTGGCATGTGTATTTATTGAAATCGGTCAGGAAGTTTATGTTGAAGGCAGCATTGAAGATGCTATCAACGAAGGTGTACGTCAGGGTTATGCTGACGGCTTCCTGCGTAAAAGCTGTGTTGCTGACCCACTGCGCCGTGTAAACACAGGCGACAACACACCAGCTATGATTTATTATGAAATCGTTAAAGGTGATGGCCTTAAAATCACAGTTGCACCAAAAGGCTTCGGCAGTGAAAACATGTCTGCTATCAAAATGCTGGTACCAGCAGATGGCGTTGAAGGCGTGAAAAAATTTGTTGTTGATACAGTTCGTAATGCTGGTCCAAACCCATGCCCACCAATCGTAGTTGGTGTAGGTATCGGCGGTACATTTGACAAGGCTGCACTGATGGCTAAAAAAGCTCTGCTGAAAAACGTGGACGAAGTTAACCCAGACCCATTCTATGAACAGATGGAAAAAGAACTGCTGGAAGAAATCAATGCTCTGGGCATCGGCCCACAGGGCTTTGGCGGCAGAACAACAGCTCTTGGCGTAAACATTCTTGCTATGCCAACACATATTGCAGGTATGCCATGTGCTGTAAACATCAACTGTCATGTTACAAGACATAAGTCAAAGGAGATTTAGTTATGAAAAAATATATTACTACCCCATTGACACAGGAAAAACTGAGAGAACTGCACAGTGGTGACGAAGTACTGCTGAGCGGTGTTATCTACACAAGCCGTGACGCTGGCCACAAAAGACTGGTAGAAGCACACCAGAGAGGTGAACAGCTGCCAGCAGACCTGAAAGATGCTACAATCTACTTTGTAGGTCCTACACCTGCAAAACCAGGTCAGGCACTGGGCTCTTGCGGTCCTACAACAAGCTACCGTATGGACGCATATTCACCATATCTTATCAAAGAATGTGGTCTTACAGGTATGATTGGCAAAGGTAAACGTAATGACGATGTTATCAATGCTATGAAAGAGTACGGCGCTGTATACTTTGGTGCTATTGGTGGTGCAGGTGCACTGCTGAGCCAGAGTGTAGTTAAATCTGAAATCGTTGCATACGAAGATTTAGGTGCAGAAGCTCTTCGCAGACTGGAAGTTAAAGATATGCCACTGACAGTTGTTATCGACAGCTATGGTGAAAACCTGTACCAGACAGGTGTTGCAGAATATCTGAAACAGCGTGATGGCAAATAATTAAATGTAAACAAAAACAGCCGTGATAAACGGCTGTTTTGTTTTTTCTGGTGTCTGCCAGTGTTTGACATTCCCCATGCTATCATTTAAAATTAAATCATAGTAAAACCACAGAGAGAATATTATGACAAAACAACAATACGAAAAAATCAGCCAGCCATTCCGCAATGAAAAGGCTACAAAATGGCTGAATATAGTAAACACAGCTATAACATCCATAGGTTATGCCTGCTACCCTTTAATGCTTGTATACCTGTTTTTTACAAGATTTCCTGTAACTGCACTGTATGCCACTATTGTACCTGCATCAGGGTTTATTCTGCTGACATTTGTGCGAAAAGCAATAAACCGCCCAAGACCTTATGAAACACTGGATATTGTGCCATTGATAAAAAAAGACACCCGAGGCAACAGTATGCCTTCACGCCACGTTTTCAGTATGACAGTTATAGCTGTAACAGGCTTTTTTGTAAACGGTTTTGTAGGTGGTGTGTTGATTGCCCTGAGCATTATTCTGTGCTTCGTAAGAGTTATTGGTGGGGTACACTATCCGTCAGATGTTGCCGCAGGTTTTTTAAGTGCAGTTATCTGGGGCAGTGTTCTGTACAATATACTGCCATGATGAATACACTTATATACCGTTGTGGGCTGACAGAGGATGAAAAGAAACAGCTGTGCAGCTGGAAATACCCTGACGAATATGCAATATACAATCTGCCGCCATACAGCCAGCTGACAGAAAAGAAAACAGGTTTTGCCAACCCAGATAACCAGCAGAATTTTTACAGCTTTTATGAAAATGACACTCTGGTTGGTTACATAAACCTTATAGAGAGAAACAACAAATTCTCTGTAGGTATTGCGGTCAATCCACAGCTTTGTTCCAAAGGCTATGGTCAACAGATACTTAAAACCGCTGTTAAAATAGCGGAAGAAAAAAGCATTAAACCAATATCGTTACAGGTGCGAAGCTGGAACAAAAGAGCAATAAACTGCTATAAAAAGGCTGGTTTTGAAATTGATGGTGATGAGTACACACTCAACACACCACTGGGCGAAGGTAAATTTTACAGAATGACATATACAAGAGGACAAGAATAAATCTTGTCCTCTTTGTTTTATTTCTGACTTTTTACAAGTTCATCACACTGATAAATCAGTGAATTTTCTGCTGTAACAGGGTTTTCGTCGTCAACCACTTTCAGCGCACGGAAGAAACACGCAGATACACAGGCTGGCTGGAGACCAGCTTTGATTCTGTCGTAACAGCCGTCGCATTTAGTCATCTTGTCGTCTTCGCCAAAGGTTGGGGCGCCAAACGGACAAGCCATAGCACAGCTGTGGCAACCGATACAGTTGGTGTTGTCATACAGTGTAAGACCTGTTTCTTTGTCTTTGTATAGTACACCAGATGGGCAAGCTGTTACACAAGGTGCATTTTCGCAGTGCATACAGGCAATTGAATAATATTCTATGCTTTTGCCTTTGTTGAATTCCTGTCTGAAAACAGTTCTGAAAGGGCGCACCCCTGTTTTAAGGTCTATATCGTTCTGGTCCATACATGCGATTGAACACGCACCACAGGCACAGCAACGTGAAATATCCAGTTCTACTCTTTTAGCCATCAGTCAACCCTCCTTACTGCGCAATAAACACTGCGATATGCCGGATAACCTGAATATGGGTCGCAGAGTTCTCTGTATGGGATAATGCTGTTTATGTCTTTTTCTGGGTAGCCATGGTAAACAAACAGCTGACCAGGATTTACTGTGTGTGTAGGGTTTGCATTGAATGTAAGACTTCCGATGGAAGTGATGATTTCAATTTCATCACCTGTTTCAATACCCATTTTTTCACAGTCTACTGGGTTTATTTCAACCAATGGGTCTGGCAGAAGACTTCTCTGCCATGGTGAACCATGGAGACGGGAGTGCAGTACATTTGGCAGTCTTGCACCAGAACACAGCATAAACGGATATTTTTCTGGGTCTGGGTTAATTGGTGGTGTATAGCTTGGCAGTGGATTCAGCCCCCATTCTGGATGTGCACCGATAACTTCGCTGTAAAGTTCGATTTTACCAGTTGGTGTACGCCAGCCGTTTTCCAGATAATAAGCACCTGAATTTGTGCTTACACCTTCGATTTTTACAAATTCACCTGATTCCATTACCTTGTCCAAATCAACTGGCAGGTCACGGAAGATATATTTAACTGCATTTTCATAGCCAGAGCAAAGTATAGGGTCATCAATACCCATTACATTTGCCAGTTCTGTAATGATATCAACATCTCGTTTGCTTTCGCCAAGTGGTTTTACAACAGGCTGTGTGTAAACAATAAGGTTGTTAGGATAGCCTTTGAACTCGCTTCTTTCAAGTGATGTACAGCAAGGCAGTACTATGTCTGCCCATTTTGCGCTGTCTGTCATAAACAGGTCTACATCCACAAAGAAATCCAGCTGTTTAAAGGCTTCCAGTAATTTGCCATCTTCTGCGAACATACGGTAGTTCATGCCGTGGGCATACAATGCCTTGATGGATTTTTCATCGTTGTTGAGGATATTCTGTGCAAGGTCATTTGCCTGCATATCTTTACGCAGTTCATACCACAGTGGGTGTACATCAGCACCTACAGCTTTGTCAGCATTATGTGGGTATGTTTCCTTCATAAAGTCGTGTTCGCCTGTATAGTAACCTGTGGTTCTTTCAGCGAAAGAAGATTCGCTTGGGTTCTGGCCGCCAGGTGTGCCGATGTTGCCAGTAATAGCCAGCAGTGACATGATACAGCGGTAATTCTGCATACCGTTATGGTGGTGTGCCAGCGGAGCAGAGCTTTCGGATATAGACATTGTTGCTGCATCACGAATCATCTCAACAGCCTGCCAGATTTGTTCTTTTGGAACACCTGTCAGCTCTTCACCTTTTTCCAGAGTGTATTCCTTTACACTTTCAGCGTAGGCGTCAAAACCATGAACATATTTGTCTATGTATTCTTTATTAATCCAGCCATTCTGGATAAGCGCATTTGCCATTGTAAGTGCCAGAGCACCATCTGTGCCAAGGCGTGGGCGCAGATGTAAATCAGCAAAGCGCCGTGATGCAGGTGTGATACGTGGGTCAACCACAATATATTTCATACCTGTCAGGGCTTTCAGTTTTTCAATACCCATAGGCAGTTTGTACATTGAATAGTAACCATTGGCGGCCCAGCCGATAAACAGCTTTGCCATAAGGTTCATACCCATTTCCATACCAGTAGCACACTGCCATGCCATAAGACCAGAGGCAAAGCAGGATGAATGTTCTGTGCCGTAACTCTGTGTACCAAAGGAATGAGCAAAACGTGCCAGCATACTGCGGTACCATTTGTTATAGCCAGAATAGAACGCCACCTTGTCAGCACCATATGTGTCTTTTATACCATTGAGTTTTTCAGCAATTTCTTTATATGCTTCTTCCCAGGTGATTCGTTCAAATTTACCTTCACCTCTTTCACCGATACGACGCATTGGGTAAAGAATTCTGTCTTCACGGTAAAGGAACTCTTTGTTGGACAAACCTTTTGTGCATATACCACCATTTGAGTCTGGGTGACCTTTCCAGCCCTCAACTTTAATAACCTTGTCATCTTTTACATAACAGGTAAGACCACAGTGTGGTGCTGGTGAACAGATAGCACATATTGTATTTTTAACCTGTATACCAGTGTCTTCACCCGGTATTTTGGCTTTAAGAGCATCAAATTCAGCCATTGTATCTTCCCTCCAGTTTTTCTATAAATGATGGGCGCAAGCCTTCTTTAATCAACACACCACGCTGTATTGGTGAGATATCTGCCTTGCCTTCTGTCATAAGGCGGTAGAGATAGTTTTTAACAGCACCGCTGATGCGGTAATTATCAAGAATATTGACACCTGCAAGACCAGTTTCATCAATTACAGCTTCTACATAAAGACCGCCATTGATATTGCCAGATGTAATAACCTGCCCTGTTTTACGGTTATCGCCAAAGCCTATAAAGTCCATACCCATAAAATGAGTGATGTTGTGCATAAAGTTACCATCAAAGCAGGCTGAAGCACCTGCCATATTGGCACCTGCAGTCATACCCTGATATGCGGCATTTGCCCACAGACCGATAATCATATTTTGTTTACTCTGCAGTTCTTTGCCTTCACTGCAGTCACCTGCGGCATAAATATCCTTTGCAGAAGTTTCCATATTTTCATCCACGACAATACCACGGTTTACAGATATTGTCTGGTCAGCAATATCAACAGTAGCTTTTGTACCTATGCACAGCACAATCATATCCGCCAGAATTTCTTTTCCGTCTGACATAATACATCTGTAGCCATTGTCTGTTTTTTCCACATAGCTCAATGCACTGCCAAGACTTAATTTTACACCTTTTTCTGTTACACGTTTTTCGATTTCGTCTGACACATTTTTATATGCCGCCAGAGGGAAAATTCTGTCTGCCATATCTGCCAGTGTTGTGTCGATACCTCTTTTGTTAAGTAGTTCAACAACCTTGATACCTACCATTGAAGCACCTACCACAAGGGCGGATTTATAGCTTTCTGTTTCCAGCGCTGTGCGAAGTCTGATTGCATCATCAAGAGTACGCATATAAAACGCCTCTTCTTTGGCAAGCCCCGGAATTTCAGGCATTACTGCACGTGCACCTGTAGCTATAAGAATTTTGTCAAATTTCTGCTGACTGCCATCTGAAAGTTCTATAACTTTTTCTTCCCCATAAACTTTTTTTACAGCCACACCTGTGTATACACACAAAGACAACTCTTCTTTTATTTTTTCCATACTGCCAAAAGGAAATTGTCCTTCAAAAGGAATTTTCCCAGCAACATAGTATGTAGTCAGCATAGGATTATATGGCGAACTGTCGTGTTCAGAAAAAACTATAATTTCGCCAGTTTTATCATTTTCTCGTATGGTTTTTGCCGCAAAGTATCCTGCACAGCCAAAACCGACTATTCCATATCTAGCCATTCCGTCCTCCTCGAAAGTTTTCGATAATTAAATATTTATATATAATGTTAACATTTTAAACTATAGGTGTCAATTAAGCTTAAATTTATTTACCATAGAAAAAGATATACAAAATTTGGTTAAATTGCCGCAGAAAAAAGGCAGTGCAACAGCACTGCCTGTAATTATAAATAATTCTCTTTTAAATATTCCAGCAAACCGCTGCAACCAGCAGTTACATCTTTGTATGTGGTGGTAAAATCGCCTGTATACCATGGGTCTGCCACATCTCCGCCATAGGCGAAATCCATAAGCTTGTGTATCTTCTTCTGTGGGTCAGATGGAATAATTCTTTTAATATTTCTCATGTTGTTTGTATCCATACAGAGAATTATGTCGTATTTTTCATAGTCTTCCACATTTATCTGCACTGCGCGTTTTCCATCACAGGAAATGCCGTGTTTTGCCAGCTCTGCCTTTGCAGGTGGGTACACTGGGTTACCTATACCACGCCAGATTTCTTCTGTGCTGGTAGCAGATGAAGCTATGCAAAAACTGCCTGCCAGTCCCTGCTTAGCCACCATATCTTTCATAATAAACTCTGCCATAGGACTTCTGCAGATATTACCATGGCATACAAACATTATATTTATCATATATTCATTCCTTTTAATCTATATTGTCCAGTGTTGGGATAAATTCAGGTGCAGCTTTTGCAAAGCAAATTTCTCTGTAAAAAGCAGTCATAGACGCCGACATATACGGACGCAGGAACAGACCACCTATAAATGATGGGATACCGCAAGGAATAAGCAGGAGCAAAAATACATAGTTGCCAGTAGTCATCACTAAATAAAGCGATATTAAAAGACCTATTATATCAGGTATCAGACATAAAAACTGCCAGCCGATAAAACTGAAGTTAAGGCAGAACAGACGCCATTTATTGCCATCCATTATACGGCGGGATTCTGTAATGGCGGCATCCACTTTCATATCAGGATTTTCAGCCATAATAAACGGTGTCATAGAATAGCTGTAGCTTTTGATTATACCAGGGATTACAAACAGAAGCGACCACAAAGTAATGTACAATCCTACCCCAAAGTTCATCCAGAAGCCGTCGCCTAAGCGATTGAACCGTGAGAAAAGGTCGTGTGTGGAAACGTCTTCGCCATCTATAATCTTAAGGTTGAAAACTGCATAGCCCAATGTGGCGGCGCCGCTGATAACGATAAGCACTATCATCCAAACCAGTAAAAGAAGCAGTGCAATCAGTATGATTTTCATAGCCCGTGGGCTGATGTCTATTGATGGCAGTTGTTCAAAAATACTGCTGGATGATTCACTGCTTGAGCTCCAGTTTGATGAAACAGATCTTACTCCAATGCCTCCGCCCATAAGTGTTGCCAGAAAACCTACAAATGCCGCCAGACGCCATTTGCCCTTTAATGCGTTTCTTGCTATTCCTCTGAAATCCTGCGCATATTTCATAATCAATCCTTCTCCAATCTATATATACCATTATACAATTTATATGTTTCAATATCAATATTCTACATATTTTGCGAATATTACAATTCAGTCACATTTAATTTTATGCATTTGATATATGCATATAATCCATTTATTTGCATATTTATTAAATATGATAGCTAATATTTGACAAAATAAGGCTTTTATTATAGAATAATTCTATATGTGTTTGCGACAGGTAACTATTTTTGCCCCCATCGCAAATAGATCCAGTCAATAGCAGGAGTTCAGTTTTAATGTATTTTGGTAGTGTAAGATTTTTCAAAAATATGATTTTACTTGTAGTAATCATATCCATATTGATTCCTGTGCATACCACATTGCATTACAAGGAAAAGTATGAAAACCTTCTTGCTGAAACTGAACTGATTCCAATGTCAAAAATACTGCTTGACTCCTATGACTATTACAACGATTATTCCGATGTGAAAATTGAACCTGAAATTCCAGAATATCAAAACAAATATCCGGATTTTTACGCTCCACAGGAACTTGACGCCACAGATTTTTCAGTGCAGACTGTTTACTTTACTTTCGACGACGGCCCATCAGCCAGAACTCCGGAAGTTCTGAGAATACTGGCAGAAGAAGAAGTAAAAGCCACATTCTTTGTGGTTGGTGCTACAGATGCCACATCAAAACAGCTGATGAGAGACATTGTAGACCAGGGTCATACACTGGCAATGCATACATACAGCCATCAGTACAGAAAGATTTATAATTCAGTAGACGACTATCTGGACGATATGTATAAAATCTTTACACTTATAAAAGAAACCACCGGTGTGACACCAACACACTTCAGGTTTGCCGGTGGTAGTGTAAACAGCTATAACTATCGGGTTTATCAGGATATTATCAGCGAAATGCTGCGCAGAGGATTTATTCCATATGACTGGAACGTTTCTTCAGGTGATGCCAGCGCTGTGCTGTTGTCCACAAATGATATTGTTAACAACGTAATGTCAGGGGTTGCAAAAACAGACAGACCTATTGTTCTGATGCACGACTCCCACTCCAGAACAACAACTGTTCAGGCATTACCAATTATTATTCAGAAATTAAAAGAGCAGGGATACTCTTTTGATAGATTGACACCGCAGACTAAGCCTGTGTTGTTCGCATATAATTAACCAAAATAAGGAGAAAAAATATGAGCTCTAAAGAAAACTTTAACCAGGCAATGTTTGAAATGTTTGGTATCGGCAAAGACCCTAACGAAAAAAAGGAAGAAGCTGCAGCAAAAGTAGAACCAAAGAAAGAAACTAAAGCTGAAGCAAAAAAACCTGAAGTTAAAGCAGCTGCTCCAGAAAAAGTTGTTTACCAGAAAACTGTTCTGGGCGAAGGCACTTACTTTGAAGGCACACTTAACAGCAAAGGCGATGTAGAAATCGGCGGTATTTTCAAAGGTGACATCGTATCTGACGGCAATGTAATCATCCACTCTAAAGTAGAAGGTAACATTAAAGCTAAAAATCTGGAAATCATCTCTGACGTTGTTACAGGTAATGTAACTGTTGCTGGCAAAATCACTGTTGCTGCTGGTTCTGAAATCAGAGGTAACATCAGCGCAGAAAGCATTGTTTGCTCTGGTAAAATCACTGGTGATATGGTTATCTCCGGCGACTCCAGCTTTGATGAACTGTCCTATGTTGAAGGTAACATCACAACAAAATACATCACAATCAACCACGGCGCATACATCGACGGCAAACTTACAATTGCTAAATAATTTAAATACTACAGGTTACTGCAAATGCAGTACCCTGTTTTTTATTCTTTTATATTACCTTTTCTGATATTTTCCTGAATAATGGCATCTGCCACCTGAAAAATCTTTTCTGAACCAAGCTTTGTTTTACTTTGTCTGCCATACACCTGTGACGCTGACACACCATGCTCTTTCCAGTCACCGCCACCATTGGAATTGTTCAGTATAAGTGGCTGTATGTTGTCCATAGCATGAGCAAATTTTGATTCTGGTGTTTCATACGCTTCAAATTCGTCAAACAGTGCTATCAGTTCTTCTTTCTGGTCCCGTGGCAATAAAGAGAATATGCGCTCTTTGGCGGCATCTTCCCTTGCTTTCTGAGTTTTAAGGCTTACCTCGTCATAGGCATAGGTGTCACCTGCATCTATTTCAACTATATCGTGAATAAGGCACATCAGCATTACCTTGCTTATATCCACAGGCACATTTGAATGTTCTCGCAACAAATAAGCCATAATAGCCATATGCCATGCGTGTTCTGCATCATTTTCCTGTCTGCCATAACCTGATAAATGTGTCTGTCTGAATATATTTTTTTCTTTATCTATTTCCAGAGAAAATTCCAGCTGCTGTTTAAGACGATTATCCATAATTACCCTCTTTAAAAAAATACTTTTATTTTATAATACATCAATATCAGAATTTTTACAAATAAAAAAGGTGGTCAGTGACCACCTTTAAATATCAATTAAGCTTTAGCTGCTTTTTCTTCTTCCATTTTTGCCAGTGCTTCTTCGATTGTGATAGCAAACTGGTCTGGGCATGATGTTGCTTTGAACATACATGGTGTGCCTTTCCATTTTTCGATAACAAATGTTGCTGGCAGACCAATTACAATCTGTGACAGACCTCTTGTGTTACCATCGCAACCACCAATAATTTTAGCTGCTGTGATAACACCATCTTCGTTGATTTCAACCATTGATGCTCTTGAGCAAACGCCTTTGTGTCTTCTTGTATATTCCATGATATTAAATCCTCCATTAATTCATATTAACTATGATATCATATTAGCAAATATTACAAAAATTTTCAAGTTTTTTGTGATTTAATCACAATTAGTTTAGTACTATTTTTGACTATAGTAAATATTCACAAAATATTGACGGGTTTTGATTGACATATTATCAAAAAAATTATAAAATTGATTTTATAGGTGTTATCTTATAAATAAGTATATTATATATATTCGGAGGTTATTATGAACGCAATTACTCAGTATGCTATTGCAGCACCGCTGAATGCACTGTTCTGCTGTTCTGCTATTGCATTTCTTGTAAACAAATGGGGCTTTAAAAAGTCTATTGTAAAAGTTGCAATTACATATGCAATCTATGTACTGTTGGCATTTGTTATGTGTGCAGGTGGCGAAGGTCTTCTGAACATTAACATGGAAGTATTCAACCTGGTACTTTTCCTGTTCTACTGTGCAGGCGGTATCTGTGCATGCATCCTCGTTTACGTTTTCTTTGAAAGAAGCGCACTCGGTGAAAAAGCAGCAGCTGGCAAAAAAGGTAAAAAATAATTATGAAGTTTCATCTTCTCAAACAGGCAGTCATAGGACCGGAAGTTCCTATGGCTGTTTTTGAAAATTTATATAATACAAGGGATAATGATTTGAAAGTTATCCTTTATGCACTGCAGAAAGGCCAGGCTGACCCAATGGATATTGCCAGAAATCTGGATATTTCTATGTCCAGTGTTCAGTCCAGCTTACTGTTCTGGGCGGACAAAGGCATTATAATGGCTGAAGATGAAGACAATGCAAAACCTAAAAAGAAAAAGCTGTTGTCTGCAACTGATATTCTGAAAATTTCAGAAAGTCACCCGGAAATTGAAATTTTGGTTAATCAGCTTCAGAAAATATATGGACAGGCCATCAACGAAAAAGGTACAAACACATTTATTAACCTGTATCTGGAAAACAATGTGCCTGTGGATGTTATTTTAGTGCTGACAATGTATCTCGCCCCAGCAAGCAAGGGCCCTGCATATACAGCCAGAGTAATACTGAACCTTTTTGAAAAGAAGGGCATTACATCTGCTGATAAAGCTGAAAGCTACATTCTTACCATGGAAGCAAGAGAAAAAGCCTACAGCGAAGTTTGCACAATTTTCAGCTTAAACAAAGATAAACTGACAACCAGCGAAAAAACAATTATCAACGGCTGGTATGAAACACTTAATATGTCTGGCGATATGATAAAAAGCGCATTTGAGTCTGCCGGCACCAATGCCAATATCAGATATTGTAACGGCATACTGAAATCCTGGGCACAGAAAGGCTATAAAAATCCGGATGATATCCAGCGAGAGTTCAGCTTTAAAAATCTATCTGGTAAAAACATTGACGATGACGATGACCTGATTCTTCAGGGCATGAACATCGTACCTGTATTCAACAAAGGAGAATAATTAATGAGCGGTGAAAGCTATAACAACGCCTATTCTGTATTGGAAAACCGCAGGCTTGCCATGAAAGCAAAATATTTTGCCAAAATGGAAGAAATAAATAATAAAGTGCCTATGGTCAGCCAGCTGACTGATGAAATCACCAGTCTGGGCGCCAGCTATACTTTGGCCGTAATTGGTAAAAACCAGCCAGAAGCTGACAAATTGCGTGCAGAAATGGACCAGCTGGATGAAAAACGCACCCAGTTACTGAAAGAACACGGTTTTTCCAAAAAAGACTTGGAAATGGAATATTTCTGCCCTGTATGCAAAGATACAGGATTTATAAAAGGCAAGGCCTGCCAGTGTCTTAAAGAAGAAATCACAAGACAAAGACAAAAATTCCTGACAGTCCTTTCACCTGCACCACAGGCCAGCTTTGAAACATTCAATCTGGATATGTACCCAAAAACAGCCAAAGAATTGTCCAACGGCACAATGGTAGTACCATATAGCCAGATGAAGCAGATATATGAATACTGTGTTTCTTATGCAGAGAATTTTTCACAAAAAAACAAAAGCATATTGATGCTGGGCAGTGCCGGGCTGGGCAAAACCCATCTGGCTTGCTCCATAGCAAATGTGGTAATGAGCTATGGCTATACAGTAATGTACTCCTCTGCACAGAGTCTTTTCAGCAAAATCGAACAAAGCAGATATACTGATGAAGATGTGGTAAGTGATATTATCCACTGTGATTTGTTTATTCTGGATGACCTTGGTGCTGAAAGTCTGACAAATTATTCTTTAAGCGTGCTTTACAACATTGTAAACACCAGAATGATTGAAGGTAAGCCTTGTATTTACACTTCAAACATTACTTCACAAAATGCACTGCAGAAAAAATACGGTGAAAAAATTTCATCAAGACTTCTGGGTAGCTGTGATACACTGTTCTTTGTCGGTGACGATATAAGAATAATCAAAAACAGAATAAAATAATTAAAAGAGCGGCAAAACCGCTCTTTTTTATTGATTAAAAATCCTGTTGATAATATAATGTATATAATATATTTATGGGGGAACGTTTTATGAAGGCTGTTTACTTTATCAACACAAACAGAGGCTACGGTCATGTATCCCATAACGTGTGGGATATACTTAAAGAAGAAGGCTATCTGGCTGAAAATACTGGCTGGGATTTTGATGGTCAGGAAATAATGAAATACACCGAGGGTGAAAACGAATTTTATTTTGCACCAACTGATATCGCTGTGTGTCTTGCCTACCCACGCTATCTGCCGCTTATGAACAAATATTTTGCTGACTGTGATATTTCTGCTATGGTTACATGGCACGAAGGTACAAATGCACCTGATAATGTGCTGACAGTACATTCTCTTGGTGATGTGGACAGTGGAAACTACGGTGGTGCAAAGCCAAGACTGATGAGAAATCTGATGATGGCATTTGAAACAAACAGGGTTGAACTTGGTCTTACAGAGTACAGTGTGGTGACAGAAGCTACACACTGGTCTGGTGTACATGCAGGTGTAGGCAACCCAGAGGAACTCCTCCAGTTCCCTGTGCCTATGATGGATATTGAAGTAGGCTCCAGCGAAAATTGCTGGCAGAATATGGAAGCCTGCCGTGCATTGGCGCGCAGTCTTACAAAGATATTCAATGACGATGGTATGAAAGTACACAATATTCTCTGTGTTGGTGGCGTACACTTTGAGCCAAACTTTGCACAGGCTGTTTTTACACAGTGGGGTGAAAACGAAACCTTTGGTGTAACACATATCATTGCAAATCAGTGGCTGGTTTCTGGCGCTTATGAAAATGAAGACGGCTTTGACCGTGCATGCAGGTGTGTAGACGCCATTGAAGGCGGTATCGAGGGTATTTTCTTCCACGACAAAATGAAGGGCTGTTACAAAGATTTGGTAAGAAAACTGGGAGCACACTACAATGTGCCGATTTTCAAACACCAGAAATTAAGAACACCAGAAGAATTAGGATTATAAAAAGAAAAGACTGTTGCAAAGGCAACAGTCTTTTTTTATTTATTTTTCTTTTGATTCTTTATATAATTCCCTTATTAAATCCGAAAAAGAGCCTACTTCAACCATTGGGACTTCTAACCCCTGTGCTTTCAGATTAGCTTCATCTGTGCGTGTGTACACAAAGGATTCATTTCCTATAAGGCTGTCCAGACCTGAATCTATCTGCTCTTTGGTAAAATCAGCATCGCAGAACAGAATTTCATTGTCTCTGAAATACATATACAGGTGCAAGGAATGATATGGCTGATTATTTTCATCCAGCTTTTTAACCACTGATTTTACAGCCTGCACATAGTCATCATAGGTGCCGTCCTCTATTGCCATTTTGATGTCTATCCTGCCGTATTTCGCTTCCATTTCCCGTTGGTCATATTCCACAGCAGGGTCAAAATAATCACCTGTATAATTGGTGTAGTCACCTGCTTCATAAAAATGAGTGTTTTCCAAATCATAATCATACAGTTTTTCTATAAAAGTACCATCAAGGGGAATAGGGTTATTGCTGTAGTCTGGGTAAAGCAAATCCCGCACATTACGGTAAAACTGGGATGAACAATTACTGTAAACAGTGCCACCTTTCAAGTAAACGTCTCTGTATCCATCAGAAACTATATTTAACTCATCATCAAATACAAGGGTAAAAGACAGGTTTGTGTTTTTGCTGAACATATCATTGTTTTTTTCACGTTGAAAATAGTAAATACCCCAGTTACCATCCTGATTTTGATTTGCTGTGCCGGAATTCTGGGTTTTCACCTGTTCATAAACTCCAGGATAATTGGTATCAAGATATTCCCTGCCCCGCTTTTCCACTTTTTTGGCAGTAATAGGGTTATGCACCCCGCCAAAAGTCCAGATGGTACGCCCCATAAAAATTGCCGCACAAAGTACCACAATCAAAAGTCCATAATTATCTACAGAAAAATTCTTTGATTTGGATTTCAGTTTTTCCAGTATTTTGCCAGAACCTTTATTATCCCAATTTGAAAAGTTCATAAACACACCTCCGATACCTTGTCTTAATTATAGTATATAATTCACTTTTGTCAAAATTGTGATAGATTCAGTTGTAGTTAGTGTTTACATTTATATATATAGGTATGTCTGATATTTTTTCAAATAAAGATTGCTTGTTGTTTTTTTCAATCAGTATATTTTTATAATTGTCTCTGTAATAAACTGTGTATCCATCTTTTGCTGACAATTTCTTTTGTCTTGCATTATTCACCATTTTTCCCTGTGCCAAAACAGCATTTTTGCTATACAGGACAAAGTTACCATTTTTATTGATTACAAAATAGGTTTTATCTGTTTTACCATGGGTATCTTCCATGCAATATGTACCGGTAATATCTGTGTATGACACATTGTCAGTGACTTTTTTCTTTTTACCTATGTGCATAAACACCACTGCTATAGCTGTGCCGACAGCAACCAACAGTTTATTTTTCATAATCAAGTCCATATATTACTCCAGCTCACCCAGTATAACTTCAACACCTTGGTATATTTTCACCATTTCCTCCTGTGCTGCTGTGCCTGTGATATGATACCTTACACCGTCAGCAGACATAATTAATCCGTTATAGCCATCTTCGTGAACATGTTTGACACCTTTTATACCATCAATTTCTATTTCATAAAAAGTAGTATATTCATTGTCAACATTATATGAAGAATAGTTACTTTCTAAATTAACGCTTACTCTGAAACGCAAATCTCCATTTACATATGTTTTGTCATACTTATCACCATCTATCATATAATATCCATCAGGAACATAGTTCAAGACAAAATCAATCACATAAAAGCCCTCTATGTCCGATACAGTTGATATTGCAGTGTATTTGTCATACCATTCGATAATAAAACTAGGCAACGCATTTTTTATGGCGGTTGCCACTGTAGAGTTTGACAGCAACACAAAAGACAGCACTACTATTACAGCAATCTTTTTAAGATTATCCAAGCCAGATTTTTTATGTCTGCTTTCAGCATTTCTGATTATTTTTTCTGCTTTTTCTATAAAGTCAGATGATGGGACAAACTCGCTTGCCAGCTGTTGTAAATCAGGAATTGTGTCCAACTGTTTACATTTGTATTGCCCTATCGCTATGGACAAAGCATTTTCAAATGATATTTTATCAGCCATTTTCACACCCCAATTCCTGTTTCAATATTTTTCTTGCTCGATGTATACGCACCTTTGCACTTTGTTGTGTTATGCCAAGAAAAACAGCTATTTCATCAATTGTGTACCCATCTGTTTTTAGCTGCAGTGGTATGGAGTACATTGGGTCCATTCTGTCGATGGCTTCCACAATATTATTTATGTACACTTTGTCCACCATAAATTCTTCGTTGGCAATCTGTTCAGGTATTTCTTCCTGTGTCAAATCTTCAAGATACAGTTCTTTTCTGTTTTTACGCAAATAGTCAATACCGCAATATTTTGTAATGGTATACACCAAGGATACAGTCTCTTTTTCATTATCAGTTCTTATAGAACCAAACTGTGAAATAATTCGTAAAAAAGTCTCGTGGACAATGTCTTCTCTTTCAGCAGGATTCGACGTCAGCTGTCCTGCCCCATAGTTGATTAACCCTATGTATTTTTCATAAAACAGCCTGAATCTGCTTTTTTCCCGACTGTCTTCTATAGACGATAAATATACTAACAACATAATTTAATATTCCCTTTCATTATATTATTCGTAATGCATCCACAAAAGGTTACAAAATATTTCAGCTTTTGTCAAAATTTTTTCGAAGAATATTTTCAGTAAGGTAAACCAGTTTTTTTACTAGATAGTAATTTTTATATAAAAAGACTGTTGCGGTGCAACAGTCTTTTTATTTTATGGATGGTATACTTATCAGTTCATTCTAGAAATTTCTTTTATTCATAGTTGAAATTGCCTGAATCAAATCTGTAACATCGCCACCTATCCTATTAGTACAGTACTTATAAACCGGTATATATATGTTTAAATAAAATAAAAGTGTAGCAACAATTGCTACACTTTTATAATTCAATTAGTATTTAATTATTTGTTGATTTCAGCAATCAGAATTTCGCGCAGAACCTGTGGGTTTGCGTTGCCTTTCAGCTGCTTCATACATTTGCCGAAGAGAGCCATAAGGGCTTTTTCCTTGCCACCTTTAAAGTCTGCAACGGATTTAGGGTCTGCAGCGATAGCTTCTTTTACGATAGCTTCGATAGCAGATGTATCGTTGGAAACGATAAAACCAAATTCTTTAGCATATGCTTCTACATCAGCGATTTCCTGGTCAAAGAGAGCAGCCAGAATACGTTTTGCATTACCACGGCTTACTTTGTCTTCCATAACCAGTTTAATCATCTGGCCAAGGGATGTGCCGTTGATATTCAGCATATCAGCTGTCATTTTCTTTTTGTTGAGAACCTGCATACAGTCTGTAATCAGCCAGTTTGCAACTTCTTTTGCATTGCCACATACAGCCAGAGCACCTTCAAATACATCACACAGAGCACGGCTGGAAACCAGCTGGTCTGCATCGTATTCAGACAGGCCCAGTTCATCAATGTAGCGTGCACGTTTGATTTCTGGCAGTTCTGGCAGGGATTCTTCAATTCTGCCGAACCATTCATCATCAATAACAACAGGCATAATGTTAGGGTCTGGGAAGTAACGGTAGTCGCCAGCTGTTTCTTTGCTTCTCATTGCATAGCTCTTACCTTCGTTGTCGTCCCAGCGACGTGTATCCTGAATAAGTGTTTCACCGTTTTCGATAGCACGTGTATGACGTGTAATTTCATATTTGATAGCTCTGGAAATAGCAGAAAGTGAGTTCATATTTTTCATTTCACTTCTTACACCCAGTTTGTCACTGCCAACAGGACGAACTGAAAGGTTAACGTCGCAACGCATAGAGCCCTGTTCCCAACGGCAGTCAGATACTTTTGCAAAACGCAGAAGGTCACGGAGTCTTTCCAGATAAGCGATAGCTTCTTCAGCAGAAGAGATATCTGGCTGTGAAACGATTTCGATAAGTGGAACAGATGTTCTGTTAAAGTCAACCAGAGTTGTATCTGACCAGTCGTCGTGTACCAGTTTACCAGCGTCTTCTTCCATATGAATCTGTTTGATTCTGATGGATTTAGGACCGTTGGATGTTTCGATGTCAACACGACCATTTACACAGATAGGTGCAAACCACTGTGTTGTCTGGTAAGCGTTTGGAAGGTCTGGGTAGTAGTAGCTTTTTTTGTCAAATGTTGTAACACGGTTGATGTCACAGTTCAGCATAAGACCAGCTGTCATGCCGAGGTCAACAACTTTTTTGTTAACGATTGGCAGCATACCAGGCATACCAGCACATGCTGGACATACATGGTCGTTCTGTTCGCCGCCAAATTCAGCAGAACAGGAACAGAAAATTTTAGATTTTGTGGCAAGTTCAACATGAACTTCAAGACCAATGACTGTTTCGTATTTCATTATCCCAACCTCCTCTTAAAGTTTTTCAGCCAGAGCCAGCAGACTGCTTTCGCTGAATGCAGGACCAACAAGCTGTACACCGTTTGTCACAACTACAGGCAGACCTGTAATCATAGCTGGTGCGATGTAAAGGCTTTCTTCATAAGCCATATATGGATTTGCAATTGCTTCTTCTGTTGTGTAGGACAGTTTTGAAGAAACAGGTGCAAGGATAGCATCAAATTCGCCAAATACTTTTGCCATTGCTTCGCTGATAACACGGCGGATTCTCTGTGATTTGTCGTATACTTTGTAGTAGTTGTCTTCGGACAGAGCTTCGGAACCAAAGAGAACAACTGATTTTGTCAGATAACCAAATGCTTCTGTACGGCTGTTTGTATACAGCTGGTCAATTGTTTCGTAGTTTGTTGTGCGATAGCCGTATTTTACACCGTCATATTTGGAAACGTTATTGCAAAGTTCTGCAGACATAAGAACATTCCATGCAGATTTTGCCAGCAGCAATTCTTCGCCGTCAATTTCAACAACTTCGATACCCTGTGCGGAAAGTTTTGCTTTCATTTCTTCCACTTTAGCAACGCCTTCGCCAACCATCAGAGATTTTGCAACCGCTACTTTTTTGATTTCTTTCACATCAGCCATTACGCATTTTTCTTCTGGCAGAGATGTGCCATCTTTGTCGCTGTGACCTTTTACAGCCCACAGAACTTCTTTTGCTGTGTTTGCATCAGCAGCTGTTACAGATACTGTTTCGCCAGAGCAAACTGCTGGGATTGTACCGAAACGTGAAACTGTGCCGTAAGTAGGTTTTACAAATGTAAGACCAGCCAGTGCAGCACCACGTGCAGATGCACCGTTTACTTCCAGAGTAACGCCGGCCATAGCTTCGCCTGTTTTAACAGCCTGTGCAACAGCTGTTGTCAGCATGCCGTCAGCTTCTACTGCACCATAGTAGGATGTTTCACCCATGAGGTCAAGACCAAATTCACCTGTGTTTGCTTTTGCATATACTTTATAGCCAGCTTCTGTCAGTTTTGAAACTGCTTCAGCTTCAAAAAGGCTCATATAACCATCCAGCATTCTGGAACCTGCGGATGTAGGCATATCTGTTGTGAGAATCATATCGTCAACAACAATGTTTTTAACTGATTTTTCAGTTTCAGCAATATACATTTTCATATCTCTTCATCCTTTCCTTTAGTCTACAAGACGTGGAACCTGCCAGTAGCCATCCATAGCTTCTGGTGCCTGTTCCTGCAGCTGGTCACGTGTAAATAATTTTTTTGCAATATCTTCACGGATAATGTTTGTCATAGGCATTACATATACCATTCTTTCAACATTGTCTGTGTTTACTGTAGAAAGAATTTCTGCATCTTTTTCAGCTGTTTCGAAAAAGCCGATGAGTTTTGCAGTTTCTTCTTCAGTAAGGTTAAGCTGGTTAAGTTTCTGTAATCTTTCCAGTGTTTTAATATCCATATAGAACCCCTTCCTGTTCTCAATTTACAAACCTTAAGATGTGGAACGTTGTTTTTATTTAAAAAAACAATTTTCCACAGCCTTTATTATATATACATTATAATAATATTATAAATACAAAATTGTCAAGAAAAATATAGTGGCAGATAGATGTACAAATCAGTTGCACAGGTGATTTATATGCCCGAAACTCTTGCAGGCTCAAATCCTACTTAACTTTTACATACAAATGAAAAAGAACTATCACATATGTGATAGCTCTTTTTCTTGGCGGAGATTGGGTGACGGAGCCGACCGCTGCCAGTGGCAGATGAAGGAAGGCGGAGGAAGGGAAAGTTACGAGCGAACAAGAGGGGCTTTAGCCCGTCGCCGTGCGCGACAAAAACTTTTCAGGGCTGATTTGCCGTCTTTGCCTTCGGCAAATACTATCTGGCCTCGCTTGGTGCGCTCGGCTCTTTCGCCTGAAAACAGTGTACCACACTGTTTTCTTCACGGCGAAACCCTCCCGGGTTAAAATCCCTTTGAGAAAAGCAAAAAGCACCCAATTACTTGGGTGCTTTTCCTGGCGGAGATTGAGGGATTTGAACCCTCGCGACGGTTACCCGCCCTACGCCCTTAGCAGGGGCGCCTCTTCGGCCAACTTGAGTAAATCTCCAGACGAAGTTTGGTATTATTATGAAAAAAAGCGGTTTGAAACCGCACAACTAAAAGATATGGCGGAGAGGGTGGGATTCGAACCCACGGTTCTTGCGAATCACTAGTTTTCAAGACTAGCTCCTTAAACCACTCGGACACCTCTCCGTATCCTTGAGTTACGAACATTATTATACCACTGAATTTCGATTTGTCAACACTTTTTTGAAAAAATTTTTCAGCAAAAAAGCCGGTGGCTGGCCGGCTTGATTGCTTTTCAGAAGTATATTTTATCCAAGGACCAATCTGTCTGATAATACGCCCTGTGAATATGACTGTGTAAATTTTTCCAGCAGGATTTCTACTGTAAGATTTTTCTTTTCTTCACCTTTTACATCAAACACAATTTTACCATTGTTCATCATAATAAGGCGGTTGCCGTGGTTTATGGCATCACGCATATTGTGTGTAATCATCAAAGTGGTAAGATTGTTTTCTTTTATTATATTATCTGTAAGCTGTAAAACCTTTTCTGCTGTTTTAGGGTCCAGCGCCGCTGTGTGTTCATCCAGAAGCAATAGGTCAGGTTTTTTGATTGTAGCCATCAGCAGTGTTATAGCCTGTCTCTGACCGCCAGACAATAAGCCGATAACATCATCCAGTCTGTTTTCGAGGTCAAGGTCCAGTTGTTTAAGTTCGTTGTAGAATAATTCTCTTTCTGTCTGTGTGATAGCTTTACCAAGACCACGTTTTTCGCCTCGGTGGAGTGCAAGGGAAAGATTTTCTGCTATTGTCATGCCAGCCGCTGTGCCTACCATAGGGTCCTGAAACACACGACCAAGATGGTGCGCACGTTTGTGTTCAGGCAGATGGGTAACTTCCGCATCTTTGATAAAAATCTGCCCTTCATCTACAGGGTAAGTGCCTGCGATGGAGTTGAGCAATGTGGATTTACCTGCACCGTTACCACCGATGACTGTAACATAATCTCCTTCTTCAAGTACAAGGTCCACACCTTTCAAAACATAGTTTTCTGTAATTGTACCTGGATTGAAGGTCTTTTCTATTCCTTTTACTACAAGTGCCGGTATCATACTGTTGTTTCCTTCTTCTCTCTGATTTTTACTGGGTGTTTTACAGATTTTTTCAATGATTTGATTTTTGAAACTGCAAAACATCTGATTCTTGGCATTGAAAGTGCCAATGTAACTGTGATAGCTGTGAACAGTTTGAGATTGAGTGGGTCCATACCCATATCAATAACCAGAGCGATAATTACTCTGTATGTTACAGCACCAACAACAACTGCTGACAGTTTGCCAAGGATGCTTCTGCGCTGCCACAGAACTTCACCAATGAATATGCTGGCAAGACCTATAACGATAGAGCCCTGACCCATACCCATATCGGAGTACTGCTGACTCTGTGCAATAAGTGCACCTGAAAGCGCCACAAGACCGTTACCCAATGCTAGACCCATGATTTTCATGTTGTCTGTATTGATGCCCATTGCATTTGCCATTTTTTCGTTGTTACCTGTAGCACGCAATGCACTGCCAAGAGATGTAGTAAGGAATGCATAAAGGATAGCTACCAGAGCTATGGCGGAAACACCACCGCCTATAAGAACAGCATTTTTAGAGATAGGAATAATGTCAAACAGAGTGTCTACTTTAAGCAGGTTAACGTTGGCACTACCCATGATTTTAATATTGACTGAATAAAGACCTATCTGTGTAAGTATACCAGAAAGAATAGCAGGTATTTTCAGTTTAGTATGGAGAATGCCTGTAACAGCACCGGCAACCATACCACCAACAAAAGCCAGCAGTGTAGCCACCAATGGATTTGTGATACCGTTTTTCAGCAGAGTGGCAACAATAGCGGCACCTGTAACGATACTGCCGTCAACTGTCATATCTGCAAAGTCCAGCATACGGAATGTAAGGTATACGCCCAAAGCTGTAACTGACCATAATAAACCTAATGAAATTGCGCCTGTGATTACGTTTAACATTTCTGATATACTCCTGAATTATATATATTTCGACTATTCAGCAGTTTTGATTACGAACTCCTGAAGATTGTCTGGTATTGTGATGCCCAGAATATCTGCCACATCACCGTTGATTGTGTATGCAAAATCTTTCTGTGTTTCCACCGCCATAGCAGAAACATCTTCACCATTCAGAATACGAATAGCCATTTCGCCTGTCTGGTAGCCAAGATTAAAGTAGTCAATGCCGATTGTTGCAAAGCCGCCGCCTGTAACCTGACCTGATTCACCGCATATAACCGGTATTTTTGCGTTGTTTGCTTCGCTGGCAACCAGTGCTATTGAAGAAGCAAGAACATTGTCTGTAGGAATGTAGATAGCGTCGCATTTAGTTACCAGTGACTGTGCCGCCTGCTGTACATCGTTGGAATTAGTAACCGTCTGTTCAACTATTTTCAGATTTTTTGCTTTAAGTATAGGTTTAAGCTGTGAAACCTGAAGAACTGAGTTATCTTCGCTGGAGGTGTAGAGAACACCTACTGTTTTTACTTGTGGACAAAGTGTAAGCATTAAATCTATCTGTTCTTCCATCGGGGAAGCGTCTGATGTACCCGAAACATTTGTCCCTGGGTTTTCCATACTGTTTACAAGACCTGCATCCACAGGGTCTGTAACCGCTGTAATAAGAATAGGAATGTCTTTTGTTTTGCCAGCTACTGTCTGCGCTGCACCTGTTGCAATGGCAAGGATAACATCATTTCCCTCGTTTACCAATCTGTCAGCCATAGTCTGCAGGTTGGACTGGTCTGCCTGTGCATTCTGAATATCCAGCACCATATTTTCGCCGTCTTTAAAGCCGTTGTCTTCCAGTGCCTGTATAAAGCCTTCTCTTGCCTGGTCAAGTGCAACGTGTTCAAGTTGCTGAAGAACACCGATTTTTATTTTTTCTTCGCCATCTGAATTCGCTGCGTTGCCGCCGCATGCTGTAAGTGAAAGCGCCATAACCAATGTGAGTAATAATGCTGTAAGTTTTTTCATTTTCTTTACCTCTTTAGATTAAATTTGTGCCGTTTTCAGAGGTAAGATTTTTTAAATTCGCTGTGGCCACTTTTGCGACAAATAAAAAATCCCGTCCCCTGATTAATAAAATCAGAGGACGAGATAAATAAATCCCGTGTTACCACCTCTATTTATCGGCTTTTCACAAAACCGACCTCGGCAGGTATCGCCTGTGGTGAACAAGTTAATACCATTCGCTGTAACGGGCGACCCCGGAGCCGACTACACAACCTGCAAAGGCCTTCACCGGTCAGCTGGATAATGTATTCAAAAGCTGTAAACATACTCCGCTTTCAGCAACCGGGAGCTCTCTGAATGTGTACCTTGCTTTTTACTGGTTTATCGTCATAGCTGTTATATTTTGATTATATCAATCGATAATTATTTGTCAATATCAAGTTTGGTTTTTTGTTAATTTACATAATTTAAGGGCCGTCGTTGAAAATTTTTGTACATTTCCTACAAAAATCTCAACTTTACAATAGCTCTTCTCTCTCCATACTATATCGTACATTCAACTATTGCCGGCCCATAAATCCGTCTGACAGCTGTGTTACAGCTTACTGCACATACTGTGCTAATTCCTGTGGAAGAGTGATGTTCATTGCAGCTACTGCATCACCGTTTACAATATAGCTATATTCTTTCTGTGTTTCCACAGGCATTGTGGATATATCTGCACCTTCCAGGACTTTGACTGCCATTTCCCCTGTCTGATAACCAAGGTTGTAGTAAGAAAGACCAATAGTTGCAAGACCTCCGTCTGTTACCATACTTTCAGCGCCTGTAACTACTGGTATACCTGCCTGCCATGTAATATCTGCTACAAGTGCCATTGAAGAAGCCAGAACATTGTCTGTAGGGATGTAGATAGCATCACATTTATTTACAAGAGACTGTACTGCCTGCTGTACATCGTTGGAGTTGGTAACAGTCTGTTCTGTATATTTCACATTCATATCGTCAAGAAGTGCTTTTGCCTGACTTATCTGAAGAATGGAGTTATCTTCGCTGGATGTATAAAGAAGGCCAACTGTTTTTATACCATATTTAAGCTGAAGAAGTAGTTCCAGCTGTGCTTTCATCGGGGAGGCATCAGATGTACCGGAAACGTTTGTGCCTGGTTTTTCCATACTGTTTACAACACCTGCATCCACAGGGTCTGTAACTGCTGTGATAAAAACTGGAATATCCGATGTTTTGCCTGCTACTGTCTGCGCCGCACCTGTTGCAATGGCAAGAATAAGTTCTGATTTATTACTTACAAGTCTGTCTGCCATATTTGAAAGATTGGATTGGTCTGACTGTGCATTCTGGTAGTCGATAATAATATTTTCACCATCTACATAACCGTTATCTGCCAGTGCCTGTATAAAGCCTTCTCTGGACTGGTCAAGGGATGAATGCTCCAGTTGCTGAAGAATACCTATTTTGATTTTTCCTTCGCTGTCCTGTTCTGTGTCACTGCCACAGGCTGTAAGTGAAAGTGTCATTGCCATTGCCAATACTAATGCTAAAAGTTTTTTCATTTGTTTTTGCCTCTCTCTTTTGGTATTTTTTGATTTCAGAGGGGGAATAAAAACAAAAAATCCCGTCCCCTGATTAATCAATCAGAGGACGAGATGTATAAATCCCGTGTTACCACCTCTATTCATCAGCTTCTCACAAAACTGACCTTGACAGGTATCGGCTGTGGTGTACAGATTAATACCCTCCGCTGTAACGGGCGGTACCGGAGCCGGCTACACATCACAAAGATTTCACCAGTCAGCTGGATAAGGAATTCAAAAGCTACTGAACATATCCTCATTTCACCATCCGAGGACTCTCTGAATGACAGCCTTGCTTTCTACTAGTTTATCGTCATTGCCATTGATTTCATTATAGCCAGCCATCGAAAAATGTCAATGTTTTAACAACAACTTTGTAAAAAACCATAAATAAACATTTGTCATTTTAGTATAGTTATACATATTTCAGTGTGTTTTTCATGATTTTCGGGGTTAAACCTGCTGTTTTTGATATTTTCGAAAATGTTTTCGGGCTGTAATTCCACCCATTTTATACAACTGTATTCCTGTATATTACACATATTTATTCAACTGATACTATAGCCCTTTTTCGGGATATATTTATCCATGTTTGTGTAACAAACGTCAATGTTTTAACGAAGTAACTGACATTTTTGGAAAAATATGAATAATTTATTAATGGTTTTAAAAAACAGATATAAATTTTATACAAAAGGTTTTAACACTTTATATGGTATTTGTACAATTATACAAAGTTGTTTTGTTATGTACTATTAAGTCATATTTTTGCATAAATGTTGTGTTATAATAAAATCAACAAATATCCCATTACTAAAATATATTTTTTGGAGGCGTGTTATGACACACAAATATGTATATCTTTTCAGTGAAGGCAATGGCTCTATGAGAGAGCTTCTTGGTGGTAAGGGTGCAAACCTTGCCGAAATGACAAGCTTGGGTATGCCTGTTCCACAGGGCTTTACTATCACAACAGAAGCTTGTACAAACTATTATGAAACTGGCAAAAATATCTCTGCTGATATTCAAGACCAGATTTTTACATATCTTGAAAAACTGGAAGAAATCACTGGCAAAAAATTCGGTGACCCTGAAAATCCACTGCTTTGTTCTGTAAGAAGTGGTGCCAGAGCATCTATGCCTGGTATGATGGACACTGTTCTGAACCTTGGTCTTAACGATGAAGTAGTAGAAGGTCTGGCACAGCTGACAAACAACAGAAGATTTGCTTACGATGCATACCGCCGTTTTATCCAGATGTTTTCAGATGTTGTAATGGGCATCTCCAAAGATTATTTTGACCATGCTCTGGACGCTATCAAAGAAGCAAGAGGTATTCAGTTTGACCATCAGCTCAACGTAGAAGACCTTGAAAAAGCTGTTGCTGACTTTAAAGCAGTATATAAAAAAGAAATCGGTGAAGATTTCCCAACAGACAGCCGTGCACAGCTGCTGGCTGCTGTTAAAGCTGTTTTCTCCTCATGGGAAAACCCTCGTGCTATCTACTACAGACGTATGAATGATATTCCATCTTCCTGGGGTACTGCTGTAACAGTTCAGTCCATGGTATTCGGTAACATGGGTGATGACTGTGGTACAGGTGTTGCATTTACAAGAAACCCATCCACAGGTGAAAATAAACTCTATGGTGAATTCCTGATGAATGCACAGGGCGAAGACGTTGTTGCAGGTATCAGAACACCACAGACAATCGACCAGCTGTCACAGGTAATGCCAAAGGCATACGAACAGATTCTGGACATTGCCAAAACTCTGGAAAAACACAACCAGGATATGCAGGACCTTGAGTTCACAATAGAAAAAGGCAAACTGTATATGCTGCAGACAAGAAACGGTAAACGTACAGCACAGGCAGCTATCAAAATTGCTGTAGATATGGTAGAACAGGGCCTGTGTACAATAGAAGAGGCACTGATGAAGGTGGAACCAAACCAGCTGGATTCCCTGCTTCATCCACAGTTTGAACCAACAAGCCTGAAAAATGCAAAAGCTGTGGCACATGGTCTGCCAGCTTCTCCTGGTGCCGCATGTGGCAGAGTGTACTTCAATGCTGAAGATGCAAAAGAAGCTGCAAGCAAACGTAACGAAGCAGTTATCCTTGTGCGTGTAGAAACAAGCCCAGAAGATATTGAAGGTATGGCTGTTGCAAAAGGTGTACTTACAGCACGTGGCGGTATGACAAGCCATGCAGCTGTTGTAGCACGTGGTATGGGCAGATGCTGTGTATCCGGTTGCCATACTCTGCGTGTAGATAATGACAATAAAGTAGCATACTTTGGCGATTTAAGAATCAACGAAGGTGACTACATCTCCATAGACGGTTCCACAGGTAATGTATACGCTGAAATGATTCCTACAGTTGATGCTACACTGTCTGGTGACTTTGCTAAATTTATGCAGTGGGCAGACCAGGTTCGCACACTCAACGTAAGAACAAACGCTGACACACCTAAAGATGCACGTCAGGCAAGACTGTTTGGTGCTGAAGGTATCGGTCTGTGCCGTACAGAACATATGTTCTTTGAAAAAGACAGAATTCTGGCAATGAGACAGATGATTCTGGCAAAATCCACAGCTGAACGTGTAGCTGCTCTGGACAAAATCTTGCCAATGCAGCAGATGGACTTTGAAGGTCTGTACAGAGAAATGGCTGGCCTGCCAGTTACAATCCGTTTCCTTGACCCACCACTGCATGAATTCCTGCCACACGGTGATGACGAAACATCTGTAACAGCATACGAAATGGGTATGTCCTTTACAGAACTGAAAGTGGCTGTAAGACGCCTGCAGGAAACAAACCCAATGCTTGGTCACCGTGGCTGCCGTCTGGCTATCTCTTACCCAGAAATCGCAAGAATGCAGACAAGAGCTGTTATGCAGGCTGCTATCAATGTAGCAAGAGAAGGTATCCGTGTAGAACCAGAAATCATGATTCCACTGGTTTGTGATGCCGCTGAACTTAACTTTGTAAAGGGCATTGTTGATGAAGAAGCAAGAAAAGTATTTGCTGAACAGGGTATGGACCTGAGATACAAAGTGGGCGCTATGATTGAAATTCCTCGTGCTGCTCTTATGACAGATGAAATTTCCAAATATGCTGAATTCTTCAGCTTTGGTACAAACGACCTGACACAGACAACTTATGGTCTGTCCCGTGACGATGCAAGCCAGATTCTTGATGACTACTTCAAAAACAGAATCTTTGAATACGACCCAACAACTAAACTGGACCAGACAGGTGTTGGTAAACTTATCAGAATGGCTGCAGGCTGGGCAAAAGAAACAAGACCAGAAATCAAGCTGGGTGTTTGTGGTGAACATGGTGGTGACCCTGTTTCCATCCAGTTCTTCCAGTCAGCTGGTCTGAACTATGTATCCTGCTCACCATATCGTGTGCCAATCGCAAGACTGGCAGCTGCACAGGCAAAAATCAATCAGGATAAAGCCAACGCATAATAGAATATAACTATATAAAACATTTAGTCTCCTAATACAGTTACCGCCTCCTATGAATTTCTCTAGGAGGCGGTAATTGTATTATCGGCTGTTTTCTGTACTATGACTATATAATATAAAATAATCTTGTAACTTTTTGCAGATAAGGTTGATATAATCAGCTTTTGACATTATAATAAGTATATGATAATTTTTATTTCCGGATTGATTTTTCAACCCCGAATAAGAAAGAGGTGCTTTATGAAAAGCAAAGCAGAATTGTTTTTTGAAAATTTAAAAGGAAAAAAAGTGGCTTTTATCGGTGCTGGTGTAAGCCATAAAAAACTTATAGAAATTTTTTCACAGGAAGGTGCTGTTGTAACTCTCTGTGACAAAAAAACACTGGAAGGTTTCGGCGAATATGGCCAGACACTAAAAGAACTGGGAGTAAACCTTTCTCTTGGGGAAAATTATCTTGAAGGCCTGAAAAATCAGGATATGATTATGAGAACACCTGGTTTTGAATTTTTCACAAAAGAACTTCAGGACCAGCTGGCACTGGGTGTAGATGTAACCAGTGAAATGGAACTGTTCTTCCAGCTGTGCCCATGTAAAATCTATGCTGTAACAGGCTCTGACGGCAAAACAACAACCACTACACTCATCAGTGAAATGCTGAAAGAAAGCGGTAAAACTGTGCATCTTGGCGGTAATATCGGCAAGGCACTGCTTCCAATCGTGAGAGAAGTTAAAGAAAGCGATGTTGCGGTGGTTGAACTGTCCAGCTTCCAGCTGATTTCAATGAAGCAGTCTCCTGATGTGGCTGTGGTTACAAACGTTACACCAAACCATCTGGACCACCACAAAGATATGCAGGAATATATTGATGCAAAACGCAACATCCTTATTCATCAGGGCAGAGACAGCAAAGCAGTTCTGGGCTTTGAAAACGATGTAAGCCGTAATATGGAAGACGATGTAAAAGGCAAATGCCTGTTCTTCACAAGACTTACAGATATCAGCAACCTGCCTGACTGTGGCTATATCGACAGTAACGGCATGCTGTGTGTAGGCGGCGAAAAAATAGTACATCAGGACGAAGTAGGTCTGCGTGGCAAGCACAACCTTGAAAATCTGCTGGCAGCATTCTGCGCTGTAAATGGTGATGTACCATTTGAAGTTATGACACAGGTGGCAAAAGAATTCAAAGGTGTAGAACACAGAATCGAACCTGTGCGCACACTTAATGGTGTACAGTGGTTTAACGACTCTATCGCTTCCAGCCCGACAAGAACTATTGCTGGTCTGCGTTCATTCCCACAGAAAATCTGCATTATTGCAGGTGGCTATGACAAAAAAATACCATACGAACCACTGGCACAGCCAGTTATCGACAATGTAAAACTGCTTGTAGTAATGGGTCAGACAGGACCAGCCATTGAAAAAGTGGTAAGAGAACATCCAGACTTTGAAAAATCCGGTATTAAGATTCTCCGTGCCGACAATATGGAACACGCTGTACAACTGATGTACGAAAATACATCTGAAGGTGATATTGTTTCCCTCAGCCCTGCTTCTGCCAGCTTTGACTTCTACCCTAACTTTGAAGTTCGTGGCAGACACTTTAAAGATTTGGTAAATGCCTTATGATTACTACAGCTTCCAGCCAGACAGAACAGTTTGAAAAAAATCTAGACAGACAATCTGACTTTCTCACACAGAAAATAAAAAGTGAATATCTCTCTGACAAAAACTCCGTTTTAAACAATTTCTATTGTTTTGGTAAAAACAATCTTATGCTGATGGGTGAAAATCTTTCAGTGTGTGGCAAACTGGCAGAGAATGATGTGGAAGAACTGCTTTCATTCTGTCAGTTTCTGGGAGTTTATGGTCTGGAATACGGATATGACGATTTGCCACTGGATTCAAAAAACACCATGTATCTGATGAACTACACTGGTGGCACCGCAGACAGCTGTAATGAAATTATAAAAAACGAAAATATTTATCAGTTTTCACAGTTCAGCTGTTCAAATTTTTCGGGAGTATCCTTTAAAACTGTTTATTCATACTTTGCACGAAAGGTAAACCGGCAGATTTCTGATATTTATTATCTGGAACAAAACGGAAAGATTGTTTCCGGTGCACTGGCAACAAAGTTTGACAATGCACTTTATCTCACATTTGTATCCACTGCAAAAAACTGCAGACATCAGGGACTTGCCAGAAAGGTTATCAGGCATATTATCAGCGAAAACAATCAGCAGGATATAATACTGATGTGTGAAAGTGAACTGATACCTTTTTATAACAAACTGGGCTTTGAGACAACCAAAGAAACATATTTATATCAACTGAGGAAAGAACATATATGATAGGAAAATTTTTTGATATCAAGCCAGATATGCTGGCACTTGATAAAGAAGTAATGGAAATCTGCAAACCATATTTTGAAAAAGTGGATGAAGTTGCTTCATACAACCAGATGAAAGTGCTGAAAGCATTTATTGACAACGGTATTTCTGCAACACATCTGGTAGGCACAACAGGCTACGGTTATGACGACAGAGGCCGTGATGGTCTGGACAGACTGTTTGCTGATATTATGGGTGCAGAGGATGCACTGTGCCGTTACAACTTTATGAGCGGCACACACACGCTTACAGTAGCTCTGTTTGGTGTACTGCGCAGTGGCGACACTATGTTCTGTGCAACAGGCACTCCATATGACACACTGCACGGTGTAATCGGTATTGACGGCAGTCACTTTGGCAACCTGATGGACTATGGTGTAAAATACGACCAGTGTGACCTGCTAGCAAACAGCGAACCTGACCTTGAAACAATACGGGAAAAATGCCGCACAGCAAAAGTGTGCTACATTCAGCGCAGCCGTGGCTATGCAAAAAGAAAAGCACTGAGTCTTGAAACTATCAAAGCTATTTCTGATGCCGCAAGAACTCATAACCCAGATATTATCGTTATGGTAGATAACTGCTATGGCGAATACACACATACAGAAGAACCTCTGGCTTATGGTGCAGACCTGATTATGGGCTCACTTATCAAAAACCCAGGCGGTGGCATTGCTCCAACTGGCGGCTATATTGCAGGCAGAAAAGACCTTGTTGAAATGTGTGGTCACAGACTGTCTGCGCCTGGCACAGGCAGGGAAATCGGCTGTTCTCTGGACGTAATGCGAGAAATGTATCTCGGTGTATACTTTGCACCAATGATTACTGCAAATGCACTGAAAACAAGTATTTATGCTTCCTGTCTGTATGAAAAAATGGGCTTTGAAACAGAGCCAAGATACATGGAAGACAGAAATGATATCATCACTTCTATCTGTGCCGAAAATGCAGAAAATGTAATCGCAATCTGCCGTGGTATTCAGGCTGGCAGTCCTATCGACAGCTATGCTGCACCAGAACCAGGTGATATGCCAGGTTACGACAGCCAGATTATTATGGCTGCTGGCGCATTTACAATGGGTTCTTCCATTGAACTCTCCTGTGACGCCCCACTGCGTGAACCATTCATTGCATATATGCAGGGTGGCACAACATTTGACGCATCCCGTGCCGCTGTTCTGCTATCTGCACAGAATGTTGCCAATATAAGAAATAAATAACATCAATATAATAAAAACGACCTGTGAAAAGGTCGTTTTTTTGTTGGCTGTTCTGTGTTTATTCCATTGTTTTAATATAAAACTTTTTAATAGTAAAATGCAAGTTTATACTTTACAAAAACTGATTATGGTAGTATACTGTAAACATTAATTGCTTTTTATAAGCGAACGTTGTATAAATATTAGAGAGAGGCAAAAATTATGTTAGACAGAATCGAACAAAAAATTGTAGACATTATTGACAAGAAAGCCGAAGAAATCATGGCTTTCGGTACAGACATCTGGAACCACGCTGAACTGGGCTATAAAGAAGTAAGAACTTCTGGCAAATTCGTAGAAGAAATGGCTAAACTGGGTCTTGAAAGCGAAACTGGACTGGCTTTCACAGGTGTTAAATCTTACCTGCATGAAAAAGGCAGTGTAGAAGGTCCTACACTTGCTATTATCGGCGAAATGGATGGTCTGCCAATTCCTAACCATCCAGATGCATACAATGGTGTTTCCCACTCCTGTGGTCACCATGCACAGATTACAGGTGTTGTAGGTGCCGCAATGGCTCTGACAGACCCAGAAGTTAAAGAAGCTATGGGTGGAAACATCTGCTTCTTCGCAGTACCAGCTGAAGAATTTGTTGACATTCAGTGGAAAAACCAGATGATGAAAGAAGGCAAACTTGGCTACGGTGGCGGTAAGTGTGAACTTATCCGTATTGGTGCTTTTGATGATATCGACATCTCTATGGGTCACCACTCCTCCACAGGTCTGGATATGGGTATCATCAACTCCACATCCAACGGCTTTGTAAACAAAACTGTTACATTCAAAGGTCGTTCTGCACACGCTGCAGGTATGCCACACCACGGTATCGACGCTCTTAACGCTGCAACAGCTGCTCTTGTAAACATTGCTCTCCAGCAGGAATCTTTCCGTGATGAAGACTCTGTTCGTTGCCACGGCTTTATCTCCAACGGCGGTAGCGCTGTAAACATTATCGCTGACGAAGTTATCATGCAGTACTGCACACGTGGTAAAACACCAGAAGCATACAAAAATGCATCTGACAAAGTTGACCGTTCATTCAAAGCTGCTGCTATGGCAACAGGTTGTGATGTTGTTATTGAAACAATGGCTGGCTACATGTCACAGATGGCTAACCCACATACAGAAGTTCTGCAGTCTGTTCTTGATGATATCAAGGCAGAAGGTAAATACACAAACCAGGTTGACAGCGAAGGTCACTCCACAGGTTCAGATGACTTCGGTGATGTTTCCTGCCTTATGCCGCTGGTTCACTTCAACACAGGTGGTGTAGAAGGTACTATCCATGGTCCTGACCTTGTAGTTTCTGACCCATACCTTGCTTATGTAGTTACAGCTAAAATCTTTGCTCTTACAGCTTACCGTCTGATGAAAGATGGCGCTGCAGCTGCAAAAGAAAACATCGCTGACTACAAACCAATCATGACTAAAGAAAGCTACATCAAGTTCCAGGATTCCATGCAGAAAACTGAAACATTCACAACTGAAAAACTGCCAATCGTTGGTCTTGATAAATAATAAAATATTTAATGGGTACAGTGAAAGCTGTACCCATTGTTTATATGCCCCCAACATGATAAAATAGCAATATATTAAAAGGAGGTGCAATATGAAAATACTGTTTATCAATCTGCCATATACCGGCCATATTGTGCCTACAATAGGTCTGGTCAACGAACTGATAAATCTGGGCTGTGATGTAACATATATGTTGCCTTTTGGCTGGGAAAATCAACTGGATGGCTGTGGCGCAAGATTTCACGGGTATAAAAACCATCCACAGCTGGCTGAACAGATAAAAAATGCCATATTGGAAGCGCAGAAGATTATCACTGGTTTTGACATGGTTGTTTACGAGCAGTTTTTCTTTCTTGGCAAACATCTGGCAGAAAAATATAGCAAGCCTGCTGTGCGCATTTTTTCATCCTACGCCACAAACAAACATCTGATGGATGAAATTATAAAAAGTGGCGGCGCCTTGGGCATATTTCGCTATAAATGTATAGCCAAAGCTTTTACAAAGGATATCGCAAAAGATTTTACTTTAAAAACAGACAACTGGCTGGATGAAATAACAGAAAATACACCACGGCTTAACCTTGTTTACACATCAAAGGAAACCCAGCCGTATTTTGAACTGTTTGACAAAGCAAAGTTTAAATTTATTGGTCCGTCTGTATATGAAAGAAATGGACAGTATTTTAATTTTAATAAATCAGACCGCCCCCTTGTCTATATATCGCTGGGCACTGTAATTAAAGGTGGTAAAAAATTCTTTAACAGCTGTATAGATGCATTCAGGGACGAAAATATTGATGTGATTATTTCCGCCGGCAAAAAATTTGATGCCGGCAAGCTGAAAAACATACCTTCCAATATTCATATATACAATTTTGTTGACCAGTTACATGTGCTTAAAATGGCTGATGTTTTTATAACCCATGGTGGTATGAACAGCATATCTGAAGCCCTTGTACATAAGGTGCCTATGGTTGTTATTCCCTTCTATGCTGACCAGCCAAGAAATGCACAGACAATCAAAGATATCGGTGCAGGTATAGTTTTAAATTTTTCACAGGCTAGTGCCAATTCTATCAAAAGCTCTGTGTATTCCCTGCTGGATAATACTGATATCAGCAACAATATGGATATTATCCACAGCTCTATGTCCGCTTATGGTGGCAATCAAGCTGGTGCTGAATATATTATCAACTACTACAATTCCATATAAAAAATCCCTGTATGAATCCATACAGGGATTTTTATTTTAATTATTATTCTGCAAGGAAGTCGTGTGCAAACTGTGCATAAACTGCTGCACCACGTTTGAGAACTTCTTCATCAATATCGTATTTTTCGTGATGGTTAGGATAGATTTTGCCTGTTTCTGGGTTATTGCTGCCGATAAAGCCGAATACACCAGGAACTTTCTGCATATAGAAGGAAAAGTCTTCACCACCCATAAGTGTCTGCATTGGTGCCAGACCTTCTTCGCCATACAGTTTTTTAACTGCTTCCTGACCGATTTTTACCAGATTTTCGTGGTCGTTGATAACTGGTACAACCATCCATTTAAAGCTGGACAATTTTGCTTTTGCACCATAAGCTGCAGCTGTGTTTTCAACGATTCTGGAAATAACCTTTGGAGCTTCTTCCAGCATATCTTTGGAGAATGTTCTTACTGTACCTTCAAATTTTGCTTTACCAGCGATAACATTCCAACGGCTGCCTGCTTCAACTTTACCTACTGATACAACCAGTGGGTTAAGTGGGCTGTTGTTTCTGGAAACAAATGTCTGCAGGTTCATTATAATAGCGCTCATTGCAACGATTGCATCGATACCATCTTCTGGTGCTGAGCCGTGGGAAGACATACCTTCGATTTCAACATGGAATTCAGCTGTGGAAGCCATTCTGTTGCCGCTTTCAATATTTACATAAGGTGCTGCAAGAGCATTCCAGATATGTGCGCCATAGATAGCATCTACACCATCAAGAACACCTGCTTTGATAAATGCTGGTGCGCCAAAGCCTGTTTCTTCAGCTGGCTGGAAAATAAGGCGAACTGTACCTTTAAGGTGTTCTTTGTTTTCAGACAGCATTTTTGCCGCGCCAAGAAGCATGGAAATATGGCAGTCGTGACCACAAGCGTGCATGCAACCGTTTGTTGATGCAAATTCAAGGCCTGTTTCTTCACATACTGGCAGTGCGTCGATGTCTGCACGCAGAGCAACTGTTTTACCTGGCTGTCCGCCAACGATATCTGCTGTACAGCCGTATGCACCTACAGATTCATAAGTTTTAACTTCAAGACCCATAGCTTCAAGGTCTTTGATGATAGCTGCTGTTGTATTTTTTTCCTGTTCAGAAAGTTCAGGATGCTGATGGTAGTATCTTCTTCTGTCGATGATATAGCTTTCAGCTTTTTCTGCTAATTCTCTGAAATTCATAACTTTACCTCTCTATAATGTTATTTTATTCAATAATATCACAAAAAAGGGCTATAGTACAGTATAAATTATATTTTATCAGCCAGCTGAGGAGACAATACTTTTCTGAATACCCATGTCATAAAAACCAGCAAAACAACAACAGATAAATACACAACGGCAAAGCCTGAATTCTGGCTGATTACTCCCCATATAAATGCACCTGTTGCCATGCCTAAATCCTGACTCATCATAAAGGTGCCAGTGGCTATTCCTCTGGCAGAGTCGGTGCAGCTTTTTACAGCCGCAGTATTCACTACAGGGTGTATAAAGCCAGCACCGCAACCATAAAGGGCAGCAGATAACAACAGAAAAATATTGTTGCAGGCAAAAGACAATATGAGAAAAGAGGTAATATACACCACTGCCCCCAGACAGAAAGTTTTTATATTGCCTATTGTATATGTTATCTTTTTGTTTACTAGCCTTGCGAGAAACAAAAACAGGGCTGACACAAGGAAAAACAGGCTGTCCGCAGTAAGATGTCGCTTGCTTGCCATAATGGGAATAAAAGAATTTACAGAGGCTGTTGCCATAGCGAAAAATATTATTACATATGCCGCTGGCATAGCTGATTTCTCGTATAGCATAAATTTTCTGTCTGGGTTTATGAATTGTTGTTCTGAATATTTTATAAATAAAGCAGTCAATAAAGCTATGGCGCAAATTACCGTCACAGCCAGAACAATCCAGAAAAAACCTAATTTATAAAGCCACAAAGCTACAACTGGTGCCACTGCCTGCGAAAGAACATTTGTAACTCCATATATAGCTATCCCTTGTTGCATATCTTCCTTTGGTACCACATCACATACAACAGTACCTCCTGATGTAGTCACTGCTGAATATCCTGCGCCAAACAAAATACGGGATATAGTCAGCATTACTACACCTGTGCTGATAAATAAAATTCCCACAGATGCTATACTTAACATTCCGCCTGTGATATATACAAGCTTTCTCCCCTTTTTATCTGTTACCCATCCCCACAAAGGACGTGTAAAAAAAGAAGCTAGCGTAAACACTGCCGCTACTATGCCAGCCATAGACTGTGAATCACCACCGTCTGTAATATGTTTGACACATACTGTGTTCAGCATAAAGGAAGCGATGTAAAAAAATGTGGCAGATACAACTATTAAAATATAATTTTTAGATAACAATTTATTTTTCATACAGTTATTATTGACTGTATAAAAGCAAATAGACCTGTAAAACAGGTCTATTTGCTATAAAATATGTTTAGGAATATTAAATAAGGGTAATGCCCTTAAAACCAAAGGAAAAGTAGTGTTTATGCAACTTTGGCAGACTGTTTGCCATTGCCTCTGTAAACAGAAAGCTGTACCTTTTTATGTCTGCGACGGTTTTTGATTACTGCACGATAATGATTTTCTTTATTAACACAGAAATATGTAGCCATTGCAAAAAGTGCAACGTTGGATACAACTGTATAAAGTGGCAGCTGACCCAGAGAACCAAGGCTGATAACTGTCATAAGAGCAAAAACTACTGTGAGGAAATTATATAAATAAATTTTAGACTGTATTTTCATAACATCACCTTTTAACAACTACAAGTTGTTCCTTTGATTATATATTACTACAACTAAAAGTTGTTGTCAATAGCTATTTCACAATTTATAGAGCAAAATACTACTTTTAGTTGTTTACAAATGCGATTTTATAATGTATAATATAGTCAGAATTACAACTGAAAGTGGTGAAAATTTTGTTCAGCCAAAATATAAAAAAATTGCGTAAGGAAAACAAACTGAGCCAGAGCCGGCTTGCACTGGAGTTACAGGTAACACAGCAGGCTGTAGGTAAATGGGAAACCGGTAAAAGTACCCCAGACAGCGAAACACTGCGCAGAATTGCAGAGTTTTTTGGTACAAGTGTAGACTTTTTACTGGGTGTTTCTAAACTGGTGGAAAATGCAGTAGCTATTACTGGTGGTGAAAATGCTATACCTATTATCGGTACAGTAAAGGCAGGCTACAATGCACTGGCTTACAACGACGACTATGGTGTGGAATATGCCAACGTACGCAACCCTGAAGAATATTTCTACCTTATTGTTAAAGGCGACAGTATGGAGCCAAGAATCAAAGATGGCGACCTTGCCCTTGTACATAAACAGAACACTTTAAACGATGGTGATTTAGGTGTAATTGTATATGGCGATAACGAAGGCACACTGAAACGCTTTGTAAAAAGAGGCAATATGATTATTCTGCAGCCTTTCAACCCTGCTTATGAAGCAAAAATCATTACAGGCGAAGAACTTAATGATGTATATATTGCAGGTAAGGTTGTAGAAACAAAAACAAAATGGTAATTATTGAAATTCAGCAATAAAAAAGAGAGGCAGATGCCTCTCTTTAAATTTGTATAAATTATTCTGCAACAGCTGTTTCCAGAGCAAGACGGATCATATTGTCCAGTTCTCTTTCTCTTGCTTCTTTGGAAAGTGCTGGCTGGTCTGGCTTCAGGATGTTTGCTGCAACAGACATAATCATAAGTGTTTTTGTGCGGAACTGGCTGCCCAGTGCATAGAGAGCAACAGCTTCCTGTTCAGAACCGATAACACCGTATTTGTTCCACTGTTTTGCGATTTCTGGTTTGTTGTCAAAGTACAGCAGGTCGTTACATACTGTAAGGCCTACACGTGCAGGGATGTTCATTTCTTCTGCCAGTTTTTCTGCTTTGTAAACGAGACCGTGGTCAGCAACAGCAGAGAAAACTCCTTTCAGATCTGCATAATCCATAAAGGAAGATGTGTAGCAGCAACCTTTGGAAATAACAAGTTCACCAACGTTCAGTGATTCGTCGTAGCTGCCGCCTGTACCGATACGGATAAGTGTTTTAACATCGTATTCTGTCATCAGTTCACGTGCGTAGATGTGGATGGATGGAACACCCATACCTGTACCCATTACAGAAACAGGCACGCCTTTGTATGTACCTGTGAAGCCATACATGCCACGTACTTCGTTGAAGCATACTGGGTTTTCGAGATAAGTTTCAGCGATATATTTAGCTCTCAGTGGGTCACCTGGCAGCAGGATTCTTTCAGCGATATCGCCTTTTTTTGCATTAATGTGGTCGCTCATTTTAGTAATCTCCTTTATTTAAAAATTTAATTTTCAAATTTATTTGCATTTATAATTCGCACAACGCTGCTTACCAGTGAAACACCTACTGCGATAGCACCTGCCACGCCCAGAGTAGTGATAAGTTTTGAAACAAACATATCCATGTTGCCTTCGATGCAGTATTTCATTGTGTAGTAGATACCACCACCAGGTACCATCGGCAGAATGCCAACGATAAGGAACACTGTGGATGGAGTTTTGAACACGCGTGCCATAATTTCGCTGAAAATGGCAACTGTAACGGCAGATACGAAGTTCTGCACCATTACGGAGCCGGTAGGTGCACACAGCAGATATGCCACCCAGGCAATGCCGCCACCTACACAGGCAGCAACTGCAATTTTGATATCATGCAGATTGTACATTACACAAAAGCCTGCACAGGCCATTGCAGCATAGATAAACGGGAGAATATAACCTGTCATTATTTCCATTATAATACACCTCCCATAATGTTTGTAAAGGCTGAAAGTGGAAGTGCAATGCCTACTGCAATAGCAACAGCGATAAGTAAAACTTCGGCAATTTTGTTGGTACCTGTAATAACGTCACCACTGATGATGTCGCGCATGATGTTGGTGATACCAACACCCGGTACCAATGTCATAATTGCACCGATGATAATCATATCGATGCTGTTGCCGATGCCTGTAACCATACCCAGAATGGCGATAACAGCGATTACCATACTGGAAACAAGGTTTGAGAAAAATATGTTTGACTTTACCTTTGACATATATTTAAGGCAGTATTCTGTGCCAAGACCTGCCACAAAGGCCACGATGGCATCGCCTGTGTTACCACCCCAGAAATAGCAGAAGAATGCAGATGCCACACCATAGGCTATCATAACCTGAAGGAATGAATAAAGCTTGTAATTGTTGATTTCTCTCAGTTTTTTATATATTACATCCGGGTCAGGAGTATTTTCACAAACCCAGCGTGACAAATCATTTACCTGATGGAGACGGCTCATATTCTGTGCAATAGAAGTAACACGTTCCAGCTGTGTAAGCGGTTTACCATCATCCCCCGGAATAGTTACAATAATTGTAGCTGGTATAGCAAAAATCTGTGCATCTTCAATGCCATAGGCTTTCATAAAAAATGCTATGGCCTGTTCAACACGGTAAACTTCACCGCCGTTTTCCAATAGACCTCTGCCCAATTTACAGGCTACGTCCAGCAGTTTTTCTTTTGAATAATTCATTTTTCCTCTTGTCTTTAATCTTGTTGATTTATTTTATATTTTATTATATACTGTATTTAAACTACACTATATTATACTATAAAGGAATAAAATAAACAATGATAAAAATGTGGCTTACCCTGCCAAAAGGGAATGATACCTGTTGTCACATTTGCACTAAATGCAAAAATCCTTGCGAACATCAGAACGATTGCAGCGGTGCATGTGCTGGTTGCCCACATCCATGCTGGGTAAACTGGAAAGAATTTAAAGTAACATGGGATTTCCGGTCAAACAAACCTAAAGATGTAAAATAAAGACAGAGCTTCTGGCTCTGTCTTTTCATTTTAATTCTGTCCTAAAATATGTATCAGCCTTGGGGCTGTGTAGATATAGGCAGACAGTGGGTAATTCCATCTGTCAGCTGTGTTGGATGCCACAATAATATCTTTTACTGTGCCGTCATCGTTTTTCATTACATCGGTAATTACAAGGGCATGGCGCCATTGATAGTAAGCACCAACATGGATAATATCCCCTTTTTCAGCATATTTAAAATCGATATCAGTAAGTGACACCAGACCGCTTTTATAACTTGCCACAGCATAGGAATAAAACATATCCACCCCTGTCCATGAATACGAACGACCACTGGCAGTCTGCTTGCTGTTAAGTGTCTCGCTGTAGAATTTCCACTGGTTGTCTATGGTGCCTGTGTGGTCCATATTTATTCCGCCTGCATAAAGGCACTGGCTGGCAAAGTTCTGGCAGTTGCCGCCAAAATCATCGTATGCCAGATAGCTGGTGGTGTAGTTTCTTTCACTCCACCACTGCTGTGCATAATCCACTGCCCGCTGTCTGTTGTAAGAGGTGTCAGCTACTTTCAAATCTGTATAATATGTCCCTTGCTGGAACTGTGATAGGTCAGAAATGTTTTCCCTTGCATCTTTCAGTATTAACTGCAGTGCATTTTCACCTTTTTGGGCATTGTCTTCACCTGTGGCATCTTCCCAGCCTTCAATTGTAAGCAAATAGAAATCTTCTTCGTGGTAATGCTCTTTGATTTTCCATATGCCATCAACGTCTGTCAAAATAAATTTATGGTACAGATTGGCTGAGTCCGAGGACTGCTGAAGATGGCGAAATTTCTGGCTGTTTCTTTCTTTCAGATGTACAACCACATCGCCAGATTTGTTTTCAACCAAGTCCACAACATACTCAACTGTGGCTGATTCCAATAATAAATCCACCTCTCGCATACTGCGTATGGAAGCAAGTACTTCAAAGGCTGTTTTATTTACAATATATTCCCGTGATGATGTATCTGAATAAAAGGCGGAAATATCCTGTGCTTCCATATAGGCAAGGGTGGTGGCATAACTTTGGGCATAATTTTTCAAAAGTTCTGCCTGCTGTGATGTAAGTTTACCTGTTGTGTCTTCAACTGTGGCAGATACCTGTGGTAAAGCCTTCTGAATATCTGCATTTACACTGGCTGATGGTGTTTCTGTTTTGTCACCACCAATATAACTTTTATACAGCAGTGAAAAAGCACATATGCAAACAACCGCCAGAGCTACAAACAGCCCTGCTTTATTATGTTGTCTTTTCGGGGAGTCACTGTCTTTATAAAAAACTTCTTGCATATATAATTTCCTTATATTCAAATCTCTTTACATATTATACCACAATTTTCCTGTGTTTAAAATTGAATTTTATGTGATGGTGATACAGCAAAAAAGAGGAGGCTTTCGCCTCCTCTTTTAAATAAATCAGATTCTTGTAACGTTCAGTTTACCAACAAATTCTTTGCAGATGTCTACATCCTCTTCGCCATAGCCCAGAGCCAGTGCCGCCAGTGGTGTGTAGCCTTCTGGAATAGACAGCTTTTTCATCATTTCTGCATCATCCTGCAGATTTTTAGTAACGCCATAAAGATAAATGTTGCCAAGACCAAGGCTTGTAGCCATAAGTGCCATCATTTCAACAACACAGCCAGCGTTCTGGTCGCCAAGGCCTGGTGCTGGACATTCTGGCAGTGATGCAATAATAACAGCTGGTGCATCATAAATACCTTTAAGACCTGCAAGTGCATCTTGGTCTGTAACAACTGTCAGCACTGGTGTACACATTTTTGGCAGACCAAGTGGTGCAAGAGAGGCAGCAACCACAACTTTTTCCAGTTTTTCTTCTTCTACAGGTTTGTCTGTAAATTTACGACATGATTTACGGGAAAGTAATACTTTTTCAAATTCCATAGTATTTCTCCTTTTTATAACGATTTTATTATGGTTTTATTTTACCATATATTACCATCCGATGTAAATCCACAATAAAAAAGACTGGTATAAAACCAGTCTTTTGATTTATCTGATTATTGATTGTTTTCCAGTTCACCTTTGGAAGCTGCTGACAGATAAGCATTGAGGAAAGCCTGTATGTTGCCGTCCATAACCATATCAACACGGCCATCTTCATGACCTGTGCGGTGGTCCTTTACCAGAGTGTATGGCATAAATACATAGCTGCGAATCTGGCTGCCCCAAGCGATTTCTTTCTGAACGCCTTTGATATCTTCGATTTTTTCCAGATGTTCTCTTTCTTTAATCTGTGCCAGTTTAGCTTTCAGCATTTTCATACACATATCTTTGTTCTGGAACTGGCTTCTTTCGTTCTGACAGGCTACAACAATACCTGTTGGAATATGTGTCAGACGAACAGCGGATGATGTTTTGTTAACGTGCTGACCACCTGCACCAGAAGAACGGAATACATCCATTTTAATGTCTTCTTCACGGATAACGATGTCTGTGTCGTTTTCGATTTCTGGCATAACTTCACAGGATGAGAAGGATGTGTGTCTTCTGCCGGAAGAGTCAAATGGTGAAATTCTTACCAGACGATGAACACCGTTTTCAGATTTAAGGAAGCCGTAGGCATTGTTGCCTTCGATAGAGAAAGAAACTGATTTGATACCGGCCTCATCACCTTCCTGATAGTCGATAGTCTGTGTTTTCCAACCCATTTTTGTACAGTAACGTGTGTACATTCTGAACAGCATTTCACACCAGTCCTGACTTTCTGTACCGCCTGCACCTGCATGAAGTGTGATGATTGCATTGTTTGCATCATATTCACCAGTGAGAAGTGTTGTAAGACGAAGCTGTTCTACCTTTGTCTGCAGTGCTGCAGCTGTAGCAACAATTTCTTCTTCCATTTCTTCATCTTCCAGTTCGATATACAGCTCAATCATTGTTTCAAGGTCAGAGAATGTGGATTTGATGTCATCCACACCACCTTTTTTATCTTTGAGAACTTTCAGCTGTGCAAAGATTTTTGTGGAACGTTCCTGGTCATTCCAGAAATCTGGCTGCTGTGTGTGCATTTCCAGCTCTTCAATCTGGCCAGACAGTGTTTCATAGCCTGTGCTGATTTCAAGTTCAGCAATCTGTGGCTTTGTATCATTTAAAATTTTCTTGTAATCGTCTATTAAAATCATATTTTCTCCAATATTTCACATTTATCTAGTATACTATTATACAACAAGATATTTTAAAAATAAAGTAAATATTTTACCCCCAATTATATGATTTTCTTGTGAATAATGTTATGTTTTCTTTACATTTATATTGTTGATATGCTATAATATCATTTAATGCAATAATTTGCAATTTCAGGAGATATATATGTTTAAATTTGAAGGTCTGGTTTGCGACATATGCGGCAAACCATTTGATAAAGACAGTGATATTGTTGTTTGCCCTGATTGTGGCACACCACACCACAGAGAATGCTGGCGTGAATTGGGTCACTGTGTGAACGAAATCAGACATGAAGAAGGCTATGAATGGCAGGCACCTGCAAAAGAAATTCCTGCAGGCAGCATCGAATGTCCAGACTGTCACAGCATTATGCCACAGGACGCTCTGTTCTGCGAAAACTGTGGTCATGCACTTAAAACCAATGATCCAACTACACAGGTATATTCTGTTCCAGGTGGCAGAATGGAAGTGCACCAGTTTCCTAATGCCTACACAATGAGTCAGGAAGAATTTAAAGCCCGGGTAGACAGAGAACTGGCTGGCGAAATTGATGGTATTTCTTACAGAGATATTGCAGTATTTATCGGTCAGAATGCACAATACTACATCTATAAATTCAAAAGAATGCGGCAGGACCCTAAATACAAACCATTTAACTGGGCTGCTTGCTTGTTCCCACCAATCTGGCTTCTGTTCAGAAAGCTGTGGAAACATGCTATTCTTGCTGCTGTAATCAACTTTGTGCTTAATCTGCCATCATTCTTTATTCTTGCCGCAAATATGGGTGCTATCAGCGCAAGCTCCCCTCTGCTGTTCCCTGGTATTGAAACAGTGGCAGCTATCACATCCACACTGGTACTGGCTGTGGGTATTGTATGGGGTTTCCTCGCTATACCAATGTACAGAGCAGACACTGTGAAACGTCTGAAAAAGATGAAATCAGATGCTGGCGAAAATCTGGACAGATACTACCGCAGTATTCTGGAGCAGGCTGGCCCAAGCAAAATAGGCAAAGTTGTAGTTGTTCTTTTTGCAATTTACTACATGATGTCAATTTTCTCATTATAATGTTAAACTTTGTGTAAACATTATAAAATTCTTTTAAAAATTCTATATTTTGAACAATAAACCCCTTGACTTAAAGGGGTTTTGTTGATATAATTATTCTTGCTGTAAAAACAGCAATCCTTGCTCTGCCAGAGGGGCAGGGCCATTATAGTCCACAAGGAGGTAAATAATCATGCAGAAATACGAATCAATGGTTGTTATCAGCACAAAACAGGATGAAGAAGCTATCAAAGGTCTTGTAGAAAAATTCTCAAACCTTATCTCAGCTAACGGTACTCTTGTTTCTGTTGACGAATGGGGCAAAAAGAAACTTGCTTACATGATCAACAAAGAAACAGAAGGTTATTATGTTCTGTTCACATTTGAATGTGAAGCTGCTTTCCCAGCAGAACTTGGTCGTGTGTTCAAGATCACAGAAGGTCTTCTGCGCACAATGATCATCGCTCTGTAATTTGAGAGGATTTTAAAATGAATGTTGTTTGTTTAATGGGCAGACTTACTGCCGACCCTGAAGTACGCCAGACACCAAATGGTATCAGCGTATGTAGCTTTTCAATCGCAGTAGACAGATTTGCTAACGGCGAAAGAAGAGCAGACTTTATCAACTGTGTTGCATGGAGAGCTAATGCAGATAATATTGCACGTTTCTTTAAAAAAGGCAGTATGATTGCTATCAACGGTTCTATCCAGACAAGACAGTATCAGGATAAAGATACTGGCAAAAACCGTACAGCTTTTGAAGTTCTGGTAGACAGATTCCACTTCACAGGTGCTACAGGTGGCGCTTCACAGGGTACATCAAACTACTCTCAGAATTACTCTACAGGCTATGCACAGCCTGCAAGACAGACAGAAAATAATTTTAGTGCCTCCACATTCTCCACAGGAGATTTGGATGGCTTCTCCACAGTCGCAACAGACGATGGAGATTTACCGTTTTAGTTTAAGAAAGGAGAATTTCTATCATGGAAAGAAATGAAAGAGAATTTAAAGGCGGCCGTCCAGTAAGAAGAACAAGCCGCAAAAAAGTATGCAGCTTCTGCGTTGAAAAAGTTGACTACATCGATTACAAAGATGTTTCCAAACTGAGAAAATACATCACAGAAAGAGGCAAAATCGTGCCAAGACGTGTAACAGGCACATGTGCTTACCACCAGAGACACCTGACAACAGCTATCAAAAGAGCTAGAACAGTTGCTCTGCTGCCATACACAAACAACTAATTGTTAGTTAATTAAAGCCGTGGATAATTCCACGGCTTTTGTTTTTGTTTACAAAATATTTTATATAATGTAAAATCAAGAAAAGGCGGTGATATTATGCTAAAAAAACCAAAGGTTTTGAAAAAAGGCGATACTGTGTGTACTGTTTCTTCTTCATGGGGTGGCGCTGGTGATGAAAGCTTGAAATTCCGTTATGAAATCGGCAAAAAGCGTCTTGAAGAAATGGGCCTGAATGTTGTAGAAATGCCACATACCCTTGCAGGCAGTCAGTTTGTGTACGAAAATCCACAGGCACGTGCCGCAGACCTGAATGCTGCCTTCGCAAGCCCAGATATCAAGGCTATTTTTTCCTGTATCGGCGGGTCTGACAGCGTGCGAATGCTGCCATATCTTGACTGGGATGTTATAAAGGCAAATCCTAAAATTTATATGGGATATTCAGACAGCACCATTACCCATCTTATATGCCATAAAGCTGGTTTTACATCATTTTACGGTCCTAGCATACTGGCTGAATTTGCAGAAAACAACAAAATGTTTGACTATACGAAGCAGTGGGTGGAAAAAGCACTGTTCTCCCCTGCCCTACTGGGCGAAATTGCACCATACAGTGAATTTACTGCAGACTATGTACCATGGACAGTGGAAACACAGCATATTGATAAAAAAATGCAGCCAAATAAAGGATATGAACTGTTGCAGGGCAGTGGTGTGGTACAAGGCAGACTGATTGGCGGATGTCTTGATGTATGGGAGTTTGTAAAAGGCACAGACCTTTTCCCTGCCAAAGAATTTTTTGACGGTGCTATCCTTTTCTTTGAAACCAGCGAAGACACACCTTCGCCTGATTTTATTGAATGGTGGCTGAGAAACTATGCCACAATGGGTGTGCTGCAGAAAGTGAATGGTATTATCTTCGGCAAGCCATATCAGGAAAAATATTACGAAGAATACAAAGAAAAAATACTGAAAGTGCTGAAAGAAATCGACAGCAATATACCTGTATTTTACAACGGCAGTTTTGGCCACAATGAACCCATGTGTGTTATTCCATACGGAGTAATGGCACAGCTGGACTGTGAAAACATGACTTTTACCATTCTGGAAAGCCGGACAGAATAAAAATTTACGATTATCAACAAAATACACTTGACCTTTCACCATGTACAGATGGTATAATATAATTATAAAGAACGTATATGGTAAAGGAGAATAACTATGAAACCAAAAGTATATTTCAGCAGAACTATTACACCTGAAAAAGTATTGGAATTATATAAACTTCTCGGCAAAGAGCTGCCTGGCAAAGTAGCACTGAAAGTTCACAGTGGTGAAAAAGGCAACCAGAACTTCCTTGGTCCTGATTTCTGGAAACCACTGATTGATGTTACAGGCGGTACTATCGTAGAATGTAACACAGCTTATGCTGGTCAGCGTGACACTACAGAAAAGCATCTGGAGCTGTTTAAATACCATGGCTGGAGCGAAATGTACGATGTAGACCTGCTGGACGCAGAAGGTCCAGACTTGGTACTTGAAGTAAAAAATTATAAACAGATAGATAAAAACTATGTAGGTAAAAATCTTGCAAACTATGACAGCCTGCTGGTATTGAGCCATTTCAAAGGTCATCCAATGGGTGGCTATGGCGGCGCTCTGAAACAGCTGTCTATCGGTATTGGTTCTTCCTTCGGCAAAGCATACATCCACGGTGCTGGCGAACCAGAAAAAATCTGGACACAGGACAGAACAAAATTCCTTGAAGCTATGGCTGACGCCGCTGGCAGTGTAGTGGAATACTTTGGCGAAAATGCGGCATATGTAAACGTTATGAAAAATATGTCTGTTGACTGTGACTGTGTTGCAAAAGCTGAAGACCCATGTATGAAAGACATCGGTATTCTGGTATCCACAGACCCTATCGCAATCGACCAGGCATGTATCGACCTTGTATATGCTGCTACAGACGACCCTGGTCAGGCACATCTTCTGGAAAGAATCGAAAGCAGACGTGGTGTTTACACAATTGAAGCTTCTGCAGCTCTGGGCTTTGGCAGCAGAGAATATGAACTGGTGGAAGTTGAATAAATTAAACAATTTTCTTTCTCTCTCTATACAACGAAAGGCGGACAGGTATATACCTGTCCGTTTTTCATACAACAAAAAACACCGCAGAAATATCTGCGGTGTATATTTTAATTCTGTGGTATTTCCACAACAGGTGTATCATCAGCTACATAAACAATTATATAAGTTTCAGCAGGGTCTATCATTACCCCTTCTGGAATATCTGTGCCTGTTACTGTGCCGAATGAATACTGCCGAGTCTGTGGGACATATTTTGTAACAAACGGAATATCCATTGTATTCAACAATCCCTCTACCTCTCCAAGCGGTCTGCCTGCAAGACCGTAAGGCACCTGTACTTTTATTACTTCTTTACCTTTACTGATAGTAACGTAAATAGATGCGCCTTTTTCAATAGAAATATTAGCCTGTGGCTGCTGGCTGATAATCTGACCTATCGGATGGTTGGCAAACTCTTCTGTGGTGTAAATATAAAAATTATTTACAACTTCAGGGTCATTCATTATATCTTTATAGTTTTTTCCCACCAAATCAGGTACAACCAGTTTTTCCACAACAGGTAATGATTCAACCACTGATGAAGACTCCCCGGATGAAGAAGAATCGGCTGTGGATGAAACCGCCATTATACCTACGGCAAACAGCACTATAACAAGGGCAATTATAATCAAAGTAAGCTTTTTGTTAAGGTCCATACTTTCAGTATGTTTTTCCTGCTTTTTCTTCTCTGGTTTTGCTATTGTGGCTTTATTATCCAGCATCAGCACAAAGTCGCCGATATTATCTATTCTATCCAATGGATTTTGCTTTGTAGCGTATTTTAAAGTTTCTATAGCATACTTAGGCATATATCGTGCAAGGTCTTTTAAAGCCAGATTTTCAGCTATAAATGGACGACCTGTCACTGTATGGTAGAAAAGAGCTGACACAGAGTATATGTCTGTGTAAAAACCGGAAAACCGGTTAAGGCTGTACTGTTCCGGTGCAGAGAAATTGTCGTACAGTTTGTAAACTATATGCTCGTTTTTAACACGAAGGTCCCGTATTGCAAAGTTTGTCAGCACTACTGTATTATCCGGTGTAATCAGCACAGTTTCGTCGCTGATACCACCATGGGCAATGTTATTTTTCTCCAGTATTTCAAGAAGTTCAAACAGTTCCTGATACAGCCAGCGTGCTTCTTTAAAAGTATATGGCTTACCACGTTTAATAAGATTCTGGCGAAGATTATCCCCTTTTACCATTTCCATCACAACATATACTGTTCCGTTGGCACTGAAAATCCGAAAAATCTTCTGTATATTTTTGCTTTCAATTTTTGAAAGGGCAGTATAAAGGTCGGTAAAGTCCATCATCAGATTTTTAAACAGAACTTCTTTACCCTGCTGTACAGTAATATTATTACCTGCTCGTGGTGCAACCATGGACACAGGTAAAAATTCCTTGACCAGAACTTTTGTCTGTGTAGCAGTGTTGTAAGCCTGATATGTTGTACTTTCGCCATCCATATCAACTACATCGCCTATAACATATCCATTCAAATCTGTACCATATGGCAACACACCTGCCAGTTCCTGATGGGAATCCAGTGGAAAACCACACCATTCACAGATTTCGCCTGTGATTTCACTGCCACAGAATCTACATTCAGCTGATGACATACTCTACTCCTTTCTGTAAAATTAAACAAAACAATTGATTATTAAGTATTGTCTTAAAACAATACTTTAACAGTATAATTATATTATAAATTATAGATTATTGCAATATACTGTGTATCTGCATTATCTGAATTACATTGTGCTTCAAATAAAAATGCTATTCCACACAAGTAGAATAGCATTTATTTTCTTATTACAGTTCTGGCAGGTCTTCAGAGTTTTCAAGGTTGTTCCAAACGTTCTGTACGTCATCGTCTTCTTCAAGGTTGTCGAAGAGGAGAGCCAGTTTTTTCAGTGTGTCTGGGTCGTCAACTCTTGTGTAGTTGTTTGGTACCATAGCTGTTTCGCGCTGTTTGAGAGCATAGCCCATGCCTTCCAGAGCGTCTGCAACACTGGACAGGTCGCTTGGTTCTGTTGTAACTTCGATGATGCCTTCATCTTCGAAAGAAACGTCAGCTGCACCTGCTTCAAAGCAGTCTTCCAGCACTTTTTCTTCATCGTAATCTTCCTGTTCGATTACAATAACACCTTTGTTTTCAAACATAAAGGAAACACAGCCTGTTGTACCAAGGTTACCGCCAAATTTGTCAAAGTAGTGACGGATGTTGGATGCTGTACGGTTGCGGTTATCAGAAAGACATTCAACGATAACAGCGATACCACCGTTGCCGTAACCTTCGTATGTGATTGATTCGTAGTTTTCTTTATCGTTATCACCAGCTTTTTTAATAGCACGCATCAGGTTGTCCTGTGGAACGTTTGCTGCGCGGCCTTTTGCAAGCAGGTCTCTCAGACGTGCATTGTTGTTAGGGTCTGCACCGCCTTCTTTAACTGCAACAGAAATTTCTCTTGCCAGTTTTGTAAATACTTTTGCTCTTGCGGCATCGTTAGCACCTTTTTTTCTTTTGATGGTGCTCCATTTTGAATGTCCTGACATATTTATCTCCTATTTATATTAGTTTCTATAATTTTGCTAACCTATATTTTACCATAGTTTTACAGTATTTGCAAGTGGTGACGACCACGGTAATTTTTTACTGTGAATAAAAAACTTCAGTATGTTTATACTATTTGCGAAGGGAGTTGATTTAAAATGGCAAAAGAAAACAACAAAAATCAGACAAAGCAGAAAACTGAACAGCGTGGTCAGAAACAGCAGAAAAACGAAAACAAAAAGAATTCAAATGAAAAATAAATAAAAACATAAGCCTCCCTCATCTGAGGGAGGCCTCAATTTTATTGGATTACTGCTTGCCTTCTTTTACACCTTCAGCGCCTAAAACACTGGTAATTGTTTTAAAGAAGATTTTTACATCGTGTGCAAAAGTTACATTCCGGGCATACTCGCCATCGTATTTCGCTTTTACATCGATTGGCAATTCATCTCTGCCCATTACCTGTGCAAGACCTGTAAGACCTGGGCGGACATCATTTGCACCATATTTGTCGCGTTCTTCAATAAGGTCAAACTGATTCCACAAAGCTGGTCGTGGACCGATAATGCTCATTTCGCCTACAAGAATATTCCAGATTTGTGGCAGTTCATCAAGGCTGGATTTACGCAGAAAACGGCCAATTTTTGTAATTTTACTTTCTGGGTCTGCCAGAAGATGTGTAGGAACATCTTTTGGTACGTCCGCATACATTGTTCTGAATTTAAGTATCTGGAAATGCTCTTTATCTTTGGCAACACGTTTCTGTTTAAACAAAACAGGACCTTTTGAGTCAAGCTTGATTAATATTGCAATTACCAACAAAACCGGTGAAAGCACCAGCAGTGCACTGGCTGACAGAACTATATCTAAAAATCTTTTAAAATATTTATACATATTTAATCTCTCAATATTCAGCTATTTCGTGATTGAATGTAGGAACCATAACTTTCAGTTTCTTGAGCAATGCTTCCCCGTCATTTTCGTATGCAACCGCTTTCAGCTCCAGAAGGTCTGTAAAGAATCTGCCAGCATCCATTTTAAGTGGGGAACCAATAAAGATTTTACTGTTGGCTGTTTTACGTACACCTTCTTCGTCCTGAAGAAGTTCTTCATACATTTTTTCACCTGGACGCAGGCCTGTAAACACAATATCAATGTCTTTATATGGAATGAAGCCAGACATTTTAATAACATTTTCTGCAAGTGTTACAATTTTTACAGGGTCGCCCATATCCAGAACAAATATTTCGCCGCTCTTTTCGCCCATAGCACCGGCTTCAAGCACAAGGCTTACAGCTTCTGGGATAGTCATAAAGTAACGAACGATATCCGGATGTGTAACAGTCAGCGGACCACCTTCAGCCAGCTGGTCTTTGAACAGTGGTAAAACTGAACCGTTTGAACCGAGAACGTTGCCAAAACGTACAGCAACAAATGTGGTGCTGCCTTCACTGCTCTGGGCAATGTTCTGAACAATCATTTCACAGATACGTTTTGTTGCACCCATTACATTTGTAGGATTAACAGCTTTGTCTGTGGAAATAAGAACAAATTTTTCAACGCCATATTTTTCAGCGCACAGTGCACAGTTGTAAGTACCAAAAACATTGTTTTTAACTGCTTCTTCAGGTGCATCTTCCATAAGTGGAACATGTTTGTGTGCCGCCGCATGGAAAACAACCTGTGGTCTGAACTCATCAAAAAGTGCATCCATTTTCTTTGTGTCACGAACAGAAGCAATCCTTACTTCCAGATTAAGATTGCCGTTGTATTTACGTTTAAGTTCCTGCTGTACTGCATATGCTGAGTTTTCGTAAATATCAATAATTACCAGCTTTTTAGGACCGATATTGGCTATCTGGCGACACAACTCGCTACCGATGGAGCCACCGCCACCTGTAACAAAAACAACTTTATCTTTAATAAGCGCTGTAGCTTCATCCTGAAGAACTACAGGGTCACGACCAAGAAGGTCTTCAACTTTAATATCTGTAATGCGGCTTGCAAGGTCTTTGCCGTCTGCAATAATTTTTACAATGTCAGGCAGTGTTTTGATATTGCAGTTTGTCTGTGAGCAGATATTGAGAATTCTGCGTCTGTTTTCACTGTCCAGGGTAGGAATAGCGATAAGAATAGTATCTATCTGGCACTGTGTAACAAGGGAAGGAATATCTTCTGTTGTGCCAAGGATTTCAACACCTATAATACTGCGGCCAAGTTTATTTTTATCGTCATCGACTGCGCAGATAACGTTCATCTCTTTTGATGTATTCTTGTTAAGTTCATGAATCAGTGTAGATGCCGCATCCCCTGCACCAACAAGAAGTACTCGCTGTCGTTTTTTCCCCATTGAGTTAATTTTGGTATTACGGAACATTCGGTAACTTAATCGGGTATAAAGTGTAAATGAAGATGCCAATGCTGCAGAAAGTGCATAAACTGTAATCGGAACTCTTTTTTCCTGAAAAATCATCATGGAAATTACCATAAATGCAATAACGGCCAACACACTGGATGCCGCACATCTGAAGAATTCCACAATTTCTGCATATCGCCACAAACTGTCGTACATACCTGTAGCATAGAAAATTATTCCATAGCAGGATACAAACAGGAAACAGCTTGCAACAGTGATGCTGAAATAGTCATCAACAGAGCGCCGGCCACCTATTGCCATCCATGTGAAAAGGTATGCGCCACAAATAACAAGCAGGTCCATAAGGAACAGTATTAAGCGACGATAACTTGAAAGTAATCTGGTTATATGTTTAGGCATATATGCCTCCTAAAATACGTATGTAATCTATTATATTTTACAACATTTTCATATAATAATCAATGAAAAAAGACTTTTATTTGTCTTATTCTACTCCTTATTGCAAAAAATCAAAATAAAATATATAATAATTTACAGAAAATTCATTTTTTCGGGGTGTTTGCATGAAGAATATTATTTTTATAAATGGCACAATGGCTGTAGGTAAAAGCAGTGTTTCCAAACAGCTGAACAAACTGCTTGACAACAGCGTATATCTGGATGGAGACTGGTGCTGGATGGCTGACCCTTTTGTTGTGACTGAAGAGACAAAAGCTATGGTGACTGACAATATCTCCCATATGCTCAATAACTTTATTGCCTGTAGTGAGTATAAAAATATCATCTTTTGCTGGGTGATGGATTATGAAAGCATATATGACAGTATTGTCACAAAACTTGGTACAGATAATTGCAAAATATGGCGCTTTACAATCACCTGCAGTCCTCATACATTGAAACATCGAGTGGAAAACGATATGGTGCAGGAAGACAGAGACTTCGAAAGAAGTGTGGAACGACTGCCACGATTTGACCTGATGGACACAGTGAAAATATACAATGATGATATGACTGTGCTGGAAACTGCCGAATATATAAAAAATATTATACTACAGTAAAAAAGAAACCCGTTGTATTTCTACAACGGGTTTTTATTAATCTTCATCTTCTTCCTTTGTAACATGCTTGAGAATAAGCAGACGTGAAATACGATGATTTTCATCAATTTCTTTTACAAGGATTGTATAGTTTTCGTAGTCGAAAGCATCAAAAACAACAGGCATTGCACCGATTATTTCTGTTGCCCAGCCACCAGCAGTGGAATAAGCGCTGTCCAGTTCTTCTTCATCAAGGTCGAGATAGTCAAACAGGTCTGTAAGGTTCATATCACCAGAACATTCAAAACGTGTTTCTGTGATTTCCTGCCAGTCGTTTACGATATCGTCGTTTTCATCCCAGATTTCGCCAACCAATTCTTCAAGAATATCTTCCAGCGTTACAATCCCCACCAAGCCGCCATATTCATCTGATACAGCCGCCATGTGGATTTTCTGTTTTTGTAATTGCTTTAAGAGCGTGGAAATACGCGTATATTCCGAAGTGAATACGATTTCCTGCACCAAATGCCCAATCTGTTTTTCACCCTTTACATAATTGATGAAAAAATCGCGCTGATGAATAAGACCGATAACGTTATCAATCGTGTCCTTATACACAGGCAAACGGGAATACCCCGATTTTTCAAACACTTCTGCGACTTCTTCCATCGTGGAATTTTCTTCCACAGCATAGACGTCCACACGAGGCACTAATATATCCTCTACCTTCAAATCATCAAATTCAAGCGCGGAACGAAGCAACTGCGATTCTTCTTCCTTTAACGTACCGCTTTCTTCCGCTTCTTCCACCAACGAAA